>NZ_JBHZGN010000004.1:0-353541 GCF_049334135.1 Metapseudomonas cellulosilytica | reverse complement strand
CAAGATCAATAGGATGCACGGCGGCAGCAGGGAGTGGGGGTTGGTGTGTTTGGCGACTGCCAATTTACCCACTTCCCTGACTGTCAACTCGCTCTTCCCCCAGACTCCGCGAAGAACCTTTTTTTTATCTCCCTCTGCACATCGTTTCGGGCATCGCGCCTGACGATGGAGCCCCTCGTTTTCCGCCCCGCCCCGGCTTTCGTTCCGCCAGCCGATGGGCCCTTTCCCGCATCCGGGCGCCGTTATTTAGCCATTATTAATACTGAGATTATTCCTACGCTTTTTTGGGAAACATCAGTTCATAGGTAGAGAAAATTCGACATTTACTTACAGAGCTGCGTGCGCAAATCACGCGCGACTAAAGGGAATTTTCCAAGTGATAACGAAGTTATTCCACGAATTGAAAGGAAGATTCCTACAAACCAGAAAACAAGAGAGAAAGATCTATGAAGCGGCCTTCCAAGTGCCTGCGAAAAGTGATGGCACTTCATTGCCAAAAGATGCCATTTTGATATCACTTTGATGCCACACCGGTTTCCTCAATGTTCACTTCCGGATCCCCGCAGGCATGAACAACCAGGTAGCCGAGACGATGTAAGCCACCAAGGAGAGCGGAAGATGAAAATCAACAAGATTGCAGCTGTGGTTGGTCTGGTTATCGCTTCGTCGGGTGTTCATGCAAATGGGTCGGGCAGCATCAGCGGTGTCATCCACTTCACGGGAGCGATCGTCGTTGGCGCCTGCGACATGCCCGCTTCGGAATGGTACCGCCACGCCGGGCGGGATAACGGCATCAGTCCGAAACAGGCCGGCCCCGTGCCGCCGTCGAGCAACCTGTGCGCCGGCATCGTCGATACCTCCTCCATCAAATCGACCGCCGTCGCGCACACCAACGGCAAGATCGTCACCGTCACCTTCAACTGATCCGCCTGGCTCACCGCCGACTTGTAGGATGGGTGGAGCGGAGCGATACCCATGCGGACAGGCCTGATAGGTATCGGGCTACTGACTCGGACTCTGTAGAGGAGGATGTCGCTTTTCACATCCACCAGCCTCGATACCGTGGGAGCGATTTCAATCGCGATTGGCCAGCGAAGCTGGTCCCGGTGCTTACCGGGCGGACCTGCGGTCCGCTTTCGCGAATGAATTCGCTCCTACAGGTGCGTCTGCGGCCCTCGTACCGTGACCTACACCGCAGAACATCTGTTCATCAACGGTCATAAGCGGAGCGAACAAGAATGGTGGTCCCTGGACGACGATCAGGCATCAGCGCTGGTGGACCTGGACTGGTGGAAAACCTGGAAGCCGCTCCTGCAACAGACCATCGCGGTATCTCCGGCGATACCGGCAGCCATCACCGCCACTGATAATCTCGACTCAATGCCTACCACCTGAGTGAGCGCTGCAACGGTTCCAATTGGAAAACCAATGCATGGCCGCGATGAAAAATCCTGGCCCTGGCCAAAGGCACCGATCAGGAAACGTAGCCCAGATGAAGTCCGGGCTACGGAACTCCGTAGGGTGGACCACGCTCCACCGGTCCACCATCCGCGGTTCGGCCTGACTCCGCTGGTGGATGTAAAAAGCGACATCCACCCTACGAACTATGAATAATCCTGGCCCAGGCCAAAGGTACCGATCAGGAAACGTAGCCCAGATGAAATCCGGGCTACGGAACTTCGTAGGGTGGACCACGCCCCACCGGTCCACCATCCCCGGTTCGGCCGGACTCCGCTGGTGGATGTCAAAAGCGACATCCACCCTACGCACTATGAATAATCCTGGCTCTGGCCAAAGGCACCGATCAGGAAACGTAGCCCAGATGAAATCCGGGCTACGGAACTCCGTAGGGTGGACCACGCTCCACCGGTCCACCATCCGCGGTTCGGCCTGACTCCGCTGGTGGATGTAAAAAGCGACATCCACCCTACGCACTATGAATAATCCTGGCTCTGGCCAAAGGCACCGATCAGGAAACGTAGCCCAGATGAAATCCTGGCTACGGAACTCCGTAGGGTGGACCACGCTCCACCGGTCCACCATCCGCGGTTCGGCCTGACTCCGCTGGTGGATGTAAAAAGCGACATCCACCCTACGAGCTCCGCCGTACCGGTCGACTCCGCCGCGCCATCCAGACAGCTTGAGTCAGGCAGAGCCGATGAGTCATGGCAACGCTCTCAGGACCTGGTTTCCCAAGTTCAAATGAATATCGCTCGATCGCACTAACAGTGGACTGACCAATTGCAAGTCCCATATCGGACTATCCAAGCCCCCAACCAAACTTCTCGGGCAACACCAAACCCGCAGGAAACTTCCTACACATACTGACAAAGTAATTCCGGATACCGGAGAAGGCTGCACCGGGACGGCAAAAACATTGGCGCCCGTCTATCTCGGCACTTCCGGACAGCCCGTGAAAAACTCAATCAAAGAAAACAGCGACAACCTTGTAAGCATGCCCTTACATGGAAGAGAGAGCGGGCCGATAGCGCCGAAAAACGCCAATAAATTAACTTTGCCGGGCATTTCGATGCAGCACTTTTCATATCTATGGAGATTCACATGAAGAAGTTTTCTCTCGCTGTCCTGGCCATGTCCGTTATCGCCGCCAGCGGCTCCGCTCTGGCCGTCGAGGCAGGTAAAGGCCAGATCAGCTTCACCGGCGTGATCAACAACGACGCCTGCTCCGTCGAAGGCAGCACCGGCAAGGAAAAGGCCATCGCGGTTGACCTCGGCAACATCTCGATCAAGGACCTGGGCACCGACACCGCTCCGAACGCTGGCCGCCTGTCGGCCAACGACATCAGCCTGAACATCAACTGCAACGCCGGCACCAAGGTCTCCATGACGTTCGACGCCAGCAAAGGCTCCGGCGTCGTCGACGGCAAGAAAGTCCTGAAGCTGACCCAAGGTAGCAATACCGCCAAGAACGTCGGCATCGCCATCCTGGACATCAACGGCAATGTCATCGACCTAACCAGCGGCGCTGCGACCCCCGCCAAGATCGAGAGCACTCTGAACGGTGGCGACGCCACCCTGACCTTCGCCGCCGCCTACGTCACCACCGCCGACCCCAAGACTGCCGTCCCTGGTGACGGTAACGCCACCCTGCCGTTCACCCTGCACTACGAGTAAGCAGCTGACCCTGCTTCCATGACTGGCGGGGCCTCCGGGCCCCGCCTCCTCTACGCAATCCAGTGGTAACAGTTATGGCCCTTCGCAAGATCTCCGCCTGCCTGGGCGTCCTGAGCCTGGTGCTCGCCTCCCATGTGTCCGCCGGAATATCCCTGAGCGCCACACGTATGGTTTTCAAGGGTTCCGAGAAAGAAGCCAGCATCATGGTGCGCAACACCGGACAAGCCGCGCTGGTGCAGTCCTGGCTCGACAATGGAGACGACTCGGATACGCCTCCGCCCCTCGCCGTGACACCCCCGCTTGCCCGGATACCAGCGGACGAACGACAACTGCTGCGCGTCCTCTACGAAGGCAGCGGCATGCCCAGTGACCGTGAATCGGTCGTCTGGCTGAACGTGCAGGAAATCCCCCAGGCCGTGCCAGGGAAGAACGTCCTGCAACTCGCGGTCAACCAGCGGATCAAGGTGTTCTTCCGCCCCGCCGGTCTGCCCGGCGATGCCCGAGTGGCGCCGGAAGAGCTGCGCTGGAGCCTGGAAACCCGTGGCAACACGGCCGAGCTCACGGTCAGGAACCCGAGCCTGTATCACGTTTCCATGTCCGACGTGCGCCTCGGCAAGGGTGAAGTCGTGGTGGACTCGACCATGATCGCGCCCGGGCAGCAACGGTCTTTCCCCGTCAAGCAGATGCCCGCCACGAATGAGCCGGAGCTGAATTTCTCCGTCATCAACGACTACGGAGCGCAAGTGCCCTACGCCACGAGACTCTCGGCCGGCAAACCCGAGGGCGTCACGGCACAGCGGTCCGAACAAGCTCTGTAACAGCCCCATACCAATCCCAAGGTTCATCTCTGGCAGGCGCCGAGCGCCCCTGCCCGGCCCTCCTCATGCCTGTCGGAGGTGAACCAGACTTTTTGCAGGCGTTGAGAAATGAGCATTTGGCCTGGTCACTACACTGGACGGGATAGACGGACAGCTCCGTCTGCCATTCCTCCCAGTAAACTCGCGTTAGCCATTTCCCTGGCTCTTCCCAGCCTGGCGTTCGGAGCCGAAGCCCCGGTAGCGCCACAGGCGAGCGACCCACAGGCCGAAGCGTTCAACACCTCCTTCCTGAAGGGCGCACCGTCGCCCGTGGACCTGCAACTGTTGCTGCGCGATAACAGCACCCTGCCCGGCAACTACCGCGTCGACATCTACGGCAACCAGGTGCTGGTGGGACGCCGCGACATCGACTTCGTGCGCAACCCGCAAGCGGGCACTGTCGAGCCATGCCTGCACTACGACATGCTCGAACTGCTGGGTATCGACCTGGCCAAGCTGGTGGAACAAGGCAAGCTGCGGCCGGAAGCACCCCAGACCTGCTACGACCTGCCCGCGCTGATCGACCAGGCCGCCCTGCGCTACGACCCGACGCGCCTGCGCCTTTACGTCAGCATTCCACAGGTCGCCATGCTCCGGGGCCGACGCGGCTACGTCGACCCCGCGCTCTGGGACAACGGCGTCACCGCCGCCTTCATCAACTACCAGCTCAACGCCAACCGCAACAAGGATGACTACGGCCGCCAGACCGCCAACAACCTGGGCCTGCGCAATGGCTTCAACCTGGGTGCCTGGCGGCTGCGCAACGAATCCAACTACCGCACCGGTAGCAGCCGCAAGAGCAAGTTCACCAGCAACCGCTCCTATCTCCAGCGCGATCTCACCGCGCTGAAAGGGCAATTCACCCTCGGTGAGATCTACTCTGACGCCGACCTGTTCGACAGCGTCCGCTACCGGGGGATCAAACTGGCGTCCGACGAGGGCATGAGGGCGGACAGCGAACGGGGCTATGCACCGGTGATCCGTGGCTTTGCGGAAACCAACGCCACGGTGGAAATTCGCCAGAACGGCTATGTGCTCTATTCCACCACCGTGGCCCCCGGCCCCTTCGAGATCAATGACATCTACCCCACCGGCTCCAACGGCGACCTGGAGGTGGCCGTCATCGAGGCGGATGGCCGCCGTCGCGTCACCCGGCAGGCCTTCTCCAGCCTGCCGACGATGATTCGTGAAGGGCAGCTGAAGTACAGCGTGTCGGGCGGCCAGTTCAACAGCAACACCGACGGCCTCAAGACCCCCAACTTCGTCAGCGGCACCACGACCTACGGGGTGAGCAGCAACCTCACCGGCATCGCCGGTGTTCAGGCGACCCAGGACTTCAACGCCGTAGCCATCGGCGCCGGGCGGAACACCACCATCGGCGCCTTCTCGGTCGACATGACCCACTCGTCCAGCCGGGTTCGCGGGCTCTCCGCAACCGGCAACAGCTTGCGGGCGCTGTATGCCAAGACTTTCACCGGTACGGACACCAGCTTCACCCTCGCGGCCTATCGCTATTCCACCGAGGGCTACCGGACGCTCTCCGACCATGTGCAGGAGCTGAGCGATGGCGTCAGCTTTGCAAGGGGCCGGTCGAAGATCCGTACCGACCTGACCGTCAGCCAGAGCCTGGGCAACTACCGTTACGGCACCCTCTACATCAACGCCAGCGACGAGCGCTACTGGGACCGGGGCGGCTCGCGGAGCCTCTCCGCCGGCTACTCCAACAGCTGGCGGGACGTCAGCTACAACTTCAGCGTGTCCCAGACCAGGAACCTCGGTACCTCCTCCTCCTACGCCTCGAGCGAAAGGGACACCCAGCTCAACCTCTCGGTGTCCTTCCCCCTGGGATCGACATCCCGCGCCCCTCGCGCCTATGTCTCCACCAGCAGCCAGAAGCACAGCGACAGCACCCAGGTCGGCGTGCACGGCTACCTGTCCGAAGACAGCGACACCTCGTACTCGGTGCAGGGCAGCCACAACAACAACAGCGGCAGTGCCGGCTCCGCCAGCCTGAACAGCCGCACCGCCTTCGCCGAAGTCGGCCTGGGTTACAGCAAGGGCCGTGGCTACAGCTCCGAGAGCCTGAGTCTGTCAGGTTCGGTAGTGGCCCATGCCGGTGGCATCAACCTGGGCCAGCCCGTGGGCGAGACCTTCGCGCTGGTCGAGGTACCGGATATCCCGGGTGTCGGCATCAGCAACTACAACCGCGTGAGCACCGGCTACAACGGCTATGCGGTAGTGCCCAACGCCCAGCCGTACCGGACCAACTGGATCACCCTGGACACCCGCAATCTCGGCGGCGGCATCGAGATCGAGAACGCGACCCAGCAGGTCGTCCCACGGCGTGGCTCGGTGGTGCGGGCCCGGTTCGAAGGCAAGAAGGGACGGCGGGTCCAGTTCGAGCTGTTCGATACCCAGCAACAGCGCATTCCATTCGGCGCCTCGCTGGAGGATGCCACCGGCAAGCAACTGGCGATCTCCGACCCGAGCGGGCGGGCGCTGGCATTGGTCGAAGAGGACCAGGGAACGCTGGTCATCAAGTGGTCAAGCCAGCAGTGCTCGGCTACCTACACCCTTCCGCCGGAAAAGCCCACGAACTACGAACGCTACCAGCTCGTCTGCGCGCGGGGACCGCTCTGATCGAAACGGCATGCGCTACCGCCATGCCGGACGTCAGCCCTCCCGGCGCACCGCCAGGTCGTTGCGCCGGGCGAACTCGATCAGCTCGAGCAGGGAGTCCAGATTGAGCTTCTGCTGGATTCGCGTCTTGTAGGTGCTCACGGTCTTGTTGCTGAGCAGCATCCGCTCCGCGATGTCCTTGTTGGAGAGTCCGGAGGCCAGATACTGCAAGACCATCAGTTCCTGATTGGACAAACGCCCCACCAGTTCGGCCTCGCTGAGCGCGGGTACCTGGCTGCTACCCTGGGTCAGGGCGGGAAAGACGGTGAAGCCGGCACTGATGGCATTGATGGCAGTCACCAGGTTCTGCAGATCTTCTTCCTTGCTGATGAAGCCCTTGGCGCCAGCCTGGAAACACCGCTGGGAGAAGCTGTCGGCCGGCTGGGCGGTGAGTACCAGCACATGGCTCTCGAGACCCAGGGCGCGGATGCGCGAGATGACGTTCAGCCCATCGAGCCGTGGAATGCCGATATCCAGGATGACGATATCCGGCTCGTGCTGGCGAATCAGCTGCAAGGCATCGACGCCATTGTCGGCTTCGCCAACGACCACCATGTCGTTGCGCTCCAGCAGCATGCGGACAGCCATGCGGATGACCGGATGATCATCGACTATCAGGGCACTTCTCATTGCGACCTCGAAAAGCCAGTGGGACCGGGCATCCTTGACGCAGCCCGCGGAGGTGACGAAAGGCGTCACCGGTGAATTTTCCTACAAGATCACAGGAGGCGTCTCCTAGATGAAACCTCCTTACGCTGAGTAACTTGGCCGGGATACCTATTCCTGTCGAGCCCTCTCCATGAAAAACCTGAGCATTCTGGTGCTGGAAGACGAGCCCTTCCAGCGCCTGGTCGCCGTCAGCGCCCTGCGCCAACTGGGCCTGGGGCGCATCCTCGATGCCGCGGACGGCGCCGCTGCCCTGGCCGCGCTGGATACCTGCGGCGGCGTCGACATCGTGCTCTGCGACCTGCGCATGGCGGGCATGGACGGCCTCGAGTTCCTGCGCCGCGCCAGTCAGTCGGCGCTGGTGCGTTCGGTGATCCTCAGCAGCGCGGTGGAACCGGAGCTGCGCCAGGCGACCCATGCCCTGGCCCGTTGCCTGGACCTGGAGTTCCTCGGCGACCTGGGCAAGCCCTTCGATATCCAGCGCGCCGGCCAGATGATCGAACGCCACAAGCGCCTGCAACCGACGCGCCCGGCCCCGTCCTTGGACCAGGAGCCGCCAATGCTGGACGAGATCCTCCTGGGCCTTGAGCAAGGCGAGTTCGAGGCCTGGTTCCAGCCCAAGGTGCATCTGCAAAGCGGCTTGCTGCACGGAGCGGAGGTCCTCGCCCGCTGGCGCCACCCCCGGCGCGGTGTACTGTCGCCGGCGCAGTTCCTGCCGGCGATGGAAGCCCATGGGCTGGTCGACCGGTTGTTCTGGCAACTCTTCCAGCAGGGGTTGGCGCTGCAGCAGGAATTGGCCCGCGACGGCCGGCAGGTCAACCTCGCCTTCAACCTGCAGCCCCATCAGTTGGGCGATGGCGATATCGCCACGCACGTGGGGCAGGCCCTGGAAGAAGCCGGCCTGCCGGGTGAAGGCCTGACCTTCGAGCTCACCGAGACCGGCCTGCTGGAGGCGCCGGCCGCCAGCCTGGAGAGCCTGGTACGCCTGCGTCTGATGGGCTGCGGCCTGGCCATGGACGACTTCGGTGCGGGCTACTCATCCCTCGACCGCCTCTGCGAGCTGCCTTTCAGCCAGCTCAAGCTGGATGGTGCCTTCGTTGGCAAGCTGATGAACCAGCCCCGCAGCGGCGCCATCATCAGCAGCGCAGTGGCCCTGGCGGAGGCGATGGACCTGAGCCTGGTGGTGGAGGGGGTGGAGACCACCGAACAGCGCGACCATCTTCTGGCCCTGGGCTGCAAGCTGGCCCAGGGCTTCCTGTTCTCCCGCCCCCTGGACGCTGAAGGGTTCCGTGCCCTGTTGGCGGAAAGCGCCAGGGATCAGTGATCCCCCTGGGCCATCCATTCCGTCAGCGCCCGTTCCAGCTCCAGCATCGCCTCGCGTAACGCCTCTGCGCCAGCCCGCAATTCGACGGGCACAGGCGCCGCGCCCTTGCAGGCTTGCTCCAGCCGGTTGCAGGCGGCGATGAGCGATTCCGCCTTGACCACCCGCGCCGCGCCCTTGAGGCGGTGGGCGAGTTCGGCGAGCCCCGGGGCGTCCCCCTGCTCGGCAAGCTGGACCAGGGGCTCCAGGTCGCGTCGATTGGTATTGAGCAGTTCCGTCACCAGGTTGCGGATCAGGCCCGGGTCGCCTCCGGTCAATGGCGCCAGCGGCGCCAGGTCGAACAGCAGCGGGCCGGCTTCCGGCTCGACGCCACCCCGGCTCACTGGCTCCGAGGGTGGCTCGCCACTGGCCAGGCCACGCAGCTTCTCCTCCAGCACATCGAGCCCGATCGGCTTGATCAGGCAGTCATCCATGCCGGCCTGGATGCCCCGCTCGATTTCTTCCTGCTGGGCGTCGGCGGTCAGCCCGAGGATCAGGGTCGGCTCCAGCCCGTCCGATCGCTCCTGTTCGCGGATGGCACGGGCGAGGTCGGCGCCGCTCATCCTCGGCATATGGCAGTCGGTGGCCACCACGTCGAAATGCCCGAGCCGCCAGGCTGCCAGCGCATCCACCCCGTTTTCCGCTTCCACCACCGCGTGTCCGAGGTGTTCCAGTTGCTGGGCGAGGATCTGCCGGTTCACCGGATGGTCGTCCACCACCAGTACCCGAAGCCGGTGCCTTTCGCCGCTCCCCACCGGTGCCGGGGCGTCCGACACCGCCACCGGGTCGAGGCGGTGCAGACGCAGCTCCACATCCACCCGCGTGCCCTGGCCGGGGACGCTGGAAAGGGTCAGGCGGCCGCCCATCATCTCGCAGAGGGAACGGCATATGACCAGCCCCAGGCCAGCCCCCTCGGTCTGCTGGAAGCCCCGTTGCACCTGGGCGAAGGGACGAAACAGGCGCGCCTGGTCTGCCGCAGAGATGCCGATGCCGGTGTCTTCCACGCGGAGGCTGACCCGCAACATGCCCGGTTCCGCCTCCTCGCCCTCGACGTGCACGCGAACGCTGCCTTCGCGGGTGAACTTGATGGCGTTGCTCACCAGATTGGAAAGGATCTGCTTGAAGCGCAGGCCGTCCACCAGCACATCGCCCTGGATGCTGGAGTCGATCTCCAGGACGAGGTTGAGGCGCTTTTGCCGCGCCAGCCCGTCGAAGACCCGAGCCACGGACTCCACCAGCTCCCGCAGGTTGGCCCGGCGCGGCGCCAGGTTGAGGCGGCCGGACTCGATCCGGGCGATATCGAGGATGTCGCCGATCAGCTCCAGCAGGCTGCGCGCGGAGCCGTAGGCCACTTCGATGCTTGCGCGGTCGATGGGCTGGTCGGCGGCACGCTTGAGTGCCAGCTCCAGGATGCTGATCACCGCATTCATCGGGGTACGGATTTCGTGGCTCATGGTGGCGAGGAAGGTGGTCTTGGCGCGGCTGGCCGCATCCGCCAGGTTCTTCGCCTCCTCCAGTTCCTCCACCAGGCGGCGGTGCTCGGTGATATCCAGCCAGCCGCAGATCACGCCTTTCACCGCGCCAAGGGAATCCCGGAAGGGCTGGATCCAGTGGTCGATCCAGAGCTCGCGCTCGCCCAGGCGTATCGCGTGCACGCCCTGGATCATCCGCCCTTCGGCCATGGCCTGCCGGTACAGCCGATGGAACTCCGGCGCCGCCTCGAACGCCGCCGACGGCAACTCCAGCGCGGTCCGGCCGAGCACATCGGTTGCCGAAAGGCCGAGCGTGTCCAGGTAACTGCGGTTGCAGGACAGCAGGCGCCCCTCGGCGTCGCGCACGTACAAGGGCGGCGGCATGCTGTCGGTCAAGGTCTCGATGAAGCGCAGTTCGTCGCCGAGCTGCCGCTCGGCCTGTTTGCGCCGGCGAATCTCGCGCCGCTGGTACAGGACCCAGGCCAGCACCGCCAGCACGACCAGGGCCGCCCCCATGAGGATGCGCTGGATGAGCACGTCGTAGTCGCGCCAGGTCTGTGGGCTCATGCCCGGCGTACCCTGCCAGCGGCTGATCATGGCGTTGAGCTCCGCCGGCGGGAGCCTGGCCAGGACCTTGTCGATGATCGACTGCAGTTCGCCGTCGGCCCGGCGAACGGCGAAGTTGGCGCTGGCCGGGTCGATCTTCGCCAGCGCGGCGATCGTCAGTTGGCCGTTGAACAGGCGCGGAATGTAGTAGCGCGCCATGGGCATGGTAACCACCGCGTAGTCCACCTCGCCCTCGCTCACCCTGTTCATGGCATCGATCGCGGAGTCGAACTCGACGAATCTGGCCCCCGGGTAAGCGGCGCCCAGTTCCTTCTCGGCCATATGCTCGCTGACCAGGGCCAAGCGCAGCCCTGCCGACCGGTCAGGCGGCAGGGCTGCATCGGTGCGGCCGACCAGCACGAAGGGATAGCGGATGATGGAGCGGGAGAATCGCAACGACTTCTCCCGCTCCCCGCTCGGAATCACGATGGCCAGCTCCGCTTCACCCTGCTCCAGGCTCTCGATCTGCCGGGAGACGCTGCCCGCCCGGGTGACTGCCGTGAAGCGCAAACCGGTCTGCAAGGCCACCACGTCCAGCAGGTCGGCGAAAAAGCCCCGGAACTGTCCGGCCTCGTCGAAGAAGGCCCCCGGCGCCATGTCGTCGTCTATCACCAGCCGCACCAGCGGATTGTCCTTCACCCACTGCGCCTCCACCGGTGACAGCAGCAGCGGCTCGCTGAGCGGCATCAGGCCGCTGCCCACCCGGCTACGGACGATATCCTCCAGCCAGGTCCGGCCCGAGGCCTGCAGGGCGCCGTCGAGCCCTCGCAGCAGCGCTCCGTCGTTCGCGCGCAGGATGAAGCCCAGGCTGGCGTCCGCCCCTGCGGGAAAATGGTCGAACTTGAGCATGCCATCGAAGGCACGATTGAGCCGGTAGGTAACCGCCAGGAAGCTCCCCAGGACCAGGTCGGCCTGGCCGAGTACGGGCAGCGACATGGCCTGATCGATGGACGCCGCCTCCACGGGACGCGCCGCCGGGTAGAGCCGGGCGAGGAGCGGCGCGAGATCCGGCATCAGCGCAACCCGCACGCCCGCCAGGTCCTGCGGCAAGTCACCCGCGCCCTCATGGCGCCGGAACAGCGCAAGGCGATCGCGGACCAGGGGTCGGCTGTGGACAACCGGCATTCCGCCGCCTTCCCCGGCGGAACCCACGAGCATGTCCACTTCCCGCCTGAGCAGGGCATCGAACAGCGCCTGCCGGTCGGGATACTGGCGCAGGCGGATCTGCATTCCGAGGAGCTGGCTGACCAGGGAGGTGACGTCCGCGGCTATGCCCTCGTAGGCCCCGTCTCGCTGGCTGATTTCCATCGGCTCGACGCCCTGCGCGGTGATGCCCATCACCAGTTCGCGCTTCTCCCGCAGCCAGAACCAATCGTCCTCGCTGATGGCAAGACCCTGGTGATCCACCACCAACGAACTGGACAGCACGCGCGCGGAGGCCTGCGCTTCGGCGCCCGGCAACGCCACCGCGAGCAACAGCGAGAAAAACAGGCAAATGGACAGCCGGACGGCGGAGATGCGGGGCACTGAGCCGATCCACCTCGTAGGCAAACGCAAGAAGAACATTGGCCATGGTCCCTGATCGATGTGAGCCAGCATCTAGCGGCTGGCTCATAACCTACACACCTTGTAGGAAACTTCCTAGCTGACTAATTGCGGGTCAGAGCGGAAATATACTTGCGACTCCACTTCGATGCGGATTGCCAACGCGCATTGTCGATGGATCCGGGGCTGAACTCGGACACAACATCGAAATTTCTCGTCAAGTTTCAGAATTATCTCAATTGAAAGTGGTTCGATTCTGACGAAAAAGAACCATTAAATCCAACTTGATCAAATATCAGGCCCGTTCCGCTCAATTACCCGAAAAAGTTCGCGACAGTTCTCGGCATCGAATCATCCGAACGCCCGACGAAACTTCTCAAGGGGATTACCTGCGCGTCTCGAGCATTGGGGACGATGAAACAAGGAGAATCAACAGATGAGTAAGGTACTGCTGATCGATAACCAATCGATTACCCGCTTCGCCACCCGCGTACTTCTGGAACGTGAAGACTATGAAGTGGCCGGAGAAACGGATAGTGGTGTAGAAGGTCTCAGCCTCGCCCGCTCGTTGCGACCCGACCTGGTCATTCTGGACATCGCGATCCCCAAGCTCGACGGACTGGAAGTACTGGGACGCCTCAGCGCCATGGACGCCAACCTCAAGCTGCTGGTGCTGACCTCGCTGCCCGCCCCTCTCTACGCCAATCGCTGCCTGCAGGCCGGCGCCACCGGCTACCTGTCCAAGCAGGAACCCGCGTTGAGCCTGATCTCCGCGGTACGCTCGGTGCTCTCCGGCTACAGCCTGTTTCCGAGCACCGTCTACCTGCCGGTCACCCATGCGTCCGGCGAGCGCACCGACAATCACCTGCTGGACAGCCTCTCCGACCGTGAGCTGGCGGTGCTGCAGAACCTCGCCAGCGGCAAGAACAACAAGGAGATCGCCGAGCAGCTGTTCATCAGCCACAAGACGGTCAGCACCTACAAGTCGCGCCTGATGGACAAGCTCAATACCCGCAATCCGGTCGACCTGATCGACTTCGCCCGGCGTTATGCGCTGCCGAACCTGTGATCGGCGCCACACGGCAGGCGCAGGCTCCGGGAGAGCCAGGCGCACAGCGAATCATGGAGCTGGTCCACTTCCGGCACTTGTCCGAGCCCCCGCAGGCAGCCGTGGACCAGCCCCGTCCCCATCCTGTATTCCACCGCCACGCCGTCGTCGGCCAGACGCTGCGCGTAGATGGCCCCATCGTCATGCAGCGGATCGAACTCCGCCACTGCAACGAAGGCCCCGGGCATGCCCCTGAAGTCTCGCGCCTCCAGGGGCGAGGCCAGGGGCCGGCGCCGGTCGGCCAGGTCTGGCAGATAGGCGGCCAGGCAGGCCTCCAGATCCTCACCGCTGAGTAGCGGGGCATCTGCCAGCGCCCGGTGGGACGGCAGCGGCAAGGCGCTGAGCGCCGGGTAGATCAGGGCCTGGGCGCAGGGCAGCGCCTCCCCGGCCTCGCGCAAGGCGAGGCAGAGTGCGACGGCCAGGTTGCCACCCGCGCTGTCCCCCATCACCGCCAATCGGCATCCATCCAGCCCTGAACGTGACGGTTCCAGGGCACGCCAGGCCTCCAGGCAATCCTCAAGGGCGGCCGGAAAGGGATGCTCCGGCGCCAGCCGGTAATCCACCGCCACCACGGCGAGCGGCAAGCGGGCGGCCAGCCGGTCGCACAGGAAAGCGTGGGAATCCAGCCCTCCCAGCATCCAGCCACCGCCATGGATGAACAGCACGGCGGGCCAGCCGCCGTCCGGGGCCGGGCCGGCGGGCCGGTAGAGGCGCGCCGGTACCCGTCCCAGGCGCAGGGCCTGCCACTCGACCGTGGCTGCCCGGGGCGGCGTGAAGGCGCGACAGAGGGCGTCATAGGCTGCACGCGCCGCGACTATGCCCGTCCCGTCGGCGGTGAACGCCTGGCTGCGGGCAACGAATCCGGCCATGGCCGGCGACAGAGGATAGGTGGCGGACACGGCGCTGCGCCTCAGCGCCCGGGAAGGCCGATCACCCGCCCCACATGGTGCGGCTGCGGCAGCCCATTCTGTTCAGCGGCGATGCCACGGATACGCTCGGCCACCGCCTCGGAGAAGGGCGCCGAACGCCCCGCCGCACTATCGATGTTCATCAGCATCTGCTCGCTGGCCGCCAGCTCCGTGGCGTCTCCCGGGTAGTGCAGGCTGTGGTGGATGTGCAGGCGCTTGGCATCGACGCCCAGCAGTTGGGTGCGCACTTCCACCTCGGCCCCCAGCTTCACTTCCGCCAGGTAGTTCAGGTGACATTCAAGGGTATAGAGGGTGTGGCCGGTCGCGGCGCGTCCCTGCTCGTCGAGGCCGATCTCGTCCATCAGGGCGTCAGTGGCGTAGCTGAAGATCAGCAGGTAGAAGGCGTCCCGCAGGTGGCCGTTGTAGTCCACCCAGTCGGGGAGTATGGCGGTGCGGTAGGTGGTCAGGGCGGTGGACATGCTATGGCTCCGATACGGGATGTTGGGCTTCGCTCCGCTCAGCGCCAACCTACATCGATTACCCTGTAGGTTGGCGCGGGCCTCGCTGGTCCGAGCCGGCGAGGCCTAACGAGAGAGATCACTCGGCGAAGGCGAAACCGTGGTTGGCCTTGGTGTCCTTGATGGCGCCGAGCACCGCCAGTAGGCAGTCATCACGATAGCGCTCCAGCTCGGCGATACTGCGCGAGCCCTGCTGCTCGGACGTTCCTTCAACCACCCGGTCAATCAGCGTCTCGGTGAGTTCCGGCGCCGGCAAGTAGGTCCAGGGCAGCTGCAGGGCCGGGCCGAACTGGGCCATGAAGTGGCGCATGCCGGCGTTGCCGCCCGCCAGGGTGTAGGTGAGGAAGGTGCCCATGAAGGACCAGCGCAGGCCGGCGCCGAAGCGGATGGCGTCGTCGATCTCGCCGGTGCTGGCCACGCCGTCGTTGACCAGGTGCAGGGCCTCGCGCCACAAGGCTTCGAGCAGGCGGTCGGCGATGAAGCCGGGTACTTCCTTGCGCACGTGCAGCGGGCGCATGCCCAGCGCGGTGTAAATCTCGATGGCCGCCTGCACCGCTTCGGGTGCGGTCTTCTCGCCACCCACCACTTCCACCAGCGGCAGCAGGTAGACCGGGTTGAAGGGGTGCCCGACCACGCAACGCTCGGGATGGGTGGCGTCGGCATAGAACTCGCTGGGCAAGAGGCCCGAGGTGCTGGAGCCGATGATCACGTTCGGGCGCGCCGCCGCGCTGATCTTCGCGTGCAGGTCGAGCTTGAGATCGAGGCGCTCCGGGGCGCTTTCCTGGATGAAGTCGGCATCGCGCACGCATTCTTCGATGGTGGCGACGAAGCGCAGGCGGTCCTGGGAGGCGCCGGGGGCCAGGCCCTGCTTCTCTAGCGCCGGCCAGGCGTTGGCAATGCGTGCGCGCAGGGCGGCCTCGGCGCCGGGCGCCGGGTCCCAGGCGATGACGTCGAGGCCGTGGGCCAGGGCGCGGGCGATCCAGCCGCTGCCGATGACGCCGCTGCCGAGGGCGGCGAAGGTCTTGATCTGGGTGACGAAGGACATGGTGGCTCCTGATGGGGCAAATGGGTTTACGGGAACAGGGAAGTCCGATTGCTATCCGGCTTCCCTCACCCCCGGCCCCTCTCCCGGAGGGAGAGGGGAGAAAGCGTCAACCGCGGCGCTTGAGCTTCATCTTTTCGCGGCCTTCGGCCGGGGTCAGGGCGCGGCCGCCGAGGCGTTCGATGATCTCGATGGCGCGCTCCACCAGTTGGCCGTTGCTGGCATGTACGCCGCGATCCAGCCAGATGTTGTCTTCCAGGCCCACCCGCACGTTGCCACCCAGCAGCATGGCCTGGGCGACCATCGGCATCTGCGAGCGGCCGATGCCGAAGCCCGCCCAGGTGATGCCGGCCGGCAGGTTGTCGGCCATGGCCTTCATGGTGGTGGTGTCGGCCGGCGCGCCCCATGGGATGCCCAGGCAGATCTGGATCAGCGGGTCTTCCAGCAGGCCCTCCTTGAGCATCTGCTTGGCGAACCAGAGGTGGCCGGTGTCGAAGATTTCCAGTTCGGCCTTCACGCCGAGTTCGGTGATGCGTTTGGCACCGGCGCGCAGCTGGGCCGGGGTGGAGACGTAGATGAAGTCGCCGTCGCCGAAGTTCAGGGTGCCGCAGTCCAGGGTGCAGATTTCCGGCAGCAGCTCCTCGACATGGGCCAGGCGCTCAAGCGGGCCGACCAGGTCGGTGCCGGTGCCGAACTCCAGGGGCTGCTCGCCCTTGCCGATCTCCAGGTCGCCGCCCATGCCGGCGGTGAGGTTGATGATGATGTCGGTGTCGCTCTCGCGGATGCGCTCCACCACTTCGCGGTACAGCGCAACGTCGCGGCTGGGCTTGCCGGTCTGCGGGTCGCGCACATGGCAGTGGGCGACGGTGGCGCCGGCCTTGGCCGCTTCGATGGCGGCGGCGGCGATTTCCTTCGGGGTGACCGGAATGGCCGGGTGCTTGCCGACGGTATCGCCGGCGCCGGTGACGGCACAGGTGACGATGACTTCGTAGTTCACGGTTGTTTCATCCTTCTGCGAGGCGATCGGAGACCGTGCGCGGGCAACCCGCGCACCGGAGGTTGCGTTGAATCACTTGAGCGAGGCGAGGGCGCTGTCGACGCCGTTCCGGCCATCGAAGGTGGTGACGCCTTCGAGCAGCCGGCGCATTTCCGCCGGGTTGTCCTTCAGCCATTTGCGCGCGACGTCCCTCGCATCCTGACGGTCCATGATCGGCGCCATCAGCGCGCTTTCCTGTTCCGCGGTGAAGGTCAGGTTGGTGAGCAGGCGATTGACGTTGGGGCAGCGCGCGGCGAAGTCCGGCGCGGTCACAGTGGAGACGGACGCCGCGCCCTCGTTGGGACCGAAGACGTCCTGGCTACCGGTCAGGTATGCCAGTTTCATCTGGATGTTCATCGGGTGCGGTTTCCAGCCGACGAAGACAATGGGTTCCTTGCGCTTGGCGGCGCGCCCCACGGCAGCCAGCATGGCCGCTTCGCTGGACTCGATGAGTTGGAAGTCGCCCAAGCCGAACTGGTTGGCCTCGATCATCTTCTTGATGTTCGCATTGGCACCGGTACCGGGCTCGATACCGTAGATCTTGCCGCCCAGTTGATCCTTGAATTTGGCAATGTCGGCAAAGGTCCTGAGCCCCTGCTCCGCGGCGTAGGCAGGTACGGCCAGGGTAGCGATGGCGTCCGGCAGGCTGGGCCGTTCGAACACCTTGACCTGGCCCTTGTCGAGGAACGGCTTGATGTTGTTGTCCATGGCCGGTTTCCAGTAACCGAGGAAGAAGTCGATCTGCTTCTTGTCGATGCCGGCGAAGATGATTTGCTGAGATGCGGTTATCTGGGAGGTCTTGTAGCCGAGACCATCCAGCAGTGTGGCGGCTACCGACGTGGTGGCGACGACATCGGTCCAGCCAACCACCCCTATGCGGGCTTGCTGGCAACTGGCGTCTTCGGCGGCGAGTGCGGCGGTGGTGGACAGGGCAAACAAACAGCAACCAGCGAAAGCGGTGAGACCTTTCATCGATACTCCCCTTGCAGCCATACGGTTCGAATATTTGTTGTTCAGGAGCCGGGGGCGACTCCTTCCGTTTTCGGGCGCCACGACAACCCGATGGGCAAACATTACGCAGCGGAAAAACCGCCAAATCGAACTAAAGCGACTACCTGTTGAACAGGAGCGACCACTTTTCTTGCACTCCACCGACGAGTGCCTTTTAGTGCCTTATCCCACTGGCGGAAAACGGCCATGCCCCAGACCTTCAGTTTCCTCCTGCTGCCGGGCTTTTCCATGATCGGCCTGATGTCGGCGGTTGAGCCGCTGCGGGTCGCCAATCGTTTTCGCGGCGAGTTGTACCGCTGGCGCCTGCTCAGCCTGGACGGTGGACCGGTGGCCGGCAGCAACGGCATGTCGCTGAACGTGGAGGGCGGCCTGGATGCGCCGCCCGAGGGGGACTGCCTGTTCGTGGTGGCCGGTTTCGAGCCGCTGGCGCATTTCGGTCCGCGCCTGGCCCACTGGCTCAACCGTGCCGAGCGCGAAGGCCTGCTGCTGGGCGGGATAGATACCGGCAGCTTCGTGCTGGCCGAAGCCGAGTTGTTTTCCCGGCAGCGCCTGACCCTGCACTGGGAGGCCATCGAAGCCTTCCAGGAACGCTATCCGGCGCTCAGCGTCACCCAGGAACTCTTCGAGATCGATGGCCGGCGCATCACCAGCGCCGGCGGCACCGCCAGCCTCGACCTGATGCTCACCCTGATCGCCCGCAGCCACGGCGAAGCCCTGGCGTTGCAGGTGTCCGAGCAGTTCGTGCTGGGGCGCATCCGCACCCAGCAGGACCACCAGCGGATGCAGGTGGCCACCCGCTTCAACGTGCACAACAAGAAGCTGGTGCAGGTGATCGGGGAAATGCAGCGGCACAGCGAAACGCCGCTGAGCTCACGGGAACTGGCCGACCTGGTGAACGTCACGCCGCGCCAGCTGGAGCGGCTGTTCCGCCTGCACCTGAAGGAAACACCGTCGAACTTCTACCTCGGCCTACGCCTGGACAAGGCCCGCCAGTTGCTGCGCCAGACCGACATGAGCGTGCTGCAGGTGGCCCTGGCCTGCGGCTTCGAGTCGTCGTCCTACTTTTCCCGCGCCTACCGCGCGCGCTTCGCCACCTGCCCCAGCCAGGACCGGCATGAGCATCCGGATCAGGAGCCCCGCCGCTACACCGGCTGAAAGGAGGCGAGATCTGTTGTAGGGGCGAATTCATTCGCCAAGCAGGCCGAAGGTCTGCCCCTGTGGTCCTGCAGGGGGCAGCTGCGCTGCCCTTGGCGAATGAATTCGCCCCTACAGGTGTTCCGCCCCCAGAGTTGGCTAAACCGCCCTGCCCTGCTCCGCCAGCGCCTCCTGCACCAGGGGGTGCAGGGCGGCGCCGTGGTGTTCCACCTGCCAGGCCATCAGTTCGATACGCATGGCAGGGGTCCAGAAGCTCTGCAGGTGCTGCTGCACGCCGCGCACGGCCTGTTGCTTGTCCGGTTCGGTGGAGAAGAACTGGGCGATCTGGTTGGCCATCTTGATCAGGTTTTCGGTGCTCATCGACGTACCTCGGCTTTTTCCGTTCTGCGGCGTTCCTTGAGCAAGCGCCGCTGTTCGTCACTGAACTGCTGGTAGCGTTTCTGCCATTCGGAAGGCTGGTAGACCCGCGAGACCTCCACCGCCGTGACCTTGTATTCCGGGCAGTTGGTGGCCCAGTCGGAGTTGTCGGTGGTGATCACGTTGGCCCCCGACTCGGGGAAGTGGAAGGTGGTGTACACCACTCCCGGCGCCACCCGCTCGCTGACCTTGGCGCGCAGCACCGTCTGCCCGGCGCGGCTGCCCACGCCCACCCAGTCGCCTTCGGCGATGCCGCGGCTTTCGGCGTCGGTCGGGTGGATCTCCAGGCGGTCCTCCTCGTGCCAGGCGACGTTGTCGGTGCGCCGGGTCTGCGCGCCGACGTTGTACTGGCTGAGGATGCGCCCGGTGGTCAGCAGCAGCGGATAGCGGCTGTTGACCTTCTCGTCGGTGGGCACGTAGCCGGTGAGCATGAAGCGCCCCTTTCCGCGCACGAATTCCTCGATGTGCATGGTCGGGGTGCCATCCGGCGACGCGTCGTTGCAGGGCCACTGCAGGCTGCCGTGGCGATCCAGCTCGGCGTAGCTGACGCGGGTGAAGGTCGGGGTCAGGCTGGCGATCTCGTCCATGATCTCGGACGGATGCCTGTAGTCCATCTTGTAGCCCAGGGCGTTGGCCAGCAGCTGGGTCGCCTCCCAGTCAGCCTTGCCGCCCAGCGGGTCCATCACCTTGCGCACGCGGGAGATGCGCCGCTCGGCGTTGGTGAAGGTGCCGTCCTTCTCCAGGAAGGAGCTGCCCGGCAGGAAGACGTGGGCGAACTTGGCGGTCTCGTTGAGGAAGATGTCCTGCACCACGACGCATTCCATGGCCGACAGGGCGGCGGTGACATGCTGGGTGTTGGGGTCGCTCTGGGCAATGTCCTCGCCCTGGCAGTAGAGCGCCTTGAAGGTGCCGCCGAGTGCCGCCTCGAACATGTTGGGGATGCGCAGGCCCGGATCGGGCTGCAGGGTCACGCCCCAGGCCTGCTCGAACTGGTGGCGCACCGCGTCGTTGGAGACGTGGCGATAGCCGGGCAGCTCATGGGGGAAGGAGCCCATGTCGCAGGAGCCCTGGACGTTGTTCTGTCCGCGCAGCGGGTTCACGCCAACGCCCTCGCGGCCGATGTTGCCGGTGACCATGGCGAGGTTGGCGATGCCCATGACCGAGGTGCTGCCCTGGCTGTGTTCGGTGACGCCCAGGCCGTAGTAGATGGCCGCGTTACCGCCGGTGGCGTAGAGCCGCGCCGCTGCACGGATGTCGTCAGGCGACACGCCGCAGATCGGCCCCATGGCCTCGGGGGAGTTCTCCGGCAGGCTGACGAAGTCACGCCAACGAGCGAAGTCCGCCGTTTCGCAGCGAGCATCGACGAACGGCTGGTTCACCAGGCCCTCAGTGACGATGACGTGGGCCAGGGCGTTGAGCATGGCCACGTTGGTGCCCGGACGCAGCGCCAGGTGCAGCTCGGCGCGGGCGTGGGGCGAATCCACCAGGTCGATGCGCCGCGGGTCGATGACGATCAGCCGCGCGCCCTGACGCAGTCGGCGCTTGAGCTGGGAGCCGAACACCGGGTGGGCGTCGGTGGGGTTGGCACCGATCACCAGCACCACGTCGGCCTGCATCACCGAGTCGAAGCTCTGGGTGCCGGCGGACTCACCGAGGGTCTGCTTCAGGCCGTAGCCGGTGGGCGAATGGCAGACGCGGGCGCAGGTATCCACGTTGTTGTTGCCGAAGCCGGCGCGCACCAGCTTCTGCACCAGGTAAGTCTCTTCGTTGGTGCAACGGCTGGAGGTGATGCCGCCGATGGAATCGCGCCCGTACTTGAGCTGGATGCGGCGGAATTCGCTGGCCGCGTAGGTCACCGCCTCGTCCCAGCTGACTTCCTGCCAGGGATCGTCGATGTGCTTGCGGATCATCGGCTTGGTGATGCGATCCGGGTGAGTGGCGTAGCCGAAGGCGAAGCGGCCCTTCACGCAGGAATGGCCGTGGTTGGCCTGGCCGTTCTTGTCGGGGACCATGCGCACCAGCTGGTCGCCCTTCATTTCCGCGCGGAAGGAGCAGCCCACGCCGCAATAGGCGCAGGTGGTGATCACGCTGCGTTCCGGCTGGCCCAGTTCCACCACGCTCTTTTCCATCAGGGTGGCGGTGGGGCAGGCCTGCACGCAGGCGCCGCAGGAGACGCATTCCGAATCGAGGAAGTTCTCGCCGCCAGCTGCCGCCACGCGGGACTCGAAGCCGCGCCCGCTGATGGTCAGGGCGAAGGTGCCCTGGGTTTCCTCGCAGGCACGCACGCAGCGGTTGCAGACGATGCACTTGCTCGGGTCGTAGTCGAAATAGGGGTTGGAGACGTCCTTCTGCTCGTCCAGGTGGTTGGCGCCGTCATAGCCGTAACGCACTTCGCGCAGGCCCACCTGACCGGCCACCGTCTGCAGCTCGCAGTTGCCGTTGGCCGAGCAGGTCAGGCAGTCCAGCGGGTGGTCGGAGATGTACAGCTCCATGACGTTGCGCCGCAGGGTGGCGAGCTTGGGCGTCTGGGTGTGGACCGTCATGCCTTCCGTCACCGGCGTGGTGCAGGAGGCCGGGTAGCCACGCATGCCGTCGATTTCCACCAGACACATGCGGCAGGAGCCGAAGGCTTCCAGGCTGTCGGTGGCGCAGAGCTTGGGAATGGTGGTGCCGAGCAGCGCGGCGGCACGCATGACGGACGTGCCAGCCGGCACGGTGATCTCGCGGCCGTCGATGGTCAGACTGACCTGCACCTCGCTTTCGCGGGCCGGGGTGCCGAGGTCGATATCGCTGGCGGGGTCGAAGATGTTGATCATTGGTCGGCCTCCGAGGTCTCCAGACCGAAGTCGGCGGGGAAATGCTTGAGTGCGCTGGTCACCGGGTAGGCGGTCATGCCGCCCAGGGCGCAGAGCGAGCCATAGGTCAGGGTGTCGCAGAGGTCCTTGAGCAGGATCACCTGCTCGTCCCGCGCGGCGGCATCGGGCGCCGCCAGCAGGCGGTCGACCACTTCCACGCCACGGGTCGAGCCGATGCGGCACGGCGTGCACTTGCCGCAGGATTCCTCGGCGCAGAACTGCAGGGCGAAACGCGCCATGTGCGCCATGTCCAGGCTTTCATCGGCCACCACCACGCCACCGTGGCCGAGCATCGCGCCCATGGCGGCGAAGGCCTCGTAGTCCAGCGGCGTATCGAATTGCGACGGCGGCACCCAGGCCCCCAGCGGTCCGCCCACCTGGGCAGCCTTTAAGGGGCGGCCACTGGCGGTGCCGCCACCGTAGCCTTCCACCAGCTCGCGCAGGGTCAGGCCGAAGGCCCGCTCCACCAATCCGCCGTGGCGGATATTGCCGGCCAGCTGGAAGGGCATGGTACCCAGCGAGCGGCCCATGCCGAAGTCACGGTAGAACTGCGCGCCGCGGGCCAGGATGATCGGCACCGAGGTCAGGGTGAGCACGTTGTGCACCAGGGTCGGCAGGCCGAACAGGCCCTGCAATGCCGGCAGCGGCGGCTTGGCGCGAACCACGCCGCGTTTGCCTTCGAGGGAATCCAGCAGCGCGGTTTCCTCGCCGCAGATATAGGCGCCGGCGCCGACACGGACTTCAAGGTCGAAGGCGCGGCCGCTACCGCCCACATTGGCGCCGAGGTAGCCGGCTTCACGGGCGATCTCGATGGCGGCACGCAGGGTCTGCACCGCCTGCGGGTACTCGGAACGCACGTAGATGTAGCCCATGGTCGCGCCGACGGCGAGGCCGGCGATGGCCATGCCCTCGATCAGCAGGAAGGGGTCACCTTCCATCTGCATACGGTCGGCGAAGGTGCCGGAGTCGCCTTCGTCGGCGTTGCAGACCACGTATTTCTGTTCAGCTGCGGCACCGCGCACGGTGCGCCACTTGATGCCCGCCGGGAAGGCCGCACCGCCACGGCCACGCAGGCCGGAATCCAGCACGGCGGTGACGATTTCCTCGCCGCTCAGGGCAATGGCGCGCGTCAGCCCTTCGAAGCCGCCGTGGGCACGGTAGTCGTCCAGGGACAGCGGCCGGGTGATGCCGGCGCGGGCGAACAGCAGGCGCTGCTGGCTCTTCAGGTAGGGAATCTCTTCCACCGGCCCCAGGGCCAGGGGATGGGTACTGGCGTCGCCTTGCAGGGCATCCAGCAGGGCGGGCACATCGGCGGCGGTTACCGGGCCGAAGCCCAGGCGACCTTCGGGGCTCTCCAGCTCCAGCAACGGTTCAAGCCAGTAGAGGCCGCGGGAACTGGTGCGGCGCAGCTCGATGGGCAGTTGCCGACGCTCGGCTTCACGGGCCAGGGCCACGGCCAGATCGTCGGCGCCCACGGCGCGGGCGACGGAATCGCAGGGGATGTACAACTTCAGCATGAGCCCTCCTCCAGGCAGCCGTTCACCAGCTCGCGCAGGCGCTCGGGGGTGAGCCGCGCATGCAGCTGGCCGTCCAGCTCCAGGGCCGGCGAGCAGGCGCAGGCGCCCAGGCAATAGACCGGACGCAGGCTGATCTGCCTATCGGCGCTGGTGCCGTGGTCGTCCAGTTCCAGCTGCTCGCGCAGCTGCGCGGCCAGGCGCTCGGCGCCCATGCTCTGGCAGGACTCGGCGCGGCACAGGCGCAGGGTATGGCGTGCCGGCGGCGTGGTGCGGAAGTCGTGGTAGAAACTGATCACCCCGCGAACCTCGGCGAGGCTCAAGTTGAGGGCATGGGCGATCTCGGGAATAGCGACATCGGGGATGTACCCCGCGCCTTCCTGGATGGCATGGAGGATCGGCAGCAGGGCACCGGGGGTGCTCTTCTCGCGGTCCAGCACGCTCTGGATCAGAGGCAGATGAAGCGTCTCATCAGACATACAGCGTTCCTCACGGTCACGGACAATTGACCGGTGCCGGTCGTCCGGAGGTCGTCGGCTGCGGCTCACCCGCCACGTCACGGATACGTGGCCTTGCTGGCGGCCGTCCTTGTGCGCCCCGGCGGGGCGTCTTCGCGCACTTGTGGGGCATTTGGGGAGCTTGCCATCCCCGCCATTCGGAGATTGCACCCCAGCGACCCTGCGTATCCTGAAACCGACCTTGGGCCGCGGGGCGGTGAAATCGGCGCTCGCCCCTTCTTTATAGGCGGTTCGGCCAGGGAGCTGGCAAGGGACGGACCTGTGGTTGGCTGGATTACCTGTAGGGGCGAATTCATTCGCCAAGGGCAACGCAGTTGCCTCCAGGTCCGAAGGGCGGACCTACGGCCCGCTTGGCGATTGAAATCGCCCCTACAAGAGCCCGCGCCTCCCCGTGGCAAACCTCACTTCCGAACCCCGCTTGCCCATTCGCGACCGGCTTGACGCTTTCGGCAATACCCCGGTCGCTTTTGCGCGATAGCGCCGAATTCCCCGGGGATATGCTCCCCCCAAAGCGCCGGCAGAAGATTCGGCGCATGGATAACAGGGGACAGCCTGATGAGCCCAGCCGAACTGCACGCCGACAGCATCGTCATCGACGGTCTGATCATCGCCAAGTGGAACCGTGAACTCTTCGAAGACATGCGCGTGGGCGGCCTGACCGCCGCCAACTGCACCGTCTCCGTCTGGGAAGGTTTCCAGGCGACGGTGAACAACATCGCCGCCAGCAGCAAGCTGATCCGCGAGAACAGCGACCTGGTGATCCCGGTGCGCACCACCGCCGACATCCGCAAGGCCAAGGAACTGGGCAAGACCGGCATCATCTATGGCTTCCAGAACGCCCATGCCTTCGAGGACCAGATCGGTTACGTCGAGGTGTTCAAGCAGCTCGGCGTGGGCATCGTGCAGATGTGCTACAACACCCAGAACCTGGTGGGCACCGGCTGCTACGAGCGTGACGGCGGCCTGTCCGGCTTCGGCCGCGAGATCGTCGCCGAGATGAACCGCGTCGGCATCATGTGCGACCTCTCCCACGTGGGCTCCAAGACTTCCGAGGAAGTCATCCTCGAATCCAAGAAGCCGGTCTGCTACTCCCACTGCCTGCCGTCTGGCCTCAAGGAACACCCGCGCAACAAGTCCGATGAAGAACTGAAGTTCATCGCCGACCACGGCGGCTTCGTCGGCGTGACCATGTTCGCCCCCTTCCTCGCCAAGGGCATCGACTCGACCATCGACGACTACGCCGAGGCCATCGAGTACGTGATGAACATCGTTGGCGAAGACGCCATCGGCATCGGCACCGACTTCACCCAGGGCCATGGCAAGGAATTCTTCGAGTGGCTGACCCACGACAAGGGTTATGCCCGCCGCCTGACCAACTTCGGCAAGATCGTCAACCCGCTGGGCATCCGCACCGTGGGCGAGTTCCCCAACCTCACCGAAACCCTGCTCAAGCGCGGCATGCCCGAGCGCGTGGTGCGCAAGGTCATGGGCGAGAACTGGGTCCGCGTACTTAAAGACGTCTGGGGCGAGTGATCCCGCCACTCGGCGCCACGTAGGTTGGCGCCGAGGAACGAGGCCCAACAAGGAGCGCGCAGCGCTCCCGCGATTTCACCGACAACGCCGCTGGCCGGTTCTTAGAACCGGATGTTGGGCTTCGCAAGCTCAGCACCAACCTACGAGACAGGCCGGCGCCAATTGCAAATCGAATTCCGGAGCTAAAACAACATGGCCAAACACGCCCCCGAACTGCCCATCGAAGTCGACAGCGAAACCGGTGTCTGGACTACCGACGCCCTGCCGATGCTGTACGTGCCCCGTCACTTCTTCGTCAACAACCACATGGGCATCGAAGCCGAACTGGGCCCGGAGCGTTACGCCGAGATCCTCTACAAGGCCGGCTACAAGTCCGCCTGGCACTGGTGCGAGAAGGAAGCGGAGTGCCATGGCCTGGAAGGCGTGGCGGTGTTCGAGCACTACATGAAGCGCCTGTCCCAGCGCGGCTGGGGCCTGTTCCAGATCGAGTCCATCGACCTGGACAAGGGCACCGCCCAGGTGCGCCTGAAGCACTCGGCCTTCGTCTACGTGTACGGCAAGGTCGGCCGCAAGGTCGACTACATGTTCACCGGCTGGTTCGCCGGCGCCATGGACCAGATCCTCCAGGCCCGCGGCAGCAGCATCCGCACCGTTGCCGAGCAGGTCTACGGCGGCTCGGAAGAAGGCCACGACGACGGCCTGTTCACTGTCAAACCTCTGTAAGGCGAGGCTAAGGCAATGGCATTCGAAGCTATGTTCCAGCCGATTCAGATCGGCAAACTCACCATCCGCAACCGTGTGCTGTCCACCGCTCACGCAGAGGTCTACGCCACCGATGGCGGCATGACCACCGACCGCTATGTGAAGTACTACGAAGAGAAGGCCAAGGGCGGCATCGGCCTGGCCATCTGCGGCGGTTCCTCGGTCGTGGCCATCGACAGCCCGCAGGAATGGTGGAGCTCGGTGAACCTGTCCACCGACCGCATCATCCCGCACTTCCAGAACCTGGCCGACGCCATGCACAAGCACGGCGCCAAGATCATGATCCAAATTACCCACATGGGTCGTCGCTCCCGTTGGGACGGCTTCAACTGGCCGACCCTGATGTCGCCGTCCGGCATCCGCGAGCCCGTGCACCGCGCCACCTGCAAGACCATCGAGGTGGAAGAGATCTGGCGTGTGATCGGCAACTACGCCCAGGCCGCGCGCCGGGCGAAGGAAGGCGGCCTGGACGGCGTCGAACTGTCCGCCGTGCACCAGCACATGATCGACCAGTTCTGGAGCCCGCGCGTCAACAAGCGTACCGACGAATGGGGCGGCACCTTCGAAGGCCGCATGAAGTTCGGCCTGGAAGTGCTCAAGGCCGTGCGCAAGGAAGTCGGTGACGACTTCTGCGTCGGCATGCGTATCTGTGGCGACGAATTCCACCCGGACGGCCTGTCCCACGAGGACATGAAGCAGATCGCCAAGTACTACAGCGACACCGGCATGATCGACTTCATCGGCGTCGTCGGCTCGGGCTGCGACACCCACAACACCCTGGCCAACGTGATCCCCAACATGAGCTTCCCGCCGGAGCCCTTCCTGCACCTGGCGGCCGGCATCAAGGAAGTGGTCAACGTTCCGGTGCTGCATGCGCAGAACATCAAGGACCCGAACCAGGCCACCCGCATCCTCGAAGGCGGCTATGTGGACATGGTCGGCATGACCCGCGCGCACATCGCCGACCCGCACCTGATCGCCAAGATCAAGATGGGCCAGGTGGACCAGATCAAGCAGTGCGTCGGCGCCAACTACTGCATCGACCGCCAGTACCAGGGCCTGGACGTGCTCTGCATCCAGAACGCCGCGACCTCCCGTGAATACATGGGCGTGCCGCACATCATCGAGAAGACCACCGGCGTCAAGCGCAAGGTCGTCGTCGTCGGTGGTGGCCCGGCCGGTATGGAAGCGGCTCGCGTCGCAGCCGAGCGCGGCCACGACGTGACCCTGTTCGAGAAGAAGGACCAGCTCGGCGGGCAGATCACCATCGCCGCCAAGGCGCCGCAGCGCGACCAGATCGCCGGCATCACCCGCTGGTACCAGTTGGAGATCGCACGCCTGGGCGTGGACCTGCGCCTGGGCACCGCAGCGAACCCGGAGGCCATCCTCGACCTCAAGCCTGACATCGTGGTGCTGGCCAACGGCGGCCATCCGTTCCTGGAACAGAACGAACACTGGGGCGCTGCCGAAGGCCTGGTGGTGAGCAGCTGGGACATCCTCGACGGCACCGTGGCGCCGGGCAAGAACGTGCTGGTCTACGACACCATCTGCGAGTTCGGCGGCATGTCGGCGGCGGACTACCTGGCCGACAAGGGCGCCCAGGTGGAGATCGTCACCGACGACATCAAGCCGGGCATCGCCATGGGCGGCACCACCTTCCCCACCTACTACCGCAGCATGTACCCGAAAGAAGTGATCATGACCGGCGACCTGATGCTGGAAAAGGTCTACCGCGAGGGTGACAAGGTGGTGGCGGTGCTGGAGAACGAATACACCGGCGCCAAGGAAGAGCGTGTGGTGGACCAGATCGTCATCGAGAACGGTGTACGCCCCGACGAAGGCCTGTACTACGCACTCAAGGACGGTTCGCGCAACAAGGGGCAGATCGATGTGGAGGCGCTGTTCGCGATCAAGCCGCAGCCCTGCCTCAGCGAGTCCGGCAGCGGCTACCTGCTGTTCCGCATCGGCGACTGCGTGGCCCAGCGCAACACCCACGCGGCGATCTACGACGCCCTGCGTCTGTGCAAGGACTTCTAAGCCTGTCTCCCCTCTCCCTCCGGGAGAGGGGCCGGGGGTGAGGGATGGTGAGCGTCGGCACGGACTCCCAGTGACGACGAGCCCCCCTCACCCCAGCCCTCTCCCGGAGGGAGAGGGAGCCATCCGAGCCGCTTTCAGGTCCCGGTAGGAGACCAACAATGCTGAACACCATTCTCCCCATCCTGCTCTTCGCCGCCCTGGCACTGGCCGTGCTGGGCGCTGCGAAGCGCTTTTTCATGTGGCGTCGTGGCCGGCCTGCCAAGGTCGACTGGATCGGCGGCCTCATGAAGATGCCGCGTCGCTACCTGGTGGACCTCCACCATGTGGTCGAGCGCGACAAGTACATGTCCAAGACCCACGTCGCCACCGCCGGCGGCTTCGTGCTGTCGGCGCTGCTGGCCATCGTGGTGCACGGCTTCGGCCTGCATAGCCGGATCCTCGGCTTCGCCCTGCTGGCCGCCACCATGCTGATGTTCGTCGGTGCCCTCTTCGTCGCCAAGCGCCGCCGCAACCCGCCGGCACGCCTGTCGAAAGGCCCCTGGAATCGCCTGCCGAAGAGCCTGCTGATGTTCTCCGCGAGCTTCTTCATCGCCACCCTGCCGGTGGCCGGCATCCTGCCGGAAGGCTTCGGCGGCTGGTTCGTCGCCGGCCTGCTGGCCATTGGCGTGGCCTGGGGCGTGTCCGAGCTGTTCCTCGGCATGACCTGGGGCGGCCCGATGAAGCACGCCTTCGCCGGTGCCCTGCACCTGGCCTGGCACCGCCGCGCCGAGCGCTTTGGCGGCGGCCGTTCAACCGGCCTCAAGGCGTTGGACCTGACCGATCCGAGCGCCCCGCTGGGCGTGGAAAAACCCACTGACTTCACCTGGAACCAGCTGCTCGGCTTCGACGCCTGCGTGCAGTGCGGCAAGTGCGAAGCGGTGTGCCCGGCCTTCGCCGCCGGCCAGCCGCTGAACCCGAAGAAGCTGATCCAGGACATGGTCATTGGCCTCGCCGGTGGCGACGACGCCAAGTTCGCCGGCAGCCCCTACCCGGGCATCCCGCTGGGCGAGCACGGCGGCGGTCCGCACCAGCCGATCGTGGTCCAGGGCGGCAAGGGTCTGGTGGAAGCGGACACCCTCTGGTCCTGCACCACCTGCCGAGCCTGTGTCGAGGAGTGCCCGATGATGATCGAGCACGTCGACGCCATCGTCGACATGCGCCGCCACCTCACCCTGGAGAAGGGCGCGACCCCGAACAAGGGCGCCGAGGTGCTGGAAAACCTGATCGCCACCGACAACCCCGGCGGCTTTGCCCCCGGCGGCCGACTGAACTGGGCGGCGGACCTGAACCTGCCGCTGATGAGCGAGAAGAAACAGGCCGAAGTACTGTTCTGGGTCGGCGACGGCGCCTTCGACATGCGCAACCAGCGCACCCTGCGCGCCTTCGTCAAAGTGCTGAAGGCCGCCAACGTCGACTTCGCCGTGCTCGGCCTGGAAGAGCGCGACAGCGGTGACGTGGCCCGTCGCCTGGGTGACGAAGCGACCTTCCAGCAACTGGCCAAGCGCAATATCGCCACGCTGAACCAGTACCGCTTCAAGAAGATCGTCTCCTGCGACCCGCACAGCTTCCACGTGCTGAAGAACGAGTACGGCGCCCTGGGCGGCCAGTACGAAGTCCTGCACCACAGCACCTTCATCGATGAGCTGATGCAGCGCGGCAGCCTCAACCTGGGCCAGCACAAGGGCGGCAGCGTGACCTACCACGACCCTTGCTACCTGGGCCGCTACAACGGCGAGTACGAAGCCCCGCGCAACGTGCTCAAGGCCATCGGTATCGAGGTGAAGGAAATGCAACGCTCCGGCTTCCGCTCGCGCTGCTGCGGCGGTGGCGGCGGCGCGCCGATCACCGACATCCCCGGCAAGCAGCGGATTCCCGACATGCGCATGGTGGACATCAAGGAAACCGGCGCCGAACTGGTGGCCGTGGGCTGCCCGCAGTGCACCGCGATGCTCGAAGGCGTGGTGGCGCCGCGCCCGGAGATCAAGGACATCGCCGAGCTGGTGGCGGATGTGCTGATCGAGGTGCCCGTGGAAGCAAAAAAGCCGTCGGCGGCTAAAGCTGCCGTGGAGGTGGCGTGATGACCCGGACTCCGCACGCTTGTCTCCCCTCTCCCTCTGGGAGAGGGGCCGGGGGTGAGGGAAACCTCATGCCCCTCGCAGTCAACAGCCTCCCTCACCCCAGCCCTCTCCCGGAGGGAGAGGGAGCCGTCCGCGCAGCCCTGGAGACCTTGAGATGAGCGACATCATCCGCCGCGACCCACGCGCCGAGTGGATCGCCCGCAACCGCCTGCACCCGCTGCATGCCGCCATGCAGACCCAGGGTCAGACGAGCTGGATGGGCCCCAACGGCCTCATCCGCAAGAACCCCCATGCCGCGGCCGCGGGCTTCATCGGCCCCAACGGCCTCAAGCGCATCGACCGCAGCGGCGCCCAGCAAGGCACCGCCGGCAAGCGCAGCGCCGCCACCGAAGTGGTGCAGCTGCCGCTGCATGTCATCGAACAGCCGGCGTTCCACATCTGCGTGGTGCCGGACATGGTCGGCGGCCGCCTCTCCAGCCACGACAAGGACCTGCTGGGCCTGGCCAACAAGCTGGCCGGCAGCGAGGGTGCGGTGGTCGCCGTACTCTTCGGCGAGGACAAGGAAGCCGCCTTCGACACCGCCGGCGTCGACCGCATCCTGCGCATCGACGGCAATGAATTCGAAGGCTATTCCCCGGAAGCCCGCGTGCTGGCCCTGAGCGCCGTGGAAAGCCAACTGGCGCCACGTCATTGGCTGCTGCCCGACAGCCGCACCGGTGGCGGCGAACTGGGCCGCCGGCTCGGCGCCAAGCTGGGCGAGCGCCCGGCCACCCGCGTCTGGCAGGTGGCCAACGAACAAGCCATCGGCCGCGCCGGCGCCGGTCGCGAGGACCTGGTGCGAGCAGTACCGCGCCTGATCCTGGCCGCCGCCGAATGTGCCGAGCCGGTCAGCGAAACCCGCCATGAAGCGCGCGCCCTGGAGCTGTCGGCGAACATCGCCCACAGCCTGCCGCGCATCGAAGACCTCGGCCCCGTGGCCGTGGACCCGGCACAGATCCCCATGGCCGAATCGGAGTTCATCCTCTCCGGCGGCAACGGCGTGAAGGACTGGAACCTGTTCCACCAGGCCGCCGCCGCTCTCGGTGCCACCGAAGGCGCGTCCCGTGTGGCGGTGGACGACGGCCACATGCCGCGCAACCGTCAGGTGGGCGCCACCGGTACCTGGGTCACCGCACGGGTTTACCTGGCAGTGGGCATTTCCGGCGCCATCCAGCACCTGCAGGGCATCGGCGCCTGCGACAAGGTGGTGGCGGTGAACATGGACCCCGGCTGCGACATGATCAAACGCGCCGATCTCTCGGTGATCGGCGACTCCGCAGCGGTTCTCGCCGCGCTGATCGAACTCGCCACCCAATACCGTCAGGGAGGGGCACGCGATGCCGCATGACGCACTGAAGATCGTCAGCCTGGTCTCCATCGGCGCGCACCCCACCTCGGGCCGCGCGCGCCGCGCCGACCAGGATTCCCGTGCCGTCGAACTGGGCCTGCGCCTGGCCGGACCACGCCTGCGCGTGGTACACGCCGGCGATCCCCATGACGAGGCGCTGCGCGCCTATCTGGGCATGGGTCTGGATGAACTCATCGTCCTCGAGCAAGGCGCGCAGGACGACGCGCTGGCGCCCTTGGGCGACTTCCTCCGCGAAAGCGGCGCCCAGTTGGTGCTCACCGGCAGCCAGGCGGAAACCGGCGAAGGCTCCGGGATGCTGCCGTACCTGTTGGCCGAGCGCCTGGGCTGGCCGCTGGTGGTGGGCCTGGCCGAGGTCGAAAAGGTCGACAACGGCGTGGCCCAGGTGCTGCAGGCCCTGCCCCGCGGCCAGCGGCGCCGGCTGAAGGTACGCCTGCCGTTCCTGGCCAGCGTCGACAACGCCGCCCCGGCGGCGCGCCAGAGCGCGTTCGGCCCGGCCCGCCGTGGCCGCATCGAAGCAGAGGACGTGGAGCTGGTGGAGGATGTATTGTTCGCCGAGGCCCAGCTGCAACCGGCTCGCCCACGCCCCAAGCGGCTCAAGGTGATCAAGGCCAAGACCGGTGCCGAACGGATGAAGGCGGCTACCGCCAAGGCTTCCGGCGGCGGCGGCCAGGTGCTCAAGGATGTCTCGCCGCAGGCAGGCGCCGAAGCTATCTTCAAACTGTTGCTGGAAGAAGGCGTGCTGCGCTGACCGCGCGGCACCACGACGGAGGACTAGGGCGATGATGCATGCCGATCTGATCGACCAGGAAGATTTTCGCGAGCGCCTGGTGGCGCTGGGTATCAGCATCCCGCCGGGGGTAACGGCCGAGCAGGCCTGCGAACAGGCCGTGAGCGGCCTCAGCCCTGAGCGCGCACTGGCCCTGCGACGCCTGGTGGAAGAACTGCTGGGCGGCAGCGCCACCCTGCTGCCGAACGTGCGCGAAGCCATTTCGCGGACCCTGCTGCCGGCGCTGGTGCCGCGCTGAAGCGGGATCATTGGTAACGAAAAAGGGCGCCATTGGCGCCCTTTTTCGTTGCAGGTAGAGCAGCATCTTTTGGGAGCGAATTCATTCGCGAATTGGAACTCCCAGCGACCCCTGGCCCCCTCACCCCAACCCTCTCCCGGAGGGAGAGGGGGCAGATCGTGCCGCACGACAATCAATCGCCCGATCCGTCCACTGTAGGGGCGAATTCATTCGCCAAGGCGCGCGCAGCGCGCCCCTTACACCACCCGCACGCTGGCGAAGGTGGACTCGCCCTGGGCGCGGCTCAGGGCCACGCCGGCCGTGGAGGGCTGGCGCACCAGTTCGTCCGGTACCGGCATCAGGGCCACCACATTGGCGTTCTGGCCGGCGCGCTCGTCGCGCGGCGGGATGCCGAAGTATTCGCGGTAGCACTTGGAGAAGTGCGGGGTGGAGACGAAGCCGCACACCGAAGCCACTTCGATGATCGACATGGCGGTCTGCTTCAGCAGCTGGCGGGCGCGGATCAGGCGCAGCTTGAGGTAATAGCGCGACGGCGAGCAGTGCAGGTACTTCTGGAACAACCGCTCCAGCTGACGGCGCGAAACGTCCACGTAGCAGGCCAGCTCGTCGAGGTCGATGGGCTCCTCCAGGTTGGCCTCCATCAGCGCGACGATTTCCTGCAGCTTCGGCTGGTTGGTGCCGAGCATGTGCTTGAGCGGCACGCGCTGGTGATCCTGCTCGTTGCGGATGCGCTCGTAGATGAACATCTCGGAGATGGCCGCCGCCAGTTCACGGCCGTGCTCGCGGGCGATCAGGTGCAGGATCATGTCCATGGGCGCGGTGCCGCCGGAAGAGGTGTAGCGGTTACGGTCGATGGAGAACAGGCGGGTGCTGATGCCGGCGCGGGGGAAAGCTTCCTGCATGGCCGCCAGGCATTCCCAGTGCACGCTGCATTCGAAGCCATCGAGCAGGCCGGCTTTGGCCAGCGCCCAGCTGCCGGTGCATACGGCGCCGAGCTGGCGTCCCTGGCGGGCCTGGGACTGCAGCCACTGCACATGCTCGCGGCTGACGCTGTGCTGGATGTCGACGCCGCCGCAGACAATCACCGCGTCCAGGGCCGGGGCGTTGTCCAGGCCGCTGTCGGGGGTGATCTGCAGGCCGTCACTGGCGCTGACGGGGCGACCGTCCTGGCTGAGGGTGTGCCAGCGATAGAGTTCGCGGCCGGAGAGGTGGTTGGCCATGCGCAGCGGTTCTACCGCGGACGCCAGAGAAATCAGGGTGAAGTTGTCCAGCAGCAGGAAACCGATGGACTGAGGAACACGGTTCTGGGGTTGAGCCCCTTGGTTGAACTGTGACATAGGCGAACCCTCGGGCTAGGCACGGAGCGGAGCCTCGTTTCGAGGCTTTTTGTTATGGCCCGGTACTGCGAAACCGGGAAGTACTAAATCTAGGCAAAGGTCGTGCCTAGATTGATTGGTCGTTCAATCAAAAAAAGGGAATTCCATCCAAGCCCCGTGCCACAAGGCCTAGGCGTGAGCGACAGAATCATTCTGTTTGCGACCGCCAGAACCAGCGTCCGCCGGTCCCTGGGGACTTAGGTAGCACTGGGGGCGTCAGTGGCTGTCACCCCGCGCTGTAGGACAACACCTTCAGTAACAGACCGAAGGTTTCCGCAATGACCAGCTGGTCACCCCACTCATCCGCCGCCTCGCGCACCAAAGGAAGGCAGCGGCGGACGATTGTGGGTCAGCACTCGATGGCGCTGACCGCCAGGCCGCCGCGGGAGGTTTCCTTGTACTTGTCGTGCATGTCGGCGCCGGTGTCGCGCATGGTGCGGATCACCCGGTCCAGCGAGATGAAGTGCTCGCCGTCGCCGCGCAGCGCCATCTGCGCCGCGTTGATCGCCTTCACCGCGGCAATCGCGTTGCGCTCGATGCACGGCACCTGCACCAGCCCGCCCACCGGGTCGCAGGTCAGCCCCAGGTTGTGTTCCAGGCCGATCTCGGCGGCGTTCTCCAGCTGTGCCGGGGTCGCCCCCAGCACTTCCGCCAGCCCCGCCGCCGCCATCGCGCAGGCCGAGCCCACTTCGCCCTGGCAGCCCACTTCGGCGCCGGAGATCGAGGCGTTCTTCTTGCACAGGATGCCCACCGCCGCCGCGCCGAGGAAGAAATTGACCACGTCGTCGTCGTTGGCCTCGGGGTTGAAGCGCATGTAGTAGTGCAGCACCGCCGGAATGATCCCCGCCGCGCCGTTGGTCGGCGCCGTCACCATGCGCCCGCCGGCGGCGTTCTCCTCGTTCACCGCCAGGGCGTAGAGGTTGACCCATTCCATGGCGCTCATGGTCGAGCCGATCACATTCGGCTTGCCCAGCTCCTGCAGGCTACGGTGCAGCCGGGCCGCGCGGCGGCGCACGTTCAGTCCGCCAGGGAGGATGCCCTCCTCGCCCAGGCCGTTGCTCACGCATTCCTGCATGGCGTCCCAGAGTTTCAAGAGCCCGGAGCGGATCTCCGCCTCGCTGCGCCAGGCCTTCTCGTTGGCCAGCATCACCTCGGAGATGCGCAGGTTGTGCTGCCGGCACAGCTGCAGCAGCTCCTCGGCGCTGGAGAAATCGTAGGGCAGTGCGGTGGCGTCCTGGTCCAGCTGGCCGGACTTGGCCTGGGCCTCGTCGACCACGAAGCCGCCGCCGATGGAGTAGTAGGTGTCGCGGTGCAATTCACCGGCTTCGCCTTCGACGATCAGGGTCATGGCGTTGGGGTGGTAGGGCAGGTTTTCTTCCAGGAGCAGCAGGTCGCGCGCCCAGTCGAAGGCCACCGGCTGCGTGCCGTCCAGCAGCAGCTCGCGGCTTTCCTGCAGCGCGGCAATGCGCGGGGCAATCTGCTTCGGGTCGATGCGGTCCGGCCACTCGCCCATCAGCCCCATGACCGTCGCACGGTCGGTGCCGTGGCCGACGCCGGTGGCCGACAGCGAGCCGTACAGGCGCACTTCGACCCGCGTCACCTGCGCCAGCAGGCCGCGCTCGCGCAGCGCCGTGGCGAACAGCGCCGCCGCGCGCATGGGGCCCACGGTATGCGAGCTGGAGGGGCCGATACCGATCTTGAACAGGTCGAACACGCTGATAGCCACGGGAAAACTCCGGTCGGGATCACTCTTGGCGACATGATCGGCATTTCGCCGAAGCGGAGACTTCCAACACCGACTTAGTCGTATCCAAATACGTCGTGATCGACTGCATGGGGGGCGAACAGCCTGCAGGGGCGAATTCATTCGCCAGGGGCGGCGCAGCTGCCCCCAGCAGGCGCCCAAGGGCAAGCCTTCGGCCTGCTTGGCGAATGAATTCGCCCCTACAGAAAGCCGTCTCCGGGAACCCCTGATGCGATGCACCACCCGCGACAGATCAGTTCTGAGTGCGACCGGGTCGGTAGTCAGTCGATACGTCTGGCACGCATCATCCGGGCGCCCGGGGGCGCGGCCTGCAGCAGTCCGACAGCCACGCGAGTCCGGAAAAAACGACAATAAAACCTGCTGTGGACGGACCCTCCAGATGACTCGACCCACCACTTCCCTGCTGGCGGCAACGCTGCTGGCCACTGCCCTTATCGCCACCCAGCCGGCGCTGGCCGCCGCCGATCCCGAGCGCTGCTCCACCGTGCATTTCGCCGATGTCGGCTGGAGCGACATCACCGTCACCACCGCCGTCACCCGCCATGTGCTGAGCGAGCTCGGCTACGTCACCAAGGTCAGTCGCCTGTCGGTTCCCGACACCTACAAGGCGATGAGTGACGGCAAGGTCGACGTGTTCCTCGGCACCTGGATGCCGGCCAGCGAAAACGACATCCGCCCCTACCTGGAGAAAGGTACGGTCGAGAGCCTGGGCGCCAACCTCACCGGCGCCAAGTACACCCTGGCGGTGAACCAGGCGGCCTGGGACGGCGGCGTGAAGAGCTTCGCCGACCTGGCCGGGTTCAAGCAGCAGCTGGGCGGGAAGATCTATGGCATCGAGCCCGGCAACGACGGCAACAAGCTGATCCAGAAGATGATTGCCGGGAACGCATTCGGCCTCGGCAATTTCAAACTGGTTGAGTCCAACGAAAACGGCATGCTCGCCCAGGTCAAGCGCGCCGAGCATCTCCAGCAGTGGGCGGTGTTCCTCGGCTGGGAACCGCACCCCATGAACAACCAGCTGCAGATGCATTACCTGGACGGCGGAGACGAGTGGTTCGGCCCGAATTACGGCGGCGCCACCGTCTATACCACGGTGCGCAAGGGGCTCACCCAGGAGTGCCCGAACCTCGGGCGGCTGCTGAAGAACCTGAAGTTCAGCCTGGCCATGGAGAACCACCTGATGGAGGCCATACTTAATCAGAGCACCAACCGCCGGCGCGAGGCCAAGTCCTGGCTGAAGGCCAATCCCGGCGCCCTGGCCACCTGGCTGCAGGGCGTCACCGCGCGCGACGGTGGTGCACTCCCGGCAGCGCTCGTCCGGGCCGAAGCGCCCTGACGCAACGCATCCAGCGATATCCCCTGGCCATGTCGTCGCCCAACATATGAACGTCGCAAACCGACAATTGCCAAGGCCTCAAGGCTTTATCGTTGAGTCACCCGATTTCGTCGCTGTCGGTTCCCGTGGACTGACAGACCGTGAGCACTCCGCTCCGGACCGAAGAACACAAGCGGCGGCCTCCCCCCGAGTAGAGGCCGGCCTAATAAGAAATTTCGGAAGTACGCGCGCCTCGGTTCGAGGTGCAGAACCCGCCCAGGGAATGGGTTTCGTAACACTGCCAGAGGGCTGTCAGGTTCTCGAAACATTGTTATCCACACAGGCAAGACAGTCGGCATCACCAGGCTGGGCGTCATCGAGCGTCCGTTCTGGCTCCGTGTAGCTGACCTGGATGTCTACTGAAGGGGAAATATCCCATGCAGTCTGGAAAGATCGTGGTTCAAAACCTTTACAAGGTTTTCGGGCAACAACCGCAAGAAGCAATCGATTTACTCAAGCAAGGCTGGAGCAAGGAAAAGATCCTGGCCGAGCGCGGCGCCGTGATCGGCGTCAGCGATGTGTCCTTCAGCGTCAACGAAGGCGAGATCTTCGTGCTGATGGGCCTGTCGGGCTCGGGCAAATCGACCCTGATCCGTTTGATCAATCGTCTGATCGAGCCCACCGCCGGCGATGTCTTCATCGATGGTCAGAACGTCGCCAAGCTGCCCAAGTCGCAACTGATCGACCTGCGCCGCCGCGACATGAGCATGGTGTTCCAATCCTTCGCACTGATGCCCTCGCGCACGGTGCTGGACAACGCTGCCTTCGGCCTGGAAGTGGCCGGCAAGAGCAAGAAGGAACGCGAGAAGCGCGCCATGGAAGTGCTGGAGCAGGTCGGCCTGGCCAGCTTCGCCCACAAGTATCCCCATGAGCTGTCGGGCGGCATGCAGCAGCGCGTCGGCCTGGCCCGCGCCCTGGCGGTCGACCCGTCGATGATCATCATGGACGAGGCCTTCTCCGCCCTCGACCCGCTCAAGCGCCGCGAGATGCAGGACGTGCTGCTGGACCTGCAGAAGAAGCACAGCCGCACCATCATCTTCGTGTCCCACGATATCGAAGAGGCCATGCGCATCGGTTCGCGCATCGGCATCATGGAAGGCGGCAAGCTGATCCAGGTGGGCACGCCCCAGGAGATCATCGAGAATCCGGCCAACGACTACGTGCGCAACTTCTTCAACACGGTCGACACCAGCCGCTACCTCACCGCCGGCCAGCTCAAGTCCGACAGCGTTCCGCTGTTCGTGCACAACGGCAGGGCGCCCGACGCCCAGACCGTCTGCCAGAAGCTGCAGGCCATGGACAAGCACTACGCCTTCATCGTCGACGAGAAGAACATGTTCCGCGGCTCTATCAGCCTGGAGAAGATCGCTCTGCTGGTCGAAGGCGGTCGCACCCTGGACCTCGAGCACAACCTGCTCAAGCACATCGACCCGGTGCCGGAAGACCTGCCGCTCGACAGCGTCATCCAGCGCCTGGTGATCAATGAAGGGCCGATCCCGGTGGTCGACCAGAGTGGCCGCTACTGCGGCGCGATCAGCAAAGGCCGCCTGCTGAGCCGCCTGCGGGGAGAATGACGATGAGCGAGAAACTGGATCTGGGCAGCTGGGTCAACGATGTCGTCCAGCACCTTCTGGAAAACTACAGCGGCGCCTTCGAAAGCGTCGGTAACGTGGTCAGCGGCTTCTCCGAGCTGATCGAACGCTTCCTGCTCTGGCCGCCGGCCTGGGTGATCATCGCCGTCTTCGTCGGCCTCGGCTTCTGGCGCATCGGCGCCAAGTTCGCCGCCTTCACCGCGGCGTCCTTGATCCTGATCGTGATGACCGGGTTCTGGGAGCAGACCGTGGTCACCCTCGGCCTGACCTTCTCCTCCACCCTGATCAGCCTGCTGCTCGGCATCCCGCTGGGCATCTGGGCCGCCAAGAGCGAGCGCGTGGCCGTGGTCATCCGTCCGATCCTGGACTTCATGCAGACCATGCCGGCCTTCGTCTACCTGATCCCGGCCGCCATGCTCTTCGGCCTCGGCCGTGTGCCCGGCATCATCGCCACGGTGATCTTCGCCATGCCCCCGGCGGTGCGCCTGACCGCACTGGGTATCCGCCAGGTGAACAAGGAAATCGTCGAAGCCGGCCAATCCTTCGGCTGCACCCCGTGGCAGCTGCTATACAAAGTGCAGCTGCCCAATGCCATGCCCTCGATCATGGCCGGGGTCAACCAGACGATCATGATGGCGTTGTCCATGGTGATCATCGCGTCGATGGTCGGCGCCGGCGGCCTGGGTAACGATGTACTCGCCAGTATCCAGCGCCTGGACATTGGCCTGGGCTTCGAAAGCGGCATGGCAGTGGTACTGCTGGCAATCATCCTCGACCGCATCACCGAAAGCTTCGGAACGCGCCAGACCACCCGCGGTCGTGTCTTTGGCCGGCTCGGCGCGAGATTGCAGCGGCAGCAAGCGCAGTAAAGAACGCTTCATCCTTCAAAGTCAGGGAGTCGCTTGATGAAAAAAATGAAAAAAGTCGCTGCACTGGGCCTGCTGGCCTGCGCACTGACCCAGGGCGCCTGGGCCCAGGAGCCGCAGAGCTGCAAGCAGGTCCGTTTCGCCGAAATCGGCTGGGCCGACATCGCCGCCACCACGGGTGTGGCCATGGTGCTGACCGAGGGACTGGGCTACACCCCGCGCAAGATCATGGCGTCCGTGCCCATCGCCTTCACCGGGGTGAAGAACAAGCAGATCGACGTGTTCCTCGGCTACTGGGCTCCATCCATGGACGCGGTGATCGAGCCCTTCACCAAGGACAACGGCGTGAAAGTGCTGCCGACCCCGAACCTGGAAGGCGCCAAGTACACCCTGGCGGTTCCGACCTACGCGGCTGATGCGGGCCTGAAGAGCTTCCAGGACATCGCCAAGTTCAAGGACCAGCTCGGCGGCAAGATCTACGGCATCGAACCGGGTAACGACGGCAACCTGCTGATCGACAAGATGATCAAGGGCGACCAGTTCGGCCTGGGCGAATTCCGCATGGTCGAGTCCTCCGAGGCCGGCATGCTGGTGCAGGTGCAGCGCGCAGTGAAGAAGAAGGAGCCGGTGGTGTTCCTGGGCTGGGCACCGCACCCGATGAACACCCAGTTCGACATCACCTACCTCGCCGGCGGCGATGATGTATTCGGTCCGGACTACGGCGCCGCCAAGGTCTTCACCGTGATCCCGCCGGACTACGAGCAACGCTGCGCCAACGTCGGCAAGCTGCTGAACAACCTGCAGTTCAATGTGCAGATGGAAAGCCAGCTGATGGAGAAGATCCTCGAGAAGGAGGATCCGGTGAAAGTCGCCACCACCTGGCTCAAGGCCAACCCGGCCGCGCTGGACAAGTGGCTGGCCGGCGTCACCACCTATGACGGCCAGGACGGCGCCACCGCCGTGAAGAAACACCTCGGTCTGTAACACCCCGGGCCCCGTCCGGGGCCCCGTTCCTTGCAATTCGCCAATCGCGGTCCGGCAACGGGCCGCGAGGGGCACTGTCGCGAAACCCGCCTGAGAACGGGTCATCGACCACGTAGTTGGCTGCCAATCCCACCTGATGGAGCAATACGTATGCGCAAGTTGAAATCCGTGTATCTGAAAACCCTCGGCGTCGCCGCCCTCGCCTTTGGCATGGGCCTGGCCAATGCCGCGGACAAACCCACCCTGAAGATCGGCTACGTGAACGGCTGGGACGACAGCGTCGCCGCCACCTATGTAGCGGGCGAAATCCTCAAGGAGAAACTGGGTTACGGCGTAGAACTCCAGCCCGTCGAACCGGCCATCATGTGGCAAGGCGTGGCCCGCGGTGACCTGGACGCCACCCTCTCCGCCTGGCTGCCGGCCACCCACGGCGAGTACTACGCCAAGCTGAAGGACAAGGTGGTGGTGCTCGGCTCCAACTACAAAGGCGCGAAGATCGGCCTTATCGTTCCTGACTACGTGCAGGCCAAATCCATCGAAGACCTGGGCAAGTACAGCAAGGACTTCGACGGCAAGATCACCGGCATCGACGCCGGCGCGGGTGTGATGCGCCGCACCGAAGACGCCATCAAGCAATACAACCTCGACATCAAGCTGATGCCCAGCTCCGGCCCGGCCATGGCCACCGCCCTGACCCGCGCCGAGAAGGCCCAGAAGCCGATCGTGGTCACCGGCTGGATTCCGCACTGGATGTTCGCCAAGTGGAAGCTGCGCTTCCTGGAAGACCCGAAAAAGGTCTATGGCGATGACGAGCACGTCGACACCGTGGTCAACCCGGGTCTGGAAGCCAAGGCCGCCGAAGCCACCGCGTTCCTGAAGAAGTTCTCCTGGAGCGGCGAGGAAGTGGGCGCCGTGATGCTGGCCATCCGCGAAGGCGCCAAGCCGGAAGCGGCCGCCAAGGACTGGATCGCCAAGAACCCCGAGCGCGTGGACGACTGGCTGAAGTAAGCCCTCCCGCGTAGCGAGCCCCCACCGACTGCAAGGCCGGTGGGGGTTTTGCTTTTTTCGGTGCCTGATCCTGGCCTTGTAGGGGCGAATTCATTCGCCAAGCAGGCCGAAGGTCTGCCCTGTAAGGGGGAACGGCGCAGCTGCGCCGCCCTTGGCGAATGAATTCGCCCCTACATTGAAGTCAGCCCTACCTGGACTCGCCGCCCCCGATCAATCCCCTCGATTGATCGATCAATCGATTACCCCCTAGACTGCGCGCTCCCCGAATCCCGCACAGACTGGTGGAAATACCCGATGCCCAAGGTCGGAATGCAGCCGATCCGCCGTTCGCAGTTGATCCAGGCCACTCTCGAAGCCGTCGACCAGGTAGGCCTGGGCGATGCCAGCATCGCCTATATCGCCCGCGTCGCCGGGGTGTCCAACGGCATCATCAGCCATTATTTCCAGGACAAGAACGGCCTGCTGGAAGCCACCATGCGGCACCTGATGGCCGCGCTCAGCTCCGCCGTGCGCCAACGCCGCGCCACCCTGCGCGAAGACACTCCCCGCGCTCACCTGCGGGCCATAGTCGCCGGCAACTTCGACGACAGCCAGGTCAGCGGCCCGGCCATGAAGACCTGGCTGGCCTTCTGGGCCGCCAGCATGCACCAGCCGTCCCTGCGCCGCCTGCAGCGGATCAACGACCACCGGCTCTATTCAAACCTCTGCTGCGAACTGCGCCGCACCCTGCCCCGCGAGGACGCCCGCGCCGCCGCCCGCGGCCTGGCCGCACTGATCGACGGCCTCTGGCTGCGCGGCGCCCTGTCGGGCGATGCCTTCAACATCGATCAGGCCCTGCAGATCGCCTACGACTACCTCGACCAGCAGCTCGCAAAAGCCGAAACACTGTAGGGGCGAATTCATTCGCCAAGGGCAGCGCAGCTGCCCCCTTCAAAATCCCAGGGCAGACCTTCGGCCTGCTTGGCGAATGAATTCGCCCCTACAAGGACACAGTCCGTCCACAAACGAAAAAGCCCGGTCTTGGACCGGGCTTTTTCATTTCACGCCAATGGCCGATCAGGCCACTTCGCCACGCAGCACCGGCTGCACGACCGGGGTCGGCTGCTGCGCCGCCAGGTCCGCCTTCATGGTCTTCAGGAGGGCGAACATGTAGAGCAGCAGCACCACCGAGAACGGTAGGCCAGCCAGCACCACCACCGTCTGCATGGCGGTGAAATTACCGGCGAACAGCAGGCCGATGGTCGCCAGGGTCACCACGGCCGACCAGAAGATACGCAGCCAGTTCGGCGCGTCCTCGTCCAGGTCGCCCTCTTCGCGGGACAGGTTGGCCAGCATCACCGAGCCGGAGTCAGCCGGAGTGAGGAAGAGCACGAAGCCGACGCAGATCGACAGGCCGATCACCGCCTTGGCCCAGGGGTAATGCTCCAGCAGCAGGTAGATGGACATGGCCGGCTGTTCCAGCGCCGCCTTGCCCAGGTCCGCCGCGTTCTGGTTCATCACCAGGTCGATGGCGCTGTTACCGAACACCGAGAGCCAGGCCAGGGTGAAGCCCAGCGGTATCAGCAGCACACCGCTGACCAGTTCGCGCACGGTACGGCCACGGGAGATACGGGCCACGAACATGCCGACGAAGGGCGCCCAGGATATCCACCAGGCCCAGTAGAACAGGGTCCACAGGCCCATCCACTCTTCGCTCTTGCCGGATTGGCCGGTGTAGACGTAGAGGTCGAAGGTCTTCAGCACCAGGCCGTTGAGGTAGTCGCCCAGGTTCTGCACGAAGCCGTTGAGCAGGTGCAGGGTCTGGCCGGCCAGCAACACGAACACCAGCAGGCCGCTGAACAGGATGATGTTCAGGTTGGACAGGCGGCGGATGCCCTTCTCGATGCCGGACACCGCGGCCAGGGTGGCCACCGCGCTCATCACCAGGATCACCGCCAGCAGCGCGCCCTGGCTATGGGGCATGCCGAACAGGTATTCGAGTCCGGAAGACACCTGCAACGAGCCGATGCCGAGATTGGTCACCAGGCCCAGCAGGGTCACGAAGATCCCGAAGCAGTCCACCGCGTTGCCCACCGAGCCCTTCATCAGGCGTTCGCCGAACAGCGGGTAGAGCGCCGAGCGCAGCGCCAGCGGTTTGTTGTGGCGGTAGGCGAAGTAGCCGACAGCCAGGCCCACCAGCGCATAGATGGCCCAGCCATGCACGCCCCAATGGAGGAAGGTCAGCTGCAACGCCTGGCGCGCGGCGAACTGGCTGCCCGGCTGGCCTTCCGGCGGGTTGTAGAGGTGATCGATGGGCTCGGACGCGGCGAAGTAGAGCAGCGAAATGCCGATGCCCGAGGAGAACAGCATGCCGGCCCAGGCGCCGTAGCTGAAGTCCGGCTTGCTGTCGTCGGCGCCCAGGCGCAGTTGGCCGTAGCGGGAGAAGGCGACGTAGAGGACGAAGAACAGGTACGCGCCGATGGCCAGCATGTAGTACCAGCCGAAACTGCGCGACAGCCAGGCCTGGGCCTTGCCGAGCCAGGCGCCGGCACTGTCGGGGAAGACGATCAAGGCAACCGTGAGAAGCAGGATAAGCGCGGTGGATCCGTAGAACACGACCGGATTCAGGCGCACCTTCCCATGGCTTGTTGTTGTTGAAGCTTTACTCATTGGGACGTTCCAGGGCAGTGAAAGCAGGCGCCTCATGGGCGCAACGACAGACCCGCGGCCGCAGCCGGCGACGGGTGGCAACCGCCGGCCGAAGGCCTGGAATCGGGTGCGGCGAACTGCCGCACACCGTTCCATGGTGCGCATCCTATTCTTTGTTGTTTGAACGATCAATCAAAATAAAGTAGGCTGGATTTCAACCCGTCCGGAAAGGCCCGGAAGAAGAGGAAATCCCAATGCCCAAAGTCGGAATGCAGCCCCTGCGCCGCACCCAGCTGATCCACGCCACCCTCGAGGCGGTGGACCAGGTCGGCATGGGCGACGCCAGCATTTCCTACATCGCGAAGCTGGCCGGGGTTTCCAACGGCATCATCAGCCACTACTTCCAGGACAAGAACGGCCTGCTGGAAGCCACCATGCGCTTCCTCATGAACGATCTGCAGGACGCGGTGCGCAAGCGCCGCGAAGCCATGCGCGACGAGACCGCGCGCGGCTACATCCGCTCCATCATCGACGGCAACTTCGACGAGACCCAGGTCAACGGCCCGGCCATGAAGACCTGGCTGGCGTTCTGGGCCAGCAGCATGCACCAGCCGTCGCTGCGCCGTTTGCAGCGCATCAACGACCTGCGCCTGTACTCGAACCTCTGCTGGCAGTTCCGCCGCGAACTCGAAGCCGGGCGTGCCCGCGCCGCCGCCCGCGGCCTGGCCGCCCTGATCGATGGCCTCTGGCTGCGCGGCGCCCTGTCCGGCGAAGCCTTCGATACCGCGCAGGCGCGCCGGATCGCCTACGAATTCCTTGATCAACAACTGGCCAGGCAGGCGGCTTGAACCGCCCGGCCACCTTGCGCTCATCACTTACAAGAGAGGACAACCACCATGGCCCGATTCGAAGAACAGAAGCTCTACATTGGCGGCCGCTACGTCGAGGCCACCAGCGGCGCCAGCTTCGAGACCGTCAACCCGGCCAATGGTGAAGTGCTCGCCAAGGTCCAGCGCGCCAGCAAGGACGACGTCGAGCGCGCCGTCGCCAGCGCAGTGGAAGGCCAGAAGGTCTGGGCCGCGATGACCGCCATGCAGCGCTCGCGCATCCTGCGCCGCGCCGTGGACATCCTGCGCGAGCGCAACGACGAGCTGGCCGAGCTGGAAACCCTGGACACCGGCAAGCCGCTGGCCGAAACCCGCGCCGTGGACATCGTCACCGGCGCCGACGTGATCGAGTACTACGCCGGCCTGATCCCCGCCATCGAAGGCGAGCAGATCCCCCTGCGCGAAACCAGCTTCGTCTACACCCGCCGCGAGCCCCTGGGCGTGGTCGCCGGTATCGGCGCCTGGAACTACCCGGTGCAAATCGCCATGTGGAAATCCGCTCCAGCGCTCGCCGCCGGCAACGCCATGATCTTCAAGCCCAGCGAAGTCACTCCGCTGACCGCCCTGAAACTGGCCGAGATCTACACCGAGGCCGGCGTGCCGGACGGCGTGTTCAACGTCCTCACCGGCAGCGGCCGTGAAGTCGGCCAGTGGCTGACCGAGCACCCGCTGATCGAGAAGATCTCCTTCACCGGCGGCACCTCAACCGGCAAGAAGGTGATGGCCAGCGCCTCCAGCTCGTCGCTCAAGGAAGTGACCATGGAACTGGGCGGCAAGTCGCCGCTGATCATCTTCGAAGACGCCGACCTCGACCGCGCCGCCGACATCGCCGTCATGGCCAACTTCTTCAGCTCCGGCCAGGTCTGCACCAACGGCACCCGCGTATTCGTGCCGCGCGCCCTGCAGGCCCGCTTCGAGGCCAAGGTGATCGAGCGCGTCAAGCGCATCCGCCTGGGCAACCCGGAAGACGCCAACACCAACTTCGGCCCGCTGACCAGCTTCGCCCACATGGAAAGCGTGCTCGGCTACATCGAGGCCGGCCGCAAGGAAGGCGCGCGCCTCCTGATCGGCGGCGAGCGCGTCACCGACGGCGAATTCGCCAAGGGCGCCTATGTGGCCGCCACCGTGTTCAGCGACTGCACCGATGACATGACCATCGTCCGCGAGGAAATCTTCGGCCCGGTGATGAGCATCCTGGTCTACGACACCGAGGAAGAAGTGATCCGCCGCGCCAACGACACCGAGTACGGCCTGGCCGCCGGCGTGGTCACCCGCGACCTGGCCCGCGCCCACCGCGTGATCCACAAGCTGGAAGCCGGCATCTGCTGGATCAACACCTGGGGCGAGTCCCCCGCCGAAATGCCGGTGGGCGGCTACAAGCAGTCCGGCGTCGGCCGCGAGAACGGCCTGACCACCCTGGCCCACTACACCCGCATCAAGTCGGTGCAGGTCGAGATGGGCGATTACTACTCGGTGTTCTGAAAACAGCTACAAGCTGCAAGCCACAAGCTGCAAGAAAAAAGCCGGAACCGCTCACGCTTCTACTCGCGGCTTGAAGCTTGCAGCTTTCATCCGAAGGATGCTGCTCTATGGAATTCGATTACATCATCGTTGGCGCCGGCTCCGCCGGTAACGTCCTGGCCACCCGCCTGACCGAAGACGCCAATGTCAGCGTGCTGCTGCTGGAAGCCGGCGGCCCGGACTATCGCCTGGACTTCCGTACCCAGATGCCCGCCGCCCTCGCCTTCCCGCTGCAGGGCCGCCGCTACAACTGGGCCTACGAGACCGATCCGGAGCCCTACATGAACAACCGCCGCATGGAGTGCGGCCGTGGCAAGGGCCTGGGCGGCTCCTCGCTGATCAACGGCATGTGCTACATCCGCGGCAACGCCCTGGACTTCGACAGCTGGGCCAAGCTCCCGGGCCTGGAAGACTGGACCTACCTGGACTGCCTGCCCTACTTCCGCAAGGCGGAGACCCGCGACATCGGCCCCAACGACTTCCACGGCGGCGAAGGCCCGGTGAGCGTGACCACGCCCAAGGCCGGCAACAACCCGCTGTTCCACGCCATGGTCGAGGCCGGCGTGCAGGCCGGTTACCCGCGCACCGAGGACCTCAACGGCTACCAGCAGGAAGGCTTCGGTCCCATGGACCGTACCGTGACCCCGGAAGGCCGCCGCGCCGCGACCGGCCGCGGCTACCTGGACCAGGCACGCAACCGCTCGAACCTGACCATCGTCACCCACGCACTGAGCGACCGCATCCTGTTCAGCGGCAAGCGCGCCATCGGCGTCGCCTACCTCAAGGGCAACAGCGACACCCCGATCACCGCCCGTGCCCGCCGCGAAGTGCTGGTGTGCAGCGGCGCCATCGCCTCGCCGCAGCTGCTGCAGCGTTCCGGCGTCGGCCCGGCGGCCCTGCTGCGCGACCTCGACGTGCCGGTGGTGCATGACCTGCCGGGCGTCGGCGCCAACCTGCAGGACCACCTGGAGCTCTACCTGCAGTACGCCTGCAAGGAGCCGGTGTCCATCTACCCCGCCACCAAGTGGTGGAACCAGCCGGCGATCGGCGCCGAGTGGATGCTCCTCGGCACGGGCCTGGGCGCCAGCAACCAGTTCGAGGCCGGCGGCTTCATCCGCACCCGTGCGGAATTCGCCTGGCCGAACATCCAGTTCCACTTCCTGCCGGTGGCGATCAACTACAACGGCAGCAAGGGCGTGCAGGAGCACGGTTTCCAGGCGCACATGGGTTCCATGCGTTCGCCGAGCCGCGGCCGCATCCTCCTCAAGTCCAAGGACCCGCGCCAGCACCCGAGCATCCTGTTCAACTACATGTCCCATGAGCAGGACTGGCAGGAATTCCGCGACGGCATCCGCCTCACCCGCGAGATCATGGCCCAGCCGGCGCTGGACCCGTATCGCGGCCGCGAGCTGAGCCCCGGCGCCAACCTGAAGTCCGACGCCGAGCTGGACGAGTTCATCCGTACTCACGCGGAAACCGCCTTCCACCCCTCCTGCTCCTGCAAGATGGGCACCGACGACATGGCGGTGGTGGACGGCCAGGGCCGCGTGCACGGCATGGAAGGCCTGCGGGTGGTGGACGCCTCGATCATGCCGGAGATCATCACCGGCAACCTCAACGCGACCACCATCATGATCGCCGAGAAGATCGCCGACAAAATCCGCAATCGCAAACCGCTGCCGCGCAGCACCGCCAGCTACTACGTGGCGGGCGACAAGCCGGTACGCGGCAAGCCGGTGCGTCAGCTGTAAGGCTGGCCGCTCCAGGCAGAAGGCCCCAGGCGCTATGCGCCCGGGGCCTTTTCATTTCCGCGGGATGGAAATAACTCTGTAGGGGCGAATTCATTCGCCAAGGGCGACGAAGTCGCCCCGGGGCGTCTCAAGAGCGGACCTTCGGCCCGCATGGCGAATGAATTCGCCCCTACAGGAAACGCAGGCCTTGCTCCGGCGCCCTACTCCGGCAACTCCTGCCGGATCATCCAGTGCCCGCTGGGCGGCATCAGGTGGCTGACGTCGAAGTCCTTCAGGTTCTCCCGGTCAATCACCTCTATCTTCGGGCTGACCAGGGTCGCGAGCCGCTTGCCTTCCAGCGCCCGCACCGCCAGGTCCACCGCGACCCGCGCCTGGATTACCGGAGAATCGGTGGGCGCGGCCAGGATGGTGCCGTCGCCGATGGCCTCCAGCACCCGCTCGGTGGCGTAGAACGACACCACCTGGGCCTTGTAGCGGCTGCCACGGGCACGCACCAGCTGAGCGGCGAAGGCAGCCGCCTCGGCATTGCCGAGGATGTAGTCGAGCTGCGGCTCGCGGGCCAGCAACTGGCGCACCAGCACCGCCTGGGTGGAGCGGTCCACCGGGCCATAGCCCGCCGATATCAGGGTCATGTGGGTGCCGGCGGTCACCTCGGCCAGACTGCGTTCCGCAGCCTCCACCCAACCGGCGCCCTTCGGGCCGGGCACCCAACCCACTCGCACCGGTCGGCCTTTGCTGTGGTTGCGGATATAGCCAATGGCCGCTTGCACCATGCCCGCGAAATCCACTCGTGAACGTGCGGTGACGCCGGGGCAGTCGATGCCGTTGACCAGATCGATCACCGGCACCTTGTCGCGCTTGAGCAGGGCGATCTCGTCGCACAGCCCCTTGGCTTTGATGGCGGCGATCACATAGGCATCCGCGGCGAGCTGCCCGCAGCGGGTCAATTGCGCCCGTTGCATGTCCGGGTACTGGTAGCCACCGGCTTCGTACACCCCGAGCTGGACGCCTTGGCGTTGCGCCTCCTCATGCAGCCCCCAAGCCACACCCCACCAGTAGCGGTCCATGCCATGGGGCAGCAGCGCGCAGATGCGCCAGGGCTTGCTCGCCTTTTCAAGCGGCCGGTAGCTGGCTTCCCGACCGTCCACCTCGACCTGCTGCGGATACCACTCGGCCGCAAGGCCGGGCGCGACGCTCAGGCAGCTCAACAATAGGGCACAGAGAGTCCGCATGGGGACATTCCTATCCTCAGGGTGGATAACAGGGTCGGATAGTCGCAAGCCTAGCAGCCGGATACCAGCGGACCCTCGCGCCCGTCAGCCGGGTCGCCCGGTAGCAGGGCCAGGCCTGTTAAACTGCGCGCCATTTCGACTTGCAGGCCCGTCCCGTGACCACCACCGCCTTTTCTTCGCTGCCCCTCTGCGAGGCCACCCTGACCAACCTGGAGACCCTGGGCTATCGCGACATGACGCCGATCCAGGCCCAGGCCCTGCCGCTGATCCTCAAGGGCCAGGACTTGATCGCCCAGGCCAAGACCGGCAGCGGCAAGACCGCCGCCTTCGGCATCGGCCTGCTGGAACCGCTCAATCCACGCTTCTTCGGTTGCCAGGCGCTGGTGCTCTGCCCCACCCGCGAACTGGCCGACCAGGTCGCCAAGGAAATCCGCCGCCTGGCCCGTGGTCACGGCAATATCAAGGTGCTGACCCTTTGCGGCGGCGTGCCTTTCGGGCCCCAGGTTGGCTCCCTGGAGCACGGCGCCCATGTCATCGTCGGCACCCCGGGCCGCGTGCAGGAACACCTGCGCAAGGGCACGCTGGTGCTGGACGGCCTCAACACCCTGGTGCTGGACGAAGCCGACCGCATGCTCGACATGGGCTTCTACGACAGCATCGCCGAGATCATCGGCCAGCTCCCGGCGCGCCGGCAGACGCTGCTGTTCTCCGCCACTTACCCGGCGGGCATCGCCCAACTGGCCAAGACCTTCATGCGCGACCCACAGCAGGTGAAGGTAGAGGCGCTGCATGACGACAGCCAGATCGAACAGCGCTTCTACGAGATCGACCCGCGCCAGCGCATGGACGCCGTGCTGCGCCTGCTGCAAAGCAACCGCCCGCAATCCTGCGTCGCCTTCTGCCACACCCGCCAGCAGTGCCAGGAACTGGAAGCCCACCTGCGCGACAACGGCATCTCCGCCCAGTCGCTGCACGGCGACCTGGAGCAGCGCGAGCGCGACCAGGTGCTGGCCCTGTTCGCCAACCAGAGCTGCAGCGTGCTGGTGGCCACCGACGTCGCCGCGCGCGGCCTGGATATCGTCGGGCTGGAAGCGGTGATCAACGTCGAACTGTCCCGCGATCCCGAAGTGCACATCCATCGCGTCGGCCGCAGCGGCCGCGCCGGCGAAAAGGGCCTCGCCCTGAGCCTGGTGGCGCCAGCCGAAGCCAACCGCGCCCAGGCCATCGAGGAGCTGCAGCAGGCACCGCTGAACTGGCAGCGCATCGATGAGCTGATCGTGAAGAACCGGGAGCCGCTGCTGCCCCCGATGGCCACCCTGTGCATCAACGGCGGGCGCAAGGAAAAACTGCGCCCCGGTGACATCCTCGGTGCCCTCACCGGAGACGCCGGGCTACCCGGCAACCAGGTGGGCAAGATCGCCATCTTCGACTTCCAGGCCTTCGTCGCCGTCGAACGCGGCGTCGCCAAGCAGGCGCTCAAGCGCCTCAGCGAGGGCCGCATCAAGGGGCGCTCCTATAAGGTGCGCATCCTCTGAGTTCAGTGCAGGCCGTGGCGGGCGAAGATGGCCTGGTAGGTGCCGTCTTCGCGCATGGCCTGGATGGCGCGGTCGAAATCTTCCACCAGTTGCTGGTGTCGCGGATGGCTGAGCCGCACCAGGATGTGCGCGCCGCTCTCGGAAAGCGGCTCGGGCAGGAACTCCAGCTGGTCACTGATGCCCTTCAATTCGCGGTTCAGGTAGAAGCGCGCCACCAGCTCGTCCTCCAAGGCCAATTGCACACGTCCGGCGGCGAGCATCCGCGCGGCCATCGGGAAGTCCGTCACCGGCACCTTGTGCAGGCTGGTATCGGCATCGAAGGCCGGCGAATAGCGGTAGCCGCGCCCCACGGCGATGCTGTAGCGCCTGAGATCGGCGGGGGTATGGAAATCGACCGTGGTGTCCTTGCGCTTGAGGAAGCGGATGCGGTTGGTCAGGTAGGGTTTCGAGAACTGGCCGAAACGGGCGCGCTCGTCGCTGTACCAGGCGCTGACGAGCAGGTCGTATTCGCCCATCTCCAGGCCGCGCAAGGCTCGGGCCCAGGGCACCTCGACATACACGACGACATGCCCGGCGCGCTTCAGGGCGGTGCGGACCAATTCGCTCGCCAGGCCATCGCCGGACAGCCGGGCGTCGGTGAAGGGTGGCCAGAGATTTGCAGCCATGCGCAGCGTTTCGGCGTTGACGCCGGCACAGGCGAGCAGCAGGGCGAACAGGGCAGTAGCAAGGCGACTTCTCATGCGGGCATCCGCGAACAGGTTTGGCCGGCAGGTTTATCCAGCCTGTACCAAATCTTCGGCATCGACCAGCGCCAGGCGGAACCGATGTACCTGAATTTCGTCTGCATCCCTGTGACTTCCGGCACTCGGCGACAGACCAAGAGATCGAATGCGACAGGGCGGCTGACAGCGCCCACACCAACACTTAGGCTGTAGCCGGCAGCACAGCCGCAACCGGACATCCGCCCACAAGGCCCATATGCCCTCGACCCGATTCAACCAAACGCTGCGCCGCCTCTGGGCGCTGGACAAGTTCAGCTACAGCCTGCGCGTCTTCGTCGCCCTTACCGGGAGCATGGCGCTGTGCTGGCAGCAGGACCGCATGGAGCTGCTGATCCCGCTCTTCCTCGGCATCATCGCCAGCGCCCTGGCGGAGACCGATGACAGCTGGCAGGGCCGTCTCACCGCACTGCTGGTGACCCTCGGCTGCTTCAGCGTCGCCTCGCTCTCGGTGGAACTGCTGTTCCCCTATCCCTGGATCTTCGTCAGCGCCCTGGCCCTGGCCAGCTTCGGCCTGACCATGCTCGGCGCTCTCGGCGAGCGCTACGCCGCCATCGCCTCGGCAACGCTGATCCTCTCCATCTACACCATGATCGGTGTCGACCAGCGCAACGGCGTACCCGACAACCTCTGGCAGGAGCCCCTCCTGCTGGTGGCCGGCGCCGCCTGGTACGGCCTGCTCTCGGTACTCTGGCAGGCGCTTTTCACCCATCAGCCGGTACAGCAGAGCCTGGCCAAGCTGTTCCACGAGCTGGGGCAGTACCTCAAGCTGAAATCCGCGCTGCTGGAGCCGGTGCGCCATCTGGATGGAGAGGCGCGACGCCTGGAACTGGCCAAGCAGAACGGCAAGGTGGTGGCCGCACTGAACGCGGCCAAGGAAATCATCCTGCACCGGGTCGGCAACGGTCGCCCGGGGCCCAAGGTGAACCGCTACCTCAAGCTCTACTTCCTGGCCCAGGACATCCACGAACGCGCCAGCTCGTCCCATCATCCGTACAACGAGCTCGCCGAGGCCTTTTTCCACAGTGACGTGCTGTTCCGTTGCCAGCGCCTGCTGCGCCAGCAGGGCGGTGCCTGCCAGGCCCTGGGGCGGGCCATCCAGATGCGCCAGCCCTTCGACTACCTGGACGGCACCCAGGCCCTGGAAGACCTGAACAAGTCCCTGGAACACCTGCGCATCCAGAGCAATCCCGCCTGGCGCAGCCTGCTGCGCTCGCTCAACGCCCTGGCGCGCAACCTCGCCACCCTGGATCGCCTGCTCACCGATTCCAGCAACCCCGAGGCCCTCGCCGAGGCCCAGGATGCCAGCCTGCTGGACCGCTCGCCCCAGGGCCTGAAGGACGTCTGGGAACGCCTCAAGCAGAACCTCACGCCCACCTCCCTGGTGTTCCGCCACGCCCTGCGCATGGCCCTGGCGCTGGCCGCCGGCTACGGCGTGCTGCACCTGATCCACCCGCAACAGGGTTACTGGATCCTGCTGACCACGGTATTCGTCTGCCAGCCCAACTTCGGTGCCACGAGGCGCAAGCTGGTGCAGCGGATCGCCGGCACCCTGCTCGGCCTGGCGCTGGGCTGGGCGCTCTTCGACCTGTTCCCCGGCGCCCTGGTGCAATCGGTCTTCGCCGTGGTCGCCGGGGTGGTGTTCTTCGCCACCCGCACGACCCGCTATACCCTGGCCACCGCCGCCATCACCCTGCTGGTGCTGTTCTGCTTCAACCAGGTCGGCGACAGCTACGGCCTGTTCCTGCCGCGCCTGGTGGATACCCTGCTCGGGGCGCTGATCGCCGGCCTGGCGGTGATCTTCATCCTCCCCGACTGGCAGGGCCGACGGCTCAACCAGGTGGTGGCCAACACCCTGGCCTGCAACAGCCGCTACCTGCGCCAGATCATGCAGCAGTACGCCAGCGGCAAGCGCGACGACCTCGCCTACCGCCTGGCCCGACGCAACGCCCACAACGCCGACGCGGCGCTGTCCACCACCCTGTCCAACATGCTCATGGAACCCGGCCACTTCCGTAAGGAGGCGGACGTCGGCTTCCGTTTCCTGGTGCTCTCCCACACGCTGCTCAGCTACCTCTCCGCCCTTGGCGCCCATCGCAGCGAGACGCCTGGCGAAGCCCTGACAGCCACCATCGAAGCCGCCGCCGAGCGCATCGCCGGCAGCCTCGACGAAATCGCCCTTGGCCTGGCCGAGAAGCGCGCGGTGAGCATCCAGGACGACGGGGAAGAGACCCTGGCCAAGGACCTGGCGCAACTGCCGGAAGACATGGACGACCGCCCGCGCCTGGTACAGACCGAACTGGGGCTGATCTGCCGCCAGTTGGGGGCGCTGCGGACGCTGGCCGCGCATTTGCTGAATGAGGGGAAGGTGGCGTAGGCCCCATTCAGGAGCACAGAAATTTTGTAGGGGCGAATTCATTCGCCAAGCAGGCCGGAGGCCTGCCCTGACCGGTTCGAAGGGCGGCTTCGCCGCCCATGGCGAATGAACTCGCCTCTACAGGATGGTTGCCCCATCATCAGAGCCAGTGCGCATCCCAGAACGGATAGTCACCGAGCCTCTCCACCAGCCCAGCACGCAATGGGTTGGCCACTATGTAGCGGGCGACCTTGAGCACATCGTCCTCCTGGCGCAACGCATGGTCATGAAAGCCTCGCTGCCAAATGCCTGGACATCCTTGCAGATACAAGCCCAATTGGCGGGCGGAGCGCCCCTTGAGCACCTTGATAACGGTCGAAACGGATATGGGCCCTCGGAGTTGAAGCAACCAATGCAGATGGTCTGGCATCAGTACCCAGGCAATCGAATGGAGCAGATTCTGCTCCTGAAGCCGACGCATTTCAGCGATTACCATGCGGGCGCAGTTGAAGTCCCTGAACAGCGGCCTGCGACCTTCGGTTGTGGTGGTGATGTGGTAGATCTGACCGACCGTCGATATCCGGCCCTTGAAGAGGTCATCCCTTGGCATATCCATTGCCTCGTTGTGCAGAAGGCAACGACTCTATTGGGCAAAAGGCGAGCACTGGGCTAAGGCGTCTGCAGAAATGGATGATCCAGCCCGCGGAAGACTCCGATTCGGGCGCAGCCTTTGTAGGGGCGAATTCATTCGCCAAGCAGACCGAAGGTCTGCCCTTTGAAGTCACAGGGGCCGCTTCGCGTCCCTTGGCGAATAAATTCGCCCCTACAGGTTTCAGAGACCTCGGGGGTCAAACCTCCCCCATCAACTCCCTCACCGTCTCCCCCACCGCCCGCACCGCTGCCTCGATCGCCGGGGTCGGCTTGGACGAATAGTTCATCCGCAGGCAGTTCCGGTACTTGCCTGAGGCGGAGAAGATGCTGCCGGCGGCGATCTGCACGCCCTTGGGCAGCAGGGCACGGTTCAGGCGCAGGGTGTCGAAATCCTCGGCCAGCTCCACCCAGAGCATGAAGCCGCCCTGGGGCCGGCTGGCGCGGGTGCCTTCGGGGAAGTAGCGCATCACCCAGTCGATCATCTGGTCGCGGCTGTGCTGGTACTGACTGCGCATGCGCCGCAGGTGCGGTTCGTAATGGCCGTGGCCGATGAAGTCGGCCAGGGCCAGTTGCGGCTGGGTGGCGGTGGCGCCGGTGGAGATGTATTTCATGTGCAGCACCCGGTCGAGGTAGCGGCCGGGGGCGATCCAGCCGACGCGGATGCCGGGGGCCACGGTCTTGGAGAACGAACTGCAGAGCAATACGCGGCCGTCGTCGTCGAATGACTTGATGGTGCGCGGTCGCGGGTACTGGTAGGCGAGGTCGCCGTAGACGTCGTCTTCGAGGATCGCCACGTCATAGCGCTGGGCCAGGGTCAGCAAAGCGCGCTTGCGCGCCTCCGGCATGATGTAGCCCAGCGGGTTGTTGCAACTGGGGGTGAGCTGGATCAGCTTGATCGGCCATTGCTCCAGGGCCATTTCCAGGGCCTCCAGACTGATGCCGTTGAGCGGGTCGGTGGGCAGTTCCAGGGCCTTCATGCCAAACCCCTTGAGTCGCTGCATGGTGCCGTGAAAGCTCGGCGAATCCACCGCGACTATGTCGCCCGGCTCGCAGGTGGAGCGGATGGCCACCGACAGGGCCTCGTGGCAGCCGGTGGTGATGACGATATCGCTGGCGGGGATCTGGCAGCCCGAGTCCAGCGCCAGGCGCGACACCTGCTCACGCAGGGCCTCGGTGCCATAGATGCTGTCGTAGTTGAGGCAGCTGGAATCCTGGCGCCGGCTGATCCGGCCGAGGCTGCGCAGCAGCGGTTTCAAGGTCGGGCTGGTGATGTCGGGCACGCCACGACCGAGTTGCACGACGTTGTCCCTGGCACTGCGCTTGACCAGGTCGAGCACGTCGTTCCACTGGGAGACATCCACCGGACGCTGCAGCGCCTGGCTCACCGCCGGCAACGCCGGGGTCTTGCGTTTCTGCGGGACGAAGTAGCCGGACTTGGGCCGCGGCTCGGCCAGGCCACTGTCCTCGAGAATCCGGTAGGCCTGCTGCACCGTGCTCAGGCTCACCCCGTGCTCCAGGCTCAGGGCACGCACCGAGGGCAGGCGGTCGCCAGGGCGGTAATAGCCCTGTTCGATACGTTCGCCAAGGGTCTCGGCCAGCTTGATATAGAGCTTCATGACAGTCTCCCGAATCTGCACGCATCCGGATCGGCACCAATACAGATGATCCCGAAACGGAGGATTCAGATAGGAAATCACGCAATCTGTATGAAGAAAATACACAGATCGTGAATCTGTATTGAGACTTTTCCTACGGCCATCATGTCTCCACCCCGATCCACCACAGGGCATGAGGAACACGACGATGAACGGCCTGAGCGATGTACGCCTGACTCTCCAAGCACGGGAACTGGAACAGGAGCAACGCCCCCCCGTGTCCCTGGCCCCCATCCCGCTGGGCAACCGCTGGGAGCGCTTCTGGATGCGCCTGCACACCCGCCATCAGCTGCTGGAGCTGGATGATCACGCCTTGCGGGACGTCGGCCTGACCCGCGCCCAGGCGCTGGACGAGGCGTTGAAGCCTTTCTGGAAGCTCTGACTCAGGGCCAGGCCTTCCAGTCGCTGGAAGGCCTGTTCAGCGGCGCCTGCAGGCTCTGGAAAGCAGGCAGTGCCTGGAGCCGCCGCAGGGCCTCCGCCAGGCGTTGGTCCACCAGCTTGCCGCGGGGATTGTCCGGCACCAGCCAGTTCACCGGGTAGAGCCCGAAGTCCTGGGCGCGGAGTTGTTGGCGCAGGCCAAGCCGATCGATCTCATGTTCGGTCTCGTTCACCGCGAAGACATAGCCATCGATGCGGCCCCGCACCAGTTTCTGCAGACTGCTCTCGATGCTGTTGCCCGACAGCGCCGGAAAGCCCAGCCAGGGCGCGTGGGCGCGGTCGGTCTCGACCTTGTAGGGAAAGGCCAGTCCGCGCAGCGCCGGGTCCACGGTCGGGGCGGCGAGCTGTTCCTGCAATTCGTCCAGCCGCCAGCTGCGGCCCAGCAGGGGCGCCAGCTGCGCCTGCTGCTGGGCACTCAGGCCGCTGGCGGTTAGGCGCTCGGCACTCAGCACATGGACAGGGTCGCGCAACTGGGCCACGCCAAGGGCATTGTCGCGCCGGGTGAAGAGGCCGAAGCGCACCTGCCACAGGCTGCCGGAGCCGTAGCGCAGCCCCGCCGGCAGACGCGGCAGGTTGCCCAGGAAGGGCACCTGGAACTCGCACTGGCCGTTCTGCAGCACATGAAAAGTGCGGGCGAAGGGCATGATCTGCAGCTCGAAATCGATGTCCGGCAGCTGTTCATCGAGGCCGCGGACCAGGTCGATCAGGGGCCCGCTGCCATTGGCTTCGGCCAGTCCCGGTACCTCGGCCACCGCCACCCGCCACCGCTCCGCAGCCAGGGTGACGGGAGGCCAGGCCAGACACAGGCCGAGGCAGAGCATCGCGAACAGGCGCATGGATCACCCACAGGGAAAAGGTACGCCTGAGTATAGGTGCGGGTTCTAGCGCAGCAGGCTGGCCGTGCGCTGGATGGCGTCCTGATGCGCGGCCACCAGGGCCAGGCCACCTCCGGCATCCAGCGCATCCAGGGGCGGCACCAGCTTGCGGAAGGCACTGAGCGCTTCGATGGCCGGCAACTGGGCGAAGTGACCTTCGTCCCGCTGGGCGTGGTAGAGGCCGAGGTTGACCAGGTCGATCAGCCCCAGACGACTGCCGCTCTCGGCATCCCACTGCCTGGCGTTGCGCACGACCTCTATGTAGCCCTCGTCCACCGCCCATTTCTTCAGCACGATCACCCCCAGGGATTTGCCGTATTCGCGGCAGAGTCGCGCATAGACGTCGGGCGTCGGCACCTGGCTGGCGTCCTTGAACGCCGATAGCACCGCCAGTTCCCCCACGTCGCACAACAGGCTGGCCAGCAGCGCGTGATCCGCCGGCGCGAAGCCCAGGGGGCGTGCCAGCACGGCACTGACGGCGGCCTGGCGGGTCAGGCGCGCCCAGACGCCAATGAACAGCTGCTTGTGAGCGACGCTGTGGAGGGTGAAGAGGCTCTTCAGGCTGTGCACCAGGGTGATGCGGTCCACCTCCTGCAGGCCGAGCAGACGGATCACGTCTTCCAGCGTCTTGGGCGGTTGGGTCGTGCGGAACACGATGCTGGACGCATGCTTCATCAACAGCGCACTGAGGGCCGGGTCCCGGCTGATGACCTGCTTGAGCCGGGCGACGCTGACATTCGGGTCGGCCAGGGCGCGGCGAATCTCCAGGGTGATCATCGGCAGGCTGGGCAGCTGCTCTTCGCCATTCATCAGCTGCGTGACGACCTTGCGGTAAATCGAATAGTCCGACTCTGCTGCGCTCAAACCGATTCTCCCCTTTCTTTTTCTGGCGGCAGTGTAGCCGGGCCGGCGATGCCCGCCCACCGGTACGCTCGCGGGAGCGGAGGGTCTATCAGGGCAACGGCACGCCGTAAGGCCTGGCGAGCTTCGCCAGCCGGCCATCGGCGCGCATCTGCCGCAGCACCCGGCCGATGTCATCGCGCAGCTGGTGGTGGGATTCGCCCCGGGGCAGGGCGAGGTAGCCGATCTGGGTATCGATCACAGGGGTGAGGCGCCGCACCTGCTTGGCGATGCCCAGGGCCTCGATGCGCGGGATGGAGTCCCGCTCGTTGCTCGCCGTCAGGTCGGCGCGGCCGGCCATGAGCAGCTTGAATGCCAGCTCCACCGAAGGCGCGACGTGCAGGTCGAGCTGGTCGCGCATGGCGTCGAAACGCTCGCCGTAGCTCCAACCATGGATGATCGCGATGCGTTTGCCCATCAGGCTCACGGTGCTGCCGTCCCAGGAATAGCCGGAATCACTGCGGGCGTAGAAAACCACGTTGTCGCGGTAGAAGCCGGGCTCGGCGAACTGGAAGCGGCGCTCGCGGGCGGTAGTGCGGTAAGGGCCGATCAGCACGTCGGCGCGGCCTTCTTCCACCAGCTTCTGCGCGCGGGCCCAGGGGTAGGTCTCGAAGCGCACCCGGTCGCCCAACTCGGTAGCGACAGCGCGCATCACATCGACGCCCAGTCCGGCAGGCTGGCCATTGGGCGCCAGGGCATAGATGCCGGGGAACTCGGTGCCCACGGCGAGCAAGTCGCGGGCAGCGGCGAAGGGGACCAGGCCCAGCACCCAGAGAATGACGCAAAGGGTGCGGAATATCGGACGCATGCCCGCGGACCTCGGTCGGTTTCTCCCTTGAGCCTAGCAGCCGACCGTGATCGCAGGCGGCGGCCTAGAGCTCACGCCAGGTGAGGTAGACGCGCAGGTCGAACTCCAGCTGGTGGTAGCCGGGCAGCATGTGTTCGCAGAGCTGGTAGAAGGCCTTGGTATGGTCGCGTTCCTTCAAGTGGGCCAGCTCATGGACCAGGATCATCCGCAGGAACTCCGGCGCGGCCTCCTTGAACAGCGAGGCGACACGGATTTCCTTCTTGGCCTTGAGCTTGCCGCCCTGTACCCGCGAGATCGCCGTGTTCAGCCCGAGGGCCTTGTGCACCACGTCGAGCTTGTTGTCGTAGAGCACCTTGTCCGGTGCCGGGGCGTTGCGCAGGTGCTCCTGCTTGAGGGCCATGGCGTAGCTGTACAGCGCCTTGTCGCTCTGCACCTCGTGGCGGCCGGGATAGCGGCGCTCGAGGTATTCGCCCAGGCGGCCGGCCTCGATCATCCGCCCCACCTGGTCCTGCAGGTTGGCGGGGTAACCCCGGAGGTACTTGAGAGCGGTCATGGTGCGGCGGTCGGCTGTCGAAAAAGGCGACAGTCTACCCGACCGCGGCCGACCCCGTGCGCCGGAGCGACCGGCCGGCCAGACCGCCTGCGGCCCCCTGGCACAGCTCTCGGAGCGAGAGGGACAATGATTCCTTCATTTTTCTCCATACCACTCGTCGGATTTTTCCTCACCAGTATTCGGCCGGCGAACCGGACGGCTCCAAAAAACCGGCGCGCGCCGCCGAAAAATTCCCTTATCCATCAAGGACGGGCCTTTCCGACCATCTGCGGCATCCAGTCCAAGGCCAATAGCGCAATACTGGCCATCGCGAAAAAGATCAAAAATTTGACGCCAACGACATGACGACCAGTGACTGACAGGCACTCGGACAGGCCTTATAAAGCGCTTGCGAGACGGCCCCAAACGCCTTCGGACGACACGGCGGGCAACTGCCATCAGCAACCTTCACTTTTAGTTCGAGCGCAACTGGCCGGAACGCCGTCGCAGCGAAAAGCAGCGACGAGGATGCGCAGCGCCCGACTGAAAGTTCTTTCTGAGAACTCAGTCATGATCGACCTCTCCACCTGGAATCTCACCCTGCCCGTCGGCGAACCCGCCATCACCATCGAAACCCCGGCGCTGCTCGGCGGCTATCGGGACCAATTCTTCCAGCCCACCGCCGACAGCCTGTTCTTCTGGACGCCGGTCAATGGCTCCACCACCGCCAACGCCAGCTACCCGCGCACCGAACTGCGCGAGACCTACGCCGACGGCAGTCTGCGCAACTGGACCTACGCCGGCGCCGACAACGTGCTGAGCGCCAACCTGAGCGTCAGCCAGGTGCCTTCCACCGGGAAGGTCGTGATCGGCCAGATCCATGCCTATGGCAGCACCAGCCCGCTGATCAAGCTGGAGTACCAGTTCAAGACCAAGACCAACACCGCGAACATAGTCGCCAAGGTGCGCAACAATCCGAACGACGAAACCAGCACGGTGATCCCGCTGATCAGCGGCATTCCGCTGAACCAGCGCTTCAGCTACGTGATCGACCTGGCGCCCAATGGCCAGCTCAGCGTCATGGTCAACAGCAGCCTGTGGAGCCAGCAGCTGAGCTCGGAATGGGCGCCCAAGCCGCTGTACTTCAAGGCGGGGGTGTATGCCCAGGACAACACGGGATACGAGACCGAGGCGGGGGCGGCGACCTTCTACAACCTGAAGATCGAGCATCGGGGGTTGTAACCCTCACCCCCGGCCCCTCTCCCTGAAGGGCGAGGGGAGTTCATCCGCGCCGAGATGAGTGCTTGGCTCGACTTGACTCCGAGCTTGCCGGCGAACGCCGAAGCTTCAGGCGCGAGTCACCCCTCTCCTCTTCAGGGAGAGGGGTCGGGGGTGAGGGTGGCCGGCTCCAGGCACCGTGCCAATGCCTTAGCATCCGACAGCAGGCAAGGCTCACCCCCCAGATAACTCCGATAGACCCTCAGCAGGTCGTCCTCGCCGATCCGGCAGTTCCCCGCCGGGCACTGGCTGGCGAACTCGAAGCGTCCGGCCGGTGGATCGGCCAGGCGGATCTTCAGGGAAGGCCAGCCGGATGGCTTGGCCGCCGAAGGCGTGAACAGCCAGGGTCCCTTGCGCTGCACCAGGGCACCGCCGGCCTCGGCGTAATCGAAGACGAACAGCAGGGTGCGCGAGGTCTTGGTGGTGCAGTCGGTGCGGCCCTGGCACTGCTGCGGGTCGCTGGAAACCGGCTCCGGCGGCGGCGCGGGAGCCACCGGCGGCTGGCCGGCACAGCCCGCAAGCAGCAGGACGAAGCCCATCGACAGGGGCAGGCGCATCGGAAACTCCTTGTGCCGGATACGAAAGAGCCCCGCAGTGCGGGGCTCCTCGTACAGGCCGTGGGATCAGTTGACCTTGGCGGCCAGCTCGCCTTTGGCATAGCGCGCGAACATGCCATCCAGGGAGATCGGCTTGATCTTGGAGGCATTGCCGGCGGTGCCGAAGGCTTCGTAGCGGGCGATGCAGATGTCGCGCATGGCTTCGACGGTCTTGGCGAAGTATTTGCGCGGATCGAACTCGGCCGGGTTCTGGGCCATGAAGCGACGGATGGCACCGGTGGAAGCCAGGCGCAGGTCGGTATCGATGTTCACCTTGCGCACGCCGTGCTTGATGCCTTCGACGATTTCCTCGACCGGGACGCCGTAGGTTTCTTTGATGTCGCCACCGAACTCGTTGATGATCGCCAGCCAGTCCTGCGGAACCGAGGAGGAACCGTGCATCACCAGGTGGGTGTTGGGGATGCGCTTGTGGATTTCCTTGATGCGGTCGATGGCGAGGATGTCACCGGTCGGCGGCTTGGTGAACTTGTAGGCGCCGTGGCTGGTGCCGATGGCGATGGCGAGGGCATCGACCTGGGTCTTCTTGACGAAGTCAGCGGCCTCTTCCGGATCGGTCAGCATCTGGCTGTGGTCCAGGATGCCTTCGGCGCCGACGCCGTCTTCTTCACCGGCCTGGCCGGTTTCCAGGCTGCCCAGGCAGCCCAGCTCGCCTTCCACGGATACGCCGCAGGCGTGGGCGAAGGCAACGGTCTGCTGGGTCACGCGGACGTTGTAGTCATAGTCGGCCGGAGTCTTGCCGTCTTCACGCAGGGAGCCGTCCATCATCACCGAGGAGAAGCCCAGCTGGATGGAGCGCTGGCAGACGTCGGGGCTGGTGCCGTGGTCCTGGTGCATGCACACCGGGATGTGCGGGAATTCTTCGATGGCGGCCAGGATCAGGTGGCGCAGGAAGGGGGCGCCGGCGTATTTGCGGGCACCGGCGGAGGCCTGCACGATCACCGGGGAGTCGGTCTTGTCGGCCGCTTCCATGATGGCGCGCATCTGTTCCAGGTTGTTGACGTTGAAAGCCGGTACGCCGTAGCCGAATTCGGCGGCGTGGTCCAGCATCTGGCGCATGCTGATGAGTGCCATGGTGTTTCAGTCTCCCGAGTGGGTGGGCTGTCAAATTGCAAAGCCTGCCGCAGGGGCGGGCCGGGTTCAAGTTTTCGGGGAGGAGCGGTCATCCGCCTGCCCCGGGGAAAATAAATCTGCCTCAGAACCTGTTTACGGTTTCGCGAGCTAGAGAAGAGCAAGGCGAAAATGGCTGAGGAAGCGGAGTTTACAAGTTGTAAATGAGCATTCCGAAGCCATTTTCAACGCGGCTATTCCGACGCGCAGCAGATCGTAAACAGGTTCTCAAGGCGCCTTGCAGCCGCGGCCGATCAGGTCGTCGGTGGCCGCCCAGTAGACCAGGCCTTCGTCACCCTGGGTGTGGAAGGCCAGGTTGCCGTCGCTGAACAGCGCGCCGGAACCGGAAGGCTCCCGCTTCAGGCGGTGGACGATATCGCCGCCGCCCAGGCGCAGGTCGACGCTGTCCCTGCTCGCATCAGTGAAGCGCCAGAGCAGTTCCGCCTGGCTGTCGCAGACCCAGCGGGTCCAGTCGTCGCTGGGCCCCTCACGGCCGGCACAACCGGCCAGCAGCGCGAAACCCGCGAGGGCGAACAAGCCTTTCATCCCTACTCCTTGATGCGGCTGCGCCGCTCTTCCATCGTCAGGGGCAATGCCGCTCCCCTTGTCCATTTTCATCGCCGGGCGGTTCGCCGCTGCCTTGCGCTTCTATCCGCTGATCGTCCTGGCTGCCAGGAACAATGACCTGGGGCGGGCTGACCACCTCGCAGGTACTGGCGTGTCGGGCTCCGGAGCATCCCCAGAGCCCGGTGACCAGCACCAGCAGGATCGCAGCGTCATGCATGGCGGCCCCTCCTTATTGCAGGTCCTGGTAAAGGGACCACGAAGCGCCGCCAGGGTTTAGTGCGAATCCACTGGAGGTAGCGGCGCCTTAAGCCTTCGCGCGCTGTTCCAGCACTTCCACGGCCGGCAGTACCTTGCCCTCGACGAACTCGAGGAAGGCGCCACCGCCGGTGGAGATATAGGAAATCTGCTCGCCCACACCGTACTTGTCGATCGCCGCCAGGGTGTCGCCACCGCCGGCGATGGAGAAGGCCGGGCTCTCGGCGATGGCCAGGGCCAGGGCCTTGGTGCCGTTGCCGAACTGGTCGAACTCGAACACGCCCACCGGACCGTTCCAGAGGATGGTCTTGGAGGACTTCAGCAGCTCGGCGAACTGGGCGGCGGTCTGCGGGCCGATGTCGAGGATCATGTCGTCGTCGGCGACCTCGCTGATAGCCTTGACGGTGGCGGCAGCGCTTTCGGCGAATTCCCTGGCGACCACCACGTCCACCGGCAGCGGCACGCTGACCTTGGCGGCGATGGCCTTGGCGGTGTCCACCAGGTCGGCTTCATAGAGCGACTTGCCGACCTTGTAGCCAGCGGCGGCGAGGAAGGTGTTGGCGATGCCGCCGCCGACGATCAGCTGGTCGCAGATCTGGCTCAGGGAGTTCAGTACGTCCAGCTTGGTGGAGACCTTGGAACCGGCGACGATGGCGGCCATCGGGCGGGCCGGCTTGCCCAGGGCCTTGCCCAGTGCGTCCAGCTCGGCGGCCAGCAGCGGGCCGGCGGCGGCGACCTTGGCGAACTTGGCCACGCCGTGGGTGGAGCCCTCGGCACGGTGGGCGGTGCCGAAGGCGTCCATCACGAAGACGTCGCAGAGGGCGGCGTACTGCTGGGCCAGCTCATCGGCATTCTTCTTCTCGCCCTTGTTGAAGCGCACGTTCTCGAACAGCACCACCTGGCCAGGCTGCACATCCACGCCGCCCAGGTAGTCGGCCACCAGCGGCACTTCGCGGCCCAGGGCCTCGGACAGGTAGTCAGCCACCGGCTTCAGGCTGTTCTCTGCGGAGAACTCGCCCTCGGTGGGACGGCCCAGGTGGGAGCAGACCATTACCGCCGCGCCCTTCTCCAGTGCCAGCTTGATGGTCGGCAGGGAAGCGAGGATGCGCGCGTCACTTTTCACGACGCCGTCCTTCACCGGCACGTTGAGATCCTCGCGGATCAGCACGCGCTTACCCTGGAGGTCGAGGTCGATCATTTTCAACACGGTCATGAGGTCAGTCCTTCACGGGGGCTGGTTGTTAACGAGAAGCAGCGGAAACCCGCAGATAGTGGTCTGCGGTGTCGAGCATGCGGTTGGCGAAGCCCCATTCGTTGTCGAACCAGGCCAGCAGGTTGACCAGGCGCGGGCCGGACACGCGGGTCTGGCTGCCGTCGACAATCGCGGAATGGGGGTCGTGGTTGAAATCGCAGCTGGCGTGGGGCAGTTCGGTGTAGGCCAGGATCCCCTTGAGCGCGCCGTTCTCGGCGGCCTCCCGCAGCACGCGGTTGATTTCGGCAGCCGAGGTATCACGGGCGGTCTGCAAGGTGATGTCGAGGCAGGAGACGTTCACCGTGGGCACGCGGATGGCCTTGGCCTGGATGCGCCCGGTAAGTTCCGGCAGCAGGCGCTCGATGCCGCGGGCAAGGCCGGTGGACACCGGGATCACCGACTGGAAGGCCGAGCGGGTGCGGCGCAGGTCTTCGTGGTGGTAGGCGTCGATCACGGGCTGGTCGTTCATCGCCGAGTGGATGGTGGTAATGGAGACGTATTCCAGACCCACGGACTCGTTGAGAAGTTTCAGCAGGGGCACACCACAGTTGGTGGTACAGGAGGCGTTGGACACCAGTTTCTCGGCGCCGGTCAGGCTGTCCTGGTTGACCCCGAAGACCACGGTGGCATCGATATCCGCCTCGCCCCCCATGGGCTGGGAGAACAGCACCCGGGGCGCGCCGGCAGCGAGGAAGCGCTCGGCGTCCTGGCGATGGGTGTACTGGCCGGAACACTCCAGTACCAGGTCCACGCCCAGGGCGGCCCAGTCGATGCCTTCCGGCTCGGCGTGACGCAGCACCTTCACGCAGTCGCCATTGATATGCAGGCAATCGCCATCCACCCGCACCTCGCCGGGGAAGCGGCCGTGAGTGGAGTCGAAGCGGGTCAGGTACTCGATGCTGGCCTGATCGGCCAGGTCATTCAGCGCGACGATCTCGAAGCTCGCGCCGCCACTGCGCTCGTGAAGTGCGCGCAGCACGCAGCGGCCGATGCGGCCGTAGCCGTTGAGGGCGACTTTGAAGGGGCGATTGCTGGGCATGGGGCGCTCGCAGGGCTGGGGAAAGGAAACACCGTAGGAGCGAGCTTTGCTCGCTCCTACGGGTGGATCAGACGTCCAGCAGTTCTTCGGCGGTGGCGACGATATTGTCGACGGTGAAGCCGAAATGCTCGAACAGCGCGGCGGCCGGGGCCGACTCACCGAAGGTGGTCATGCCGATCACGCGGCCTTCCAGACCGACGTACTTGTACCAGAAGTCGGCATGGGCGGCCTCGATAGCGATGCGCGCACCGACCTGCACCGGCAGTACTTCCTGCTTGTAGGCAGCGTCCTGCTGGTCGAACAGGCTGGTGGACGGCATGGACACCACGCGCACCTTGCGGCCGGCGGCGCTGAGCTGCTCGAAGGCCTGCACGGCCAGGCCGACTTCGGAGCCGGTGGCGATCAGGATCAGCTCCGGCTCGCCATCGCTGTCCTTCAGCACATAACCACCGCGGGCGATGTTCGCCACCTGGGCGGCGTCGCGAGCCTGGTGGGGCAGGTTCTGGCGGGAGAAGATCAGTGCGCTCGGGCCGTCGTTGCGCTCGATGGAGGACTTCCAGGCCACGGCGGATTCCACCGCGTCGGCCGGACGCCAGGTGTTCAGGTTCGGGGTGCAGCGCAGGCTGGCCAGCTGCTCAACCGGCTGGTGAGTCGGGCCGTCTTCGCCCAGACCGATGGAGTCGTGGGTATAGACGAACAGCACGCGCTTCTTCATCAGGGCGGCCATGCGCACGGCGTTGCAGGCGTACTCCATGAACACCAGGAAGGTGGCGCCGTAGGGAATGAAGCCGCCGTGCAGGGCGATGCCGTTCATGATGGCGCTCATGCCGAACTCGCGAACGCCGTAGTACAGGTAGTTGCCGGAAGCGTCGGAGGCCGAAACGCCCTTGCAGCCCTTCCACAGGGTCAGGTTGGAGCCGGCCAGGTCAGCCGAGCCGCCGAGGAATTCCGGCAGCAGCGGGCCGAAGGCGTTCAGGGCGTTCTGGCTGGCCTTGCGGCTGGCGATGGTTTCGCCCTTGGCGGCGACTTCGGCGATGTAGGCGTCGGCCTTGGCGGAGAAGTCGGCTGGCAGCTGACCCTTGATGCGGCGCTGGAATTCGCCGGCCAGTTCCGGATGGGCGGCGGCGTAGGCGGCAAAACGCTCGTTCCACTCGGCTTCGCGGGCGGCGCCGGCGGCCTTGGCGTCCCATTCGGCGTAGATGTCGGCCGGGACTTCGAAGGGCGCGTGGTTCCAGCCCAGTGCGGCGCGGGTCAGGGCGATCTCGTCATTGCCCAGGGGAGCACCGTGGCACTCTTCCTTGCCCTGCTTGTTCGGCGAGCCGAAGCCGATCACGGTCTTGCAGCAGATCAGGGTCGGACGGTCGCTGGACTTGCGCGCGGTCTCGATGGCGGTCTTGATCTCGTCGGCATCGTGGCCGTCGACGTTGCGGATCACCTGCCAGCCGTAGGCTTCGAAGCGCTTCGGGGTGTCGTCGGTGAACCAGCCGTGGACTTCGCCGTCGATGGAGATGCCGTTGTCATCGTAGAAGGCGATCAGCTTGCCCAGGCCCAGGGTGCCGGCCAGGGCGCAGACTTCGTGGGAGATGCCTTCCATCATGCAGCCGTCGCCGAGGAACACGTAGGTGTTGTGGTCGACGATGGCGTGGCCTTCACGGTTGAACTGCGCGGACAGGGTCTTCTCGGCAATGGCGAAGCCGACGGCGTTGGCGATGCCCTGGCCCAGCGGACCGGTAGTGGTCTCGACGCCGGCGGTGTAGCCGTATTCCGGGTGGCCCGGGGTGCGGCTGTTCAGTTGGCGGAAGTTCTTCAGGTCTTCGATGGTGAGGTCGTAGCCGGTCAGGTGCAGCAGCGAGTAGTTCAGCATCGAACCGTGGCCGTTGGACAGCACGAAGCGGTCGCGGTTGGGCCACTCGGGGTTGTTCGGGTTGTGCTGCAGGTAATCCCGCCAGAGCACTTCGGCGATATCGGCCATCCCCATGGGGGCGCCGGGGTGGCCGCTGTTGGCTTTCTGCACCGCATCCATGCTCAGGGCACGAATGGCATTGGCACGCTCACGACGGCTGGGCATCGCTTATCTCCTGCAGGTCTGAATAGACGGCTAATCGAAAAAAGGCCGCTATTTTCGCCCAGCCGGGAGGTCGCGGGCAATCACAGATGGTCGCAGTTTCACCGGTCAGTTGTGCGAAAGCCCTGCCGACCGCCGATCAGCCAATATCAAAACTTTTTGATATTGGCATTGCGACGCCGGGAGACGGGGACTAGACTGCGCGCCCTATGAGCCTGCGCGTACCCCAGATCCGTCATGACGACAGCGACGAGCTGGCCGCCCTGTGCAAGGCCGGCGGAGACCCGCTGCGGCTGTACGTGCTGCGGGCGCTGGCCAACGACTCCTTCGGCGTGCTGGAACTGGCGCAGATCTTCGCCACCGGCCAGTCAGGCATGAGCCACCACCTCAAGGTGCTGGCCCAGGCAGGCCTGGTGGCCACCCGGCGCGAGGGCAACGCGATCTTCTACCGCCGCTCCCTGGCGCAGAACGAGCGAGTTGGCGGCATGTTGCACGCGGCCCTGCTGGCCGAGGTGGACGACCTCGCGCTGCCGGCGGAGATCGACGCCCGCATCGCCGAAGTCCATGCCCAGCGCGAAGCGGTCAGCCGCGACTACTTCGCCCGCGCGGCGGAAAAATTCCAGGCGCAGCAGGACCTGATCGCAGGATTGCCGCAATACCGTGACAGCGTGTTGGCGGTGCTCGATGCCCTGGACTTCGACACCGGCGCCACAGCACTGGAAGTCGGCCCGGGCGATGGCGGATTCCTGCCGGAGCTGGCACGGCGCTTTGCCCGCGTCACCGCACTGGACAACAGCGCGGCGATGCTGGAGCTGGCACGGATGCGCTGTAATGCGGAAGGCCTCGGCAACGTCGAGCTGCGACTGGCCGATGCCCTGAATGACGAGCAGGCGGCTGCCGACTGCGTGGTGCTGAACATGGTCCTGCACCATTTCGCCGCGCCGGCCGATGCGATGAAACAATTGGCCCAGCGGGTGCTGCCGGGAGGCAGCCTGCTGGTGACCGAGTTGTGCAGCCACAACCAGAGTTGGGCCAGGGAGGCCTGCGGCGATCTATGGTTGGGCTTCGAACAGGACGACCTGGCCCGTTGGGCCAATGCCGCGGGGCTCACGCCCGGCGAGAGCCTCTACATTGGCTTGCGAAACGGCTTTCAGATTCAGGTTAGGCACTTCGCCAAACCGGATTCACGAAGCGAACTCACCCACCGGTAACTAATAGGAAAACCGATAGATGAGCGAATATTCCCTGTTTACCTCCGAATCCGTGTCCGAAGGCCATCCGGACAAGATCGCCGACCAGATTTCCGATGCCGTCCTCGACGCCATCATCGCCCAGGACAAGCACGCCCGCGTCGCCTGCGAAACCCTGGTCAAGACCGGTGTCGCCATCATCGCCGGTGAAGTCACCACCTCCGCCTGGGTCGACCTGGAAGAGCTGGTGCGCAAGGTCATCATCGACATCGGCTACAACAGCTCCGACGTCGGCTTCGACGGTGCCACCTGCGGCATCCTCAACATCATTGGCAAGCAGTCCCCCGACATCAACCAGGGTGTGGACCGCGCCAAGCCGGAAGACCAGGGCGCCGGCGACCAGGGCCTGATGTTCGGCTACGCCAGCAACGAAACCGACGTGCTGATGCCCGCTCCGATCTGCTTCTCCCACCGTCTGGTGGAGCGCCAGGCCGAAGCCCGCAAGTCCGGCCTGCTGCCGTGGCTGCGCCCGGACGCCAAGAGCCAGGTCACCTGCCGCTACGAGAACGGCAAGGTCGTCGGCATCGACGCCATCGTGCTGTCCACCCAGCACAACCCCGACGTGAAGTACTCCGACCTGCGCGAAGGCGTGATGGAGCTGATCGTCAAGCACGCGATCCCAGCCGAACTGCTGCACAAGGACACCCAGTTCCACATCAACCCGACCGGCACCTTCGTGATCGGCGGCCCGGTGGGCGACTGCGGCCTGACCGGTCGCAAGATCATCGTCGACACCTACGGCGGCATGGCCCGCCACGGCGGCGGCGCCTTCTCCGGCAAGGACCCGTCCAAGGTGGACCGTTCCGCCGCCTACGCCGGCCGCTACGTGGCCAAGAACATCGTCGCCGCGGGCTTGGCCGAGCGTTGCGAGATCCAGGTGTCCTACGCCATCGGCGTAGCCCTGCCGACCTCCATCTCGATCAACACCTTCGGCACCGGCAAGATCAGCGACGACAAGATCGTCCAACTGGTCCGCGAGCACTTCGACCTGCGCCCGTACGCCATCACCCGGATGCTCGACCTGCTGCACCCGATGTACCAGCCGACCGCGGCCTACGGCCACTTCGGTCGCAATCCTTTCGAGATGACCTACGGTGACGACACCTTCACCGCGTTCACCTGGGAAAGGACCGACAAGGCCGAAGCCCTGCGCGCCGCCGCTGGCCTGTAAGCCCTGACGAAATGCATAAAGCCCCGCCCAGTGCGGGGCTTTTTGTTGGCGCGACGAAGGCCCCGTAGGATGGGTTGAGCGTAGCGATACCCATCGCCCCACACTCAGCAGCGCCCGAACGGACAACCGGTTCGGCACGCGCCCACAAGCCGGAATACTAGAGTGGTCGCCTCCCCGACGAGCAAGGAGGCTCGCCATGCACCACTGGATTGCCCTGCCCTTTCTCTGCGTCGCCCTCCCCGCCCTGGCCGATGGCTGCCCCGACTGGCCAGCGGGCCGCGCCAGCACCGAACTGGCCGCCCTCGACAGCCGCATCGCCGAATGGGACCGGGCCTATCACGCCCAGGGCCGCTCGACAGTGGACGACGAACTCTATGATCAGGCCCGCGCCCGCCTGGAAGAGTTGCGCGCCTGCTTCCCCGAGGCTGCGCCGCCGGTTCGCGACCCACTGGCGACCAGCCATGGCAAAGTCCGCCACCCCGTGGCTCAGACCGGCCTGGACAAGCTGCGGGACATCGACGACCTGCGCCGCTGGCTGGGCCAGCGGCGCGACCTCTGGGTCCAGCCCAAGGTAGATGGTGTCGCCGTCACCCTGGTCTACCGGCAGGGGCGACTGGTGCAGGCCATCAGCCGCGGCGACGGCAGCCAGGGGCAGGACTGGACCCGTCAGACCCGGCGCATCGCAGCCATTCCCCAGGACCTGCCCGGTATCGGCGATGGCGTGCTGCAAGGGGAACTCTACTGGCGGCTGGACGCCCATGTGCAGGCCAGCCAGGGCGGCCGGGGCGCCCGCGGCAAGGTGGCCGGGCTGCTCAATCGCCAGGAGCTGGCCACGGACGATGCCGCCGGCATCGGCCTCTTCGTCTGGGACTGGCCGGACGGGCCCGATCGAATGGACGAGCGTCTGCAGGGCCTGCAAGCCATGGGCTTCACCAGCGCCGCCGAGATGACGCGGCCAGTGCAGAGTGCCGAGGACATCGCGGCCTGGCGCCAACACTGGTACCGCTCCCCCCTGCCCTTCGCCAGCGACGGCATCGTCGTTCGCCAAAGCCGACGACCGGCCGCGCGGCAATGGAGGGCAGAGCCGCCGAACTGGGCCGTGGCCTGGAAATACCCCTTCGCCAAGGCGCTGGCGGAAGTTCGCGCGGTGGAGTTCAAGGTGGGCCGCACCGGCCGGGTCACGCCCTTGCTGCGCCTGGCGCCGGTGGAGCTGGACGGCCGGCGCATCCAGCGCATCGGCCTGGGCTCCGTCGAGCGCTGGCGGAGCCTGGATATCCGCCCCGGCGACCAGGTGGCCATCGCCCTGGCCGGCCTCACCATTCCGCGACTGGACTCGGTGGTCGTGCGCGCCAGCCAACGTCCCGAAGTGGAAGCACCAGCGCCGGACCGGTATCACGCCCTCAGCTGCTTCCGCCCCGTCGACGGCTGCACGGAGCAATTCCTCGCCCGCCTGGCCTGGCTGAGCGGCCCCAAGGGGCTGGCCTTGAAGGGCGTAGGCCGCGGCACCTGGGCTCGCCTGGAATTGGACGGACTGCTGGAGTGGCTGGAACTGGATGCCCGGACGCTGACGCAAAGACCGGGCATAGGCGACCGCCGGGCGGAGCAACTGGTGCAGCGCTTCGACGAAGCCCGCCGCCGGCCGTTCGGCCAGTGGCTGCGGGCACTGGGTATTCCGACGACGACTCCAGCCGCCCTGGAGGGCGACTGGGCGTCACTGAGCCGGCGGACATTGGCGGACTGGCAGGCACTGGCCGGCATCGGCCCGGCGCGGGCCGGCCAGCTCAGGGGATTCTTCCAGCACCCGGAAGTCCGCGAACTGGCCGAGCGGCTCAGCACCGAAGGGGTGGAGGGATTCGTCGCGCCTCAGTAGGCGCGGAACTCCTGACGTTTCCTACGAGCGCGCGGGGCGGGGCGCAATGGTACGGCGATATACGCCTCCCCTAGGATTCCCTTCCCAGGGCAGCCGGCACATGGGCTGCGACCGAATCCGTTCCCGCCGGGCACCGCGCCCGGCCTCACGAGCACTGGAAGAAAGGCGTCTTGCCGTTCAAGCGGTCTTATACAGACTGCCACTCAACAAGTTGTCAGTTGACAACCAAACAACTCATTCACACACTGGAAACAACTCGATGAGCCGATCCACCCACTCCAAGAAGGAGGTCGAAGAGGCGCTGAGACATGCCGAATCGCAAGGGTGGCGAGTTGTGGAAGGTGGCGGCCACTGCTGGGGAAAAATGTATTGTCCATACAACGACAAGGAGTGCCGATGCGGTGAGTTCTGCATCACCAGCATCTGGAGCACACCCAGGAACCCAGGCAATTTTGCCAAAGCCATCCGGCGTGCAGTGGATAACTGCACCACCCACCGTAAAGAGCAAGCAGCCAAGGTGAAACAGGCTGAAGCGGAGGAATAGTGATGGACTACATCTTTACCCTGAAGTACCAACTGACCGCTGATGATCAGGATATGGATGCGCTGGTCGAACGTCTGGGTGGGACCGGCTGTGATGATGCCCTGGTTGGGATTGGACAGCCTGGCCGGCTGGCCTTGGAGTTCACTCGTGAAGCCTCCTGTGCAGAGGACGCAGTGAAAAGTGCGCTGGCAAATGTGCGCGAAGCCCTGCCAGCGGCAGTGCTTATCGAGGTGACCCCCGACCTGGTTGGCTTGACCGATGCTGCAGAGATCGTCGGCATGACTCGCCAGAACATGCGCAAGCTCATGCTGGCCAATGCAACCAGCTTCCCAGCCCCCGTTCATGAAGGCTCAACCGTACTTTGGCACCTGGCCGACATCCTGGCCTGGATGCAGAAGCGAGGCATCTATGCCCTGGCCCCGGATCTGGTGGAGGTCTCCGAGATTGCCATGCAGGTCAATGTTGCCAAGGAGCAGCAGCGCCTGGCGAAAAAGCCAACCTTCGAGCCGGGTGTACTGGCGTGGTAGACGAAACCTCTGCGTCAGGCTTCTGGAGCCGCTAGAAGACCGGCTTTCCGCCAGCGATCCGGCGGATCTCATGCCCGCCGGCGCAACCCAACCTGCTCGACGCGCACCTCAGTAGGCGCGGAACTCCTTGTGGCAGGCCTCGCAGCTGTCCTCCACCTTCTGCACCAGGGGGGCGACACCCTGGGCGTTCAGCGGACGGGTCTGAACGGCGCTGGCCAACTGGCCCGTGCTGGCTTCCAGCTCGCGCACCAGTTGCTGGAAGCGCTCCTGGCGCTGCCAGACTTCGTCGCGCGCGGCGCTGTCGGAGTCGCCTTCCTGAACCTGGGGGAAATGCTGCCAGGGCTGGCGGGAAAGCTGGTCGAGCTTGGTGGCACCGCTGGCGAAACGCTGCTCGTCGAAACTGATGCGGCCGCGCAGCATGCCACCGAGGTCCTCGCTGGTACGCAGCATGTCCTTGAAGATCGCCTGGCGCTTGCCCAGCGGCGAATTGGGGTCCACGCCACCGCAAGCGGCGAGACCAATGCAGGCGGCGAGGATCAGAAGCTTCTTGGCATTCATCGGGAAATCACGGGTAGGACTGAAGGCGCGCGACAGTATCCGCACCTGCCAGGAAAATACCAAGCCTGGCGACAGTTTGTCGCACGCCGGCAAAAGGCCGCCGAAGCGCTCAAGCCCGCGCCTCAAGGGCGTTCGACGGGCCTCGGCGCAAGAATGGAGAAACCGACGGGCTGCGCCGGCAGCCCCCGGATCAGCCCGACGGCGACTCGTCCTTCAAGCGGTCCTTGCTGTAGGTGATCTCGGTCTTGCCGTGGGGCGACGGCAGGCCATCCTCGCCCATGTTCACGAAGACCATCTTGTCGATGGTGAGGATGCTCTTGCGGGTGATCTTGTTGCGCACTTCGCAGCGCAGGGTGATGGACGTGCGGCCGAAATCGGTGGCGGTGATCCCCAGCTCGATGATGTCGCTCTGGCGCGCCGAACTGACGAAGTTGATCTCGGAGATGAACTTGGTCACCACGCGCTGGTTGCCGAGCTGGACGATGGCGTAGATCGCAGCCTCCTCGTCTATCCACTTCAACAGGCTGCCGCCGAACAGGGTGCCATTGGGGTTGAGGTCTTCGGGCTTGATCCACTTGCGCGTATGGAAATTCATGCAGCGTCCTCCGGGTCTGGAATGCCGCGCATCATGCCCTTCCGGGTACCGCTTGTCGCGGCAAGGCTTTCAATGGGCACCATAGGCAACCGGCCGGGCGACGGAAAACCTTGGGCTTGCCCACCGGCGCCGCTATAATCCGCAGGTTTTTCAAACGGCCGGCGCAGTCCGACCGTTCCCGCCACCCGTCCGAGGGGCGCTGCAGCACGTGGTGCCTGTTTCGAATCTTGCGAACCTCAGAGTATTTCTGTGGCACTCGACCCGATTCGAATCAGGCTCCGCCTGTCAGGCTCGGAAGGGGCGTAGACCCGGTCGGTACCCATCCGATCGACAAACGCATCAACGGCGCCCATTCGCACACTACGAATGGAGACTCATACATGAGCGCTGTCATGACGCCTGCCGATTTCAAAGACTTCAAGGTCGCCGACATTTCCCTGGCCGCCTGGGGCCGCCGCGAGCTGATCATCGCCGAATCCGAGATGCCCGCCCTGATGGGCCTGCGCCGCAAATACGCCGGCCAGCAGCCTTTGCGCGGTGCGAAGATCCTCGGCTGCATCCACATGACCATCCAGACCGGCGTGCTCATCGAGACCCTGACCGCCCTGGGCGCCGAAGTGCGCTGGTCGTCCTGCAACATCTTCTCCACCCAGGACCAGGCCGCCGCCGCCATCGCCGCCGCCGGCATCCCGGTGTTCGCCTGGAAAGGCGAGACCGAGCAGGAGTACGAGTGGTGCATCGAGCAGACCATCCTCAAGGACGGCCAGCCCTGGGACGCCAACATGGTGCTGGACGACGGCGGTGACCTGACCGAGATCCTGCACAAGAAATACCCGCAGATGCTGGAGAAGATCCACGGCATCACCGAGGAAACCACCACCGGCGTGCACCGCCTGCTCGACATGCTCAAGGCCGGCACCCTGAAAGTCCCGGCGATCAACGTCAACGACTCGGTGACCAAGAGCAAGAACGACAACAAGTACGGCTGCCGCCACAGCCTGAACGACGCCATCAAGCGCGGCACCGACCACCTGCTGTCCGGCAAGCAGGCCCTGGTGATCGGCTACGGCGACGTGGGCAAGGGCTCGGCCCAGTCCCTGCGCCAGGAAGGCATGATCGTGAAGGTCTCCGAAGTCGACCCGATCTGCGCCATGCAGGCCTGCATGGACGGCTTCGAAGTCGTTTCCCCGTACAAGAACGGCCTGAACGACGGCACCGAAGCCAGCGTTGACGCCGCACTGCTGGGCAAGATCGACCTGATCGTCACCACCACCGGCAACGTCAACGTCTGCGACGCCAACATGCTCAAGGCACTGAAGAAGCGCGCCGTTGTCTGCAACATCGGCCACTTCGACAACGAGATCGACACCGCCTTCATGCGCAAGACCTGGGCCTGGGAAGAGGTGAAGCCGCAGGTGCACAAGATCCACCGCACCGGCAACGACGGTTTCGACCCGCTCAATGACGACTACCTGATCCTGCTGGCCGAAGGCCGCCTGGTGAACCTGGGCAACGCCACCGGCCACCCGAGCCGGATCATGGACGGTTCCTTCGCCAACCAGGTGCTGGCGCAGATCCACCTCTTCGAGCGGAAGTTCGCCGATCTGCCGGCCACCGAGAAGGCCCAGCGCCTGAGCGTGGAAGTACTGCCGAAGAAACTGGACGAAGAAGTGGCGCTGGAGATGGTCAAGGGCTTCGGCGGCGTGGTCACCCAGCTGACCAAGCCGCAGGCCGACTACATCGGCGTGACCGTGGAAGGCCCCTTCAAGCCGGACACCTACCGCTACTAACTGCAGCCCCAAGCTTCAAGCCGCAAGCTGCAAGTCGAGCCAGTCTCACTTGCAGCTTGAAGCTTGCCGCTTGCCGCTGAGAAGGAAATCTTCTCCATGTCGCAAGAACGCCGTTACAGCTTCGAGTTCTTCCCCGCCAAGACCGAAGCCGGCCACGAAAAACTCCTGGCCACCGCCCGCAACCTGGCCAACTACCAGCCAGATTTCTTTTCCTGCACCTACGGTGCCGGCGGCTCCACCCGTGACCGTACCCTGCAGACCGTGCTGCAACTGGACGGCGAGGTGAAGGTCCCCACCGCACCGCACCTGTCCTGCGTCGGCGACAGCAAGGCCGAACTGCGTGCCCTGCTGGCCCATTACAAGGACGCCGGCATCCAGCGCATCGTCGCCCTGCGCGGCGACCTGCCGTCGGGCATGGGCATGGCCAGTGGCGAACTGCGCTTCGCCAACGAACTGGTGGAGTTCATCCGCGCGGAAACCGGCGACCACTTCCACATCGAAGTCGCCGCCTACCCGGAAGTGCACCCTCAGGCGCGCAGCTACGAAGCCGACCTCGCCAACTTCATACGCAAGGTAAAGGCCGGCGCCAGCAGCGCCATCACCCAGTACTTCTTCAACGCCGACAGCTACTTCTACTTCGTCGAGCGCGTACGCAAGCTGGGCGTGGACATTCCCGTGGTACCGGGCATCATGCCGATCACCAACTACAGCAAGCTGGCACGTTTCTCCGACGCCTGCGGCGCGGAAATCCCGCGCTGGGTCCGCAAGCAGCTGGAGGCCTACGCCGATGACGTGCAGAGCATCCAGGCCTTCGGCGAGCAGATGGTCACCGAGATGTGCGAACGCCTGCTCCAGGGCGGTGCCCCGGGCCTGCACTTCTACACCCTGAACCAGGCCGAACCCAGCCTGGCGATCTGGAAAAACCTCAACCTCCCGCGTTGAGATTCGGTACAAGGCGAAAGGCCGGGTATCCCCCGGCCTTTTCTTTTTCCTTGTTGCGTCGCAACCGTTGAGCGCTGCAAGGGCTGTACATTGCCGCGGAACTGTTATACTCCGCGCTCCCGTCAGGCATACGCCCGGATGTTGGCCCACCTCTTTGGCCAGCAGGACCGGTCGGGCTCGCGTGCCATCGCCGCGATTCGAGCCAGACGGATCACCCTATCGGGCCAGCCCCTTAGAACTACACAGGATCTCCCATGTCCTTTGCTTCCCTCGGTCTCTCCGAGGCATTGGTCGGCGCCGTCGAAGCTGCCGGCTACGCCCAGCCCACTCCCGTGCAACAGCGGGCCATCCCCGCCGTGTTGCAAGGTCGCGACCTGATGGTTGCGGCACAGACTGGCACCGGCAAGACCGCCGGTTTCGCGCTGCCCGTTCTGGAACGCCTGTTCCCCAACGGACACCCCGACAAACCGCACCGCCACGGCCCACGCCAGGCCCGCGTGCTGGTGCTGACCCCGACCCGCGAGCTGGCAGCCCAGGTGCATGACAGCTTCAGGCTCTATGCCCGCGACCTGAACCTGGTCAGCGCCTGCATCTTCGGCGGTGTCGGCATGAATCCCCAGGTACAGGCCCTGTCCAAGGGACTGGACCTGCTGGTGGCCTGCCCCGGCCGCCTGCTCGACCTGGCCGGCCAGGGCGCCGTCGACCTTTCCCATGTGGAAATCCTCGTGCTCGACGAAGCCGACCGGATGCTCGACATGGGCTTCATCCACGACGTGAAGAAGGTCCTCGCCAGGCTGCCGTCCAAGCGCCAGAACCTGCTGTTCTCGGCGACCTTCTCGAAAGACATCGTCGACCTCGCCAACAAGCTGCTGCACGATCCCGAACGCATCGAAGTGACCCCGCCGAACACCACGGTGGAGCGCATCGAGCAGCGCGTGTTCCGTCTCCCCGCCAGCCACAAGCGCGCCCTGCTGGCGCACCTGGTCACGGTCGGCGCCTGGGAGCAGGTGCTGGTCTTCACCCGTACCAAGCATGGCGCCAACCGCCTGGCCGAGTACCTGACCAAGCACGGCCTGGCCGCCGCCGCGATCCACGGCAACAAGAGCCAGAATGCGCGCACCAAGGCACTGGCGGACTTCAAGGCCAACGACGTGCGTATCCTGGTCGCCACCGACATCGCCGCCCGTGGCCTGGACATCGACCAGTTGCCCCACGTGGTCAACTTCGAGCTGCCCAATGTCGAGGAAGACTATGTGCACCGCATCGGCCGTACCGGCCGGGCCGGCCGCAGCGGCGAAGCCATCTCCCTGGTGGCGCCGGATGAGGAGAAGCTGCTCAAGGCCATCGAACGCCTGACCAAGCAGCAGATCCCGACCGGCGATACCCAAGGCTTCGACCCGGCCACCGTCGAGGCCGAGCGCCCCGAAGCCCGCCCGCCGCGCCCCGAGCGCCAGCCGCGCGCCGACAAGCCCAAGCGCGAGGCCAAGGCCGCCGCGCCCCAGGCCCGGCCGTCGAGCGAAGCCAAGGAAGCGCAGGAAGCTGCGGAAGGCGCCGAAGCCAAGCCACGCAAGAGCCGCAACCGCCGCCGCGGCAAGGGCAAGGGCCAAGGCCAGGAGCCGGGCCAGGAGGCCGCCGATCAGCGCCAGCCACAGCAGCCCAGGCAGCCGAAGCAACCGAAACAGGCACGTCCGCCGCAGCCGGCTCCGGAGCGCGATCCGGAAGAGTTCCTCGATGACGATGTCGATAACTTCGGTAATCGTGCCGACTACGTGAGCCCGTACCCGCCCAAGGGGCAGCCTCAGGGCCGCAACCAGCGCCGTGGCGGCCAGGGTCAGGGGCAAGGCCAGCGCCAACAGGGTCAAGGCCAGGGTCAAGGCCGTGGCGGTCAGGAACGTGGTCAAGGCGGCAGCCAGGGCAAGAAACAAGGTAGCCAGAAACAAGGCGGCGGCCAGAAGCAGGGCCAGCAACGCCAGGGCAAGGCCGCCAAGGGCCGTGGCAATGGTCCGCGCCGTGACGATCAACTGGTGTCCCGTGGCCGCGACGAGCCGGCCGTGCAGGACCCGCGCGCCAGCAAGCCGGCGCCGAAGATCATCATGAAAGAGTCCCGCGCCGACCGTTTCCCGACACCCGAGCAACTGGACGAACTGCAACAGCAGGCCCGTCCGCGCGGCGAGAAACCGGCATTGCTGACCCGCAATCGCTGAGTCTCATCCGCCCATGGAAACGCCGGCCTCGTGCCGGCGTTTTCGTTGCTGGCCAGCGGATTTCGCGAATGGATTCGCGTCCTGACACCGTAGGGTGGGCTTCAGCCCACCGGCTTGCGACCCGCGGTTGAAGCCCTCCCCCGCGCCGCTCTGCCAAGGCGGGAATGCGCACTCAGGAACGTACGCCCTCGAAGGAGATGATCAACTGGACTTCCTGTGAAGCCGGGCCGAGATCCTTCTGGATGTCGAAGTCCTTCAGCTTGATGGTGGCGGTGCCTTCGAAGCCGGCGCGGTAGCCACCCCACGGGTCATCACCCTCGCCAACGAACCTGGCCTGGATCACCAACGGTTTGGTGACGCCGTTCAGGGTCAGATTGCCGGTCACGTCGGCAGTGCCCTGGCCGGTGGACTTGACCGAGGTGGACTCGAAGGTGGCGGTGGGGTACTTGCTTGCGTGGAGGAGTACGCCCTTGATGTGCTTGTCGCGCTCGGCGTGGTTGGTGTCGACGCTGGCAGTCTTCAGGGTGACCTTGATCCTGCTCGCCTCGGGGTGTTTGTCGTCAAAGCTGAATGATCCGTCGAAGTCCTTGAACGTGCCGTAGATGTAGCTGTAGCCCAGGTGCCCGACCTTGAAGTTGACGAATGCGTGCTGACCTTCCCTGTCGATCACGTAATCGGCAGCCATGACCTGGCCGGCGAACAGCGCGGCGCCGAGGGCCAGCGCAGTGAAGGTTTTCTTCAGCATTGGTCAATCCCCTTGTAGATCTGTGAGAGATCCTGCGTAGACCTGGTTGATCGTCTGAATAGCTCTTTCAGATTTCCAGAGAAGATCTACTGCGTGCCCATTCACCCTGGATTGAGCGCGCAGCTGGCCCGCCCAGCAATTTCTCCTGATTTGACACTGCCGATGCCGAGATATTCCAGGGCTCGCAACGCATGGCGTCGCGACCCCGGAGCCTTGCCCAGTGGGCCGGGATTGCCCTGCGACGGATCGACCGCAGGCGCAGCCATCTCTCTGGTGGCGCCGGATGGAGGCGAGCGGCTGAAGGCTATCGAACGCCCGGGCCGGACAGCAAAACGCCGGCTGGAAGCCGGCGTTTTGCTGGAGCGGGAAAGCGTCCTCAGGAACGCACACCCTCGAAGGAGATGATCAGCTGGGCTTCCTGGGAAGCCGGGCCGAGGTCCTTCTGGATGTCGAAGTCCTTCAGCTTGATGGTGGTGGCGCCTTTGAAGCCGGCGCGGTAGCCGCCCCAGGGGTCGTTGCCTTCACCCACGAACTTGGCCTGGATCACCACCGGCTTGGTGACGCCGTTCAGGGTCAGGTTGCCGGTCACGTCGGCAGTGTCCTGGCCGGTGGACTTCACCGAGGTGGACTCGAAGGTGGCGATCGGGTTCTTGCTGGCGTTGAGGAAGTCGGCGCTCCTGATGTGCTTGTCACGCTCGGCGTGGTTGGTGTCCACGCTGGCGGTCTTCAGGGTCACTTTGATCTTGCTGGCCTCGGGGTTCTTCTCGTCGAAGCTGAAGGCGCCGTCGAACTCCTTGAAGGTGCCGTAGATGTAGCTGTAGCCCATGTGGCCGATCTCGAAATTGACGAAGGCATGCTGGCCTTGCTTGTCGATCACGTAGTCGGCGGCCATGGCCTGGCCGGCGAAGAGCGCGGTACCGAGGGTCAGCGCAGCGAAGGTTTTCTTCAGCATCGGTGAATCTCCTTGTTGAGAGGTTGCAGCTTTATTTGGCGGCGCGGCCGAGCATGCGGGTCAGGGTCGCGTCGCGATCGATGAAATGGTGCTTGAGGGCGGCCAGGGCGTGGATGCCGGCGAAGATCAGCAGGCCCCAGGCGAGGTATTCATGGATGACGCCGGCAACATCTTCCTGGTCGGGAATGGCGGTCAGGGTGGCCGGGACCTCGAACAGGCCGAACACCTCGATGCCACGGCCTTCCGCGGTGGAGATCAGGTAACCGGAGATCATCAGGGCGAACAGCCCGACATAGAGCACCAGGTGGCCCAGCTTGGAACCCAGGCGGGTCATCGGGCCGTGGTTGGGCAGGGCCGGCGGCGGCGGGCTGATGAAACGCCACGCCAAGCGCGCCAGCATCACCAGGAAGAGCAGGATGCCGACGCCTTTATGGATATCCGGGGCTGCCTTGTACCAGCTGCTGTAGTAGTCCAGCCCGACCATCCACAGGCCCAGGGCGAACAGGCAGAAGAAGACCAGGGCCACCCCCCAGTGCAGGAAAATGCTGACCAGACCGAAACGGGACGGGGAGTTACGCCATTGCATGAAGAACATCCTTGAGGGAACGCAGGCTTTGTATACAGGGCCGCTAGAGGTTATCGACAAATCTATCGAATTAAAGCGGAATTTTTCGCTTTGAAATATCGAGTAATACGATCTTTATAACAATCGGGACTTTGCAGGAATTTGGCGATGAAAAGCCCTGAAAATCCGTAAGATGTGGCCGAATGGCGCAGCGGAGGGGCCGACGGCGAAGTGGTTCGCCGCCGGAGGGTGACTCAGTTGAACAGGCGGGAGAAGAAACCTTTCTTCTCTTCCTTGGTGGACACCTTGGGCGCCGCCTCGGGCTTGGCTTCGGCGACGGCTTCCAGCGGGCCGACGGCCTTGCCGGCCTTGAGGTCGATGACCTGGCTGGCGGCGCGCTGGCCGCTGCGCAGGGCGCCTTCCAGGGTGCCCGGATAGAGCGCATCGGTGTGCTCGCCGGCGAACACCACGCGGCCCAGGGGCTGCTCCCAGAGGCGCCAGTAGAGGCTGATCTCGCCCGGCCCGTAGGCCAGGTAGGCGCCACCGGCCAGGGCATCCTTGCCGTAGCGGCGCACTTCGAAGCCCTTGAACTGCTCGCGGGCGCCCGGATACAGCTTGTCGAAGCGGATCAGCACCTGGTCGACCATCTGCCGGTCACCGAAGGCCTGCAGCAGGCGCGCGTTATCGCCGGAAATGTTGATCAGCAGGTTGGCGCCCCCCTTGAGCGCCGGCTCGACCCAGAGCATGCCCAGGCCCTGGTCACTGTAGACCTCGCCCGAAAGACGGCTCTTGCCCCAGACCGGCTTCTTGAACTGCAGCAGCATCTGGTCGCGCCAGCCATAGTTGATGTCCTTCAGGGCGCGCAATTGCAGGGCGGTGAGGGACGGCGTCAGGCTGATCTTGCCGAGTGCCGGCAGCGGCACGGCGAGCACCACGTAGTCGGCGCTGTAGCCGGTGCCGCCGACCTTCACGGTGACACCGTCCTTCTCCTGGACGATGGCCGAGACGCGGGCGTTGGTCTTGATGGTCTTCAGTTGCTTGGCCATGGCCTGGGTCAGGCCCTGGCTGCCGCCGGGCAGCCGTGCGGCGCGCATCTCGGTATCCGGCAGGCCGCGATAGACGCGGGCCTGCTGGGCCAGGTAGAGCAGCGACAGGCGCGAGGGTTCGTCATAGCGCGAGCGGATACGCTGGTCCACCAGAGCCTTGGCGGTGGGCGACAGGTTCAGTTTTTCCAGCCAGCGGGCGACGCTGATGGAATCGAGCGTCTGCAGGGTGTTGTTGGCCAGCGGCTTGAGCGGGTCGTCGATGGAGGCAGCCAGGTCGTCCAGGCTCTTGTCGAAACGCTTCAGGCCCTCGACCGTGCTGGGCGCTTCCTTGAGCAGGTCGGCCGCGGAGAAGTAGCGGCCGCCCACCAGGTAACCCGGGGTGCGCACGTAGTCCGGCGCCGGCACGGCCTTGAGCTTGAACTGGTCGAGATAGCGATAGAGCGCCGGCTGCAGCTTGGCGCTGCCGACCCACTCGCTGGTGGCCAGGCCCGAGCGCCCGCCGATGCTCGGCTTGGCCTCCAGCAGGGTGACCTGCCAACCCTTCTGCTGCAGCTCGTAGGCCGAGGTCAGGCCGGCCATGCCGCCGCCGATGACGATGGCCGTCGGCTGCTTGTCCTTGGCCAGCGCCGTCGCGCTGAGCCCCCCCACTATGATCAGCGCCAAGGCGCGCCAGGCTGCAGGCATGAAGATTCCCCCGGTGAAGCAGCGTCGTTCGAAATTGGCGCGCAGGATACGCGAGCCCCGACAGCCGGGCCAGACGTGCCGTCCGGGCCGAAGCGGGCGTCCTGCTTGTCCAGGGCCGAGCCTTTGCATAGGCTTCGCCGATCGCTACAGGAGAACGACTCATGGGCCTCAACGCCGACTGGATGCAACGCGACCTTTCCGTGCTCTGGCACCCCTGCACCCAGATGAAGGATCACGAACGCCTGCCGGTGGTGCCGATCCGCCGTGGCGAGGGCGTCTGGCTGGAAGACTTCGAGGGCAAACGCTACCTGGACGCCGTCAGTTCCTGGTGGGTCAATGTCTTCGGCCACGCCAACCCGCGCATCAACCAGCGCATCAAGGACCAGGTGGACCAGCTGGAGCACGTGATACTGGCCGGCTTCAGCCACCAACCGGTGATCGAGCTGTCCGAGCGCCTGGTGAAGATCACGCCGAAGGGCCTGGACCGGGTCTTCTACGCCGACAACGGCTCCTCCGGCATCGAAGTAGCGCTGAAGATGAGCTACCACTTCTGGCGCAACCAGGGCCGGGAACGCAAGAAACGCTTCGTCACCCTGACCAACAGCTACCACGGCGAAACCGTGGCCGCGATGTCGGTGGGCGATGTCGCCCTGTTCACCGAAACCTACAAGTCGCTGCTGCTGGACACCCTCAAGGTGCCGAGCCCGGACTGCTTCCTGCGCCCGGATGGCATGGGCTGGGAAGAGCACTCCCGCGCCATGTTCGCCCACATGGAGCGCACCCTGGCCGAACACCATGGGGAAGTGGCGGCGGTCATAGTCGAGCCGCTGATCCAGGGTGCCGGCGGCATGCGCATGTACCACCCGGTGTACCTGCAACTGCTGCGCGAGGCCTGCGACCGCTACGGCGTGCACCTGATCCACGATGAGATCGCCGTCGGCTTCGGCCGTACCGGGACGATGTTCGCCTGCGAGCAGGCCGGCATCGCCCCGGACTTCCTGGTGCTGTCCAAGGCCCTGACCGGCGGCTACCTGCCGATGGCCGCGGTGCTCACTTCCGACGCCGTCTACCAGGGTTTCTACGACGATTATCAGACCCTGCGCGCCTTCCTCCACTCCCATACCTACACCGGCAACCCGCTGGCCTGCGCCGCCGCCCTGGCGACCCTGGACATCTTCGAAGAGGACCGGGTGATCGAGGCCAACCGCAAGCTGGCCACGCGCATGGCCACCGCCACCGCGCACCTGGCAGCGCACCCGAACGTCGCCGAAATTCGCCAGACCGGCATGGTGCTGGCCATCGAGATGGTCCAGGACAAGGCCAGCAAGACGCCCTACCCCTGGCAGGAGCGCCGTGGCCTGAAGGTCTTCCAGCACGCCCTGGAGCGTGGCGCCCTGCTGCGCCCGCTGGGCAACGTGGTGTACTTCCTGCCGCCCTATGTGATCACCGAGGAACAGATCGACTTCCTCGCCACGGTCGCCAGCGAAGGCATCGACATCGCCACCCGCGATGCGGTCAGCGTGGCGGTGGCGGCCGACCTGCATCCCAACCATCGCGATCCGGGGTAGAAACAGCTACAAGCTGCAAGCTATAAGCCGCAAGTCGAAGCGGTTAAGCTTGCAGCTTTCAACTTGCCGCTTGCAGCTGCCCTATGCGCCTATCCCGCTTCTTCATCGACGCCCCGCTCTCCCTCGGCCAGCACGAACTGCCCGAAGCCCAGGCCCACTACATCGGCCGCGTGCTGCGCCTCGCGGCTGGCGACGCCGTGCAGCTGTTCGACGGTTCCGGTCAGGAGTACCTGGGAGAACTGGTGGAGGTGGGCAAGAAGGCGGTGCGCGTGGAACTGCGCGAAGCCTTCGCCGGCCTCGCCGAATCGCCTCTGCGGGTGCATCTGGGCCAGGGCCTGTCGCGCGGGGAACGCATGGACTGGGCGATCCAGAAAGCCACCGAGCTGGGCGTGGCGCAGATCAGCCCCATCGTCAGCGAACGTTGTGAAGTGCGCCTGAAGGACGAACGCGCCGACAAGCGCCTGGCCCACTGGCGCCAGGTCGCCATCAGCGCCTGCGAGCAGTGCGGCCGCTCGGTGCTGCCGGTGATCCACGCTCCGCTGACCCTGGCCGACTGGCAGCGTCAGGTAGAGGCCGATCTCAAGCTGGTCCTGCACCCGGTGGCCGAGCCCCTGGCAAGCCATGCCAGGCCCGGCACCCTGGCCTTCCTCATCGGCCCCGAGGGTGGGCTGACCGAGACCGAAGTGGAGGCGGCAAAGACGGCCGGATTCCATGCCGCGCGCCTTGGCCCACGGGTGCTGCGCACCGAAACCGCGCCGGTGGTGGCGCTGAGCGTGGCGCAGCAGTTGTGGGGAGATTTCTGAGGGCAGGCTTGGGGAAACGTTGGGCCTCGCTTCGCTCGGCACCAACCTACGGCAGGCCTTCGGCCTGCTTGGCGAATGAATTCACCCCCACAGATGGTTCGTAGGGTGGATAGCGCCTTTCTATCTACCAGCGCGGCCATGCCGAACCACGATTGGTGGACCGGTGAAGCGTGGTCCACCCTACGGAAGCGAGTCGTCCCCGCAGGGGCCTAGATCAGCCCGGCATCCGCCAGCATCTGTTCCAGACCCACCAGGTCGGGGATTCTCGCCACGTCGGTGCCCAGTTGCACCGCATCCAGCTCCAGTCTCGACAGCGGCGCATTGGCGCGGGGGAGGTCCTCTTCCAGCTTCAGGGAGCGGGGGATGCCTTGCAGCAACAGGGCGATGAACTTCACATGGGGCCGGCCGCCCAGGGCGTTGAGCACAGCGACACGGGCGCCAGCACCAACCTTGGCTTCCCCCCCGGCGGCAGCCTCGAAGGACAGCAGGGGCAGGCGCAGGTCGCGCCAGGCCACCTGACCCAGCAGCCAGCCAGGCAGGCCCGCTGTCGCCTGGGGCGCGCGGTAGGGAATGAGTTCGGCGAGCGCCACGTTGGGCACCAGCAGGGTTCGGTCGGCCAGGGGCAGCAGCAGCCCGGTGAGGCTGGCGGCGCTGTTCTGGGTGGTAACGGCTTGGCTCATGGGAGTTCCTTGCACTGTGCGGCCAGATGTTCGACCAGCTTGGCGGCGAGTTCGCGCGGATCGCCGCTGAACGCGCTGTAGCCGCCTTCGCGCAGGCTGTCGGGCATGCTCGAGCAGGCGCAGGATTCGGCGCTCTGGGTCCAGATCAGACCGCCCTGGCGACGCAGATAGGCGGCAGCGGCACTGCCATCGCTGCCCATGCCGCTGAAGGCGATGACGCCGCACTGGGCGCCGTACTGCTGGGCCAGATTGAGCATGGCCTGGTCGATGGACGGGCTGTAGGGTTCCGGCCAGGGGCGATCGCCCACCTGCATGCGGCCATCGTCGGTGAAACCCAGCTCGCGGCTGATGGGCACCACCACCACCTCACCACAGCGCACGGCTTCTCCGGGGCGTGCCTGGTTGACGTGCCACTGGCTGTGGCGGCCCACCGCCTGGGGCAGCGCGCCCTCGAAACCGGGATCGATGTGCTGGGCATAGAGGAAGCCGATCGGCAGGCCGCCGGGCAGGGCGTCAAGGAACGCCTTGACCGCCGCCGGACCACCGAGGGAAGCGGCCAGCAGCCAGACCTGGCGCGCTGGCTCGCCCGCCACCAGCGGGGTATCGGCCAGGGCCCTGGGCAGCTCCAGGCGCGCGGGGCGCTGGGCCTCGGCCAGCAGGCCTTCCAGGCTTGGCCCCACGGCCACCGCCGGGTCGCCCACCAGTTTCTTCAACTTGCCGAACAACCGCCGCTCCCAGCGCGGGTAATGCTCGGAATGCCGTTCCGGGGCATGTCCCTCGCCGAACAGCACCGGCGCGCTGGCGTGCTCCAGCAGGTTGTCCACCAGCGGCGAGTCCTCGGACAGCGCCAGGTCCACCAGCCAGAGGTCCGCTTCGCAGCCGGCCAGGGCCTCTTCGTCGAGGCGGGCGGGGTCGTTGTTGAGCACCACCTGGTAGCCGTTGCCGGTCAGCGCCTGCTGCAGCACATGACGCTGCAGCGAGGTATCGGCGAGCACGGCGATGCGTGCGGAAGTCTTCTCTGTCATGTCCGTTTGACCAGGTGCTGGATGGTTTCGAGCAACAGGGATTCCTGGTAGGGCTTGCCCAGGTAGTCGTTGACGCCGATGGCCATGGCGCGCTCGCGGTGTTTCTCGCCGGTACGCGAGGTGATCATGATGATCGGCAGGTCCTTCAGGCGCTCATCGTGCCGCACCAGGGTGGCCACCTCGAAGCCGTCCATGCGCGGCATCTCGATGTCCAGCAGCATGATGTCGGGCCGCTGCTCCTGCAGCAGGGCGATGGCGTCCACCCCGTCCTTGGCGGTGAGCACGTTCATGCCGTTGCGCTCCAGCAGGCGGCTGGTGACCTTGCGTACGGTCACCGAGTCGTCCACCACCATCACCAGTGGCGGACGCTCCAGGTCCACCTCCGCCGGCAGCAGGTTGGCGCTGGCCGAGCGCAGCTGCGGCTGCACCAGGTGGGCATGGCGCGATCGGATGGTCGCCAGCAGGTCGAGGATCACCACCACGCGGCCGTCGCCGAGGATGGTCGCGCCGGAGATGCCATGGACCCCGGCGAACTGCGGGCCGAGGCTCTTCACCACGATCTCGCGGGAACCCACCAGGGCGTCCACCTGCACGGCCACGGCGTGCTCGCTGGAGCGCACCAGGATCACTGGCAGCGGCAGGCTCTGACCCACCAGCTTGGGGTGCTGGCCGTTGTCCAGCAGGTCGCCCAGGTACTTCAGCTCGTAGTTCTGCCCGGCGTATTCGAAGCGCGGCGCATCCGGCTGGTAATAGGTCTCCAGCTCGTACGGGGAGACCCGCACGATACCTTCGATGGTGTTCAGCGGGATGGCGTAGAGGTCTTCGCCGGAAAGCACCATCAGCGCGCGGTTCACCGACACGGTGAACGGCAGGCGGATGAGGAAGCGGCTGCCCGCGCCCGGCGTGGAGTCGATGCTCATGGTGCCGCCGAGCTGCTTCACCTCGGAATGCACCACGTCCATGCCGACGCCCCGGCCGGAAATCTGGGTGACCTTGTCGGCGGTGGAGAAGCCCGGTTCGAGGATGAACTGCAGCACCTCGTGGTCCGAGAGGTCGGAATCGGCATCCAGCATGCCACGCTCGATGGCCTTGCGGCGCACCGCTTCGAGCTTGATGCCGGCGCCGTCGTCGGCCAGGGTCAGGACGATATCGCCCCCCTCGCGGTTGAGGTTCAGGCGGATGGTGCCCGCCTCCGGCTTGCCGGTGGCGCGGCGCACCACGGCGCTTTCGATGCCGTGGTCGACGGCGTTGCGCAGCATGTGTTCCAGGGGCGCCACCATGCGTTCGAGCACGGTACGGTCCATCTCGCCCTCGGCGTTGCCGACGACGAATTCCACCTGTTTATCCAGTTCGCTGGCCACCTGCCGGACGATCCGGCGCAGGCGTGGCACCAGGCGGTCGAAGGGCACCATGCGGGTGCGCATCAGGCCTTCCTGCAGCTCGGTGTTCACCCGCGCCTGTTGCAGCAGCAGGGTTTCCGCGTCGCGGTTCTTCGCCGCCAGGGTTTCCTTGAGGTCGAGCAAGTCGGAGGCGGACTCGAACAGCGCCCTCGAGAGCTGCTGCAGCTGCGAATGGCGGTCCATTTCCAGCGGATCGAAGTCCTCGTAGCCGGCGCGCTCGGCCTCGGCCTGGTAGCGGCTGAGGATCTGCGCCTGGGTCTCGGTGTCGAGACGACGCAGCTGGTCGCGCACCCGCTCGATGGTGGCTTCCATCTCGTTGAGGGTGAAGCTGAAGTCACTGACCTGCTGCTCCACCCGGCCACGGAAGATGGAGGTCTCGCCGGCCAGGTTGACCAGGCCCTCCAACAGCTCTGCCGGCACCTTCACCAGCTCCTGGGGCGCGCGGCGCGCCGCGGCTTCCTGGGCGGCTTCCTGGGCGCGCCGAACGAAGGGCAATGTGCGCTCTTCAGTGGCGGTGAGCGGTTGCACGCTGGCGGCGACGATGGGGCTGGCCAGGTGCGGCACGTCCGGCTGGCTCGGCGCCGGAGGCGCAGCGAGCTGGTCCTCGGCCAGGCTGCGATCCAGTCGCTGGCGCAATTCGTCCAACTCGGCCTGCAGGCCTTCGTAGCCGGACTGCACGTCGAGGAACAGGCTTTCCGGCCAGGGCGCACCCTGCTGCTGGGCTTCGATCAGGTGCTGTTCGAGGTCGTGGGAGAGGTCGCCCAGGCGCTTCTGCCCGGCCAGCCGCGCACCGCCCTTGAGGGTGTGCAGCACGCGCAGCAGCTCATCGATGTGGGCGCCTTCCTCGCGCGCCTCTTCCCAGCGACCGATGGTGGTCTCCATGGTCTCCAGGAGGTCGTCGGCCTCCTCCAGGAAAATGTCGAGGATGTCCGCCTCGGCCACGGCCTCCAGGTCGTCCTCGACCGCTGGCGACAGGCGCACGCTGCTCGGCATGCTCAATTGTTCGTCAGGATTGCTGCGCCAGGTCTGGATGGCCTCGACCAGCGCCTTGCCATCCGGCAGCGGACGGCGAGCGCGCACCGCGTCGAGCATTTCGCTCAAGCGGTCCTGGCAGGCCTGGAGCAGGCCGAACAGCGCCGGGACGGCCCGCAGGCGGCCGTTGCAGAGCCCTTCGTAGAGGAATTCAAGTTCATGGGCGAGATCGCCGATCGGGCCGATTTCGGCCATCCGCGCACCGCCCTTGAGAGTGTGCAGGTCCCGTTGCAGGGCCTCCACTTCAAGGCTGTTTTCCGGGGACTCGATCCAGCGCTGCAGGGCGGCGCCGGCACTGTCGAGGATGTCGAAGCCTTCCTCGAGGAAGATCTCCACCAGCTCCGGGTCCTGTTCGCCGACGAAGGGCTGGGGGGGCACATCGTAGGCAGCCGGCTCCTCGGCAGCCTGCAGCGGCTGGGGTTCTTCCAGGGCCAGGTCGGCGTCGGGCTGCTCCAGCAAGGCGCCCTGGTCCGCAATCTCCTCATTGGCGGCGTCGAAGGGCTCGCACAGGTCGATGGGATCTTCCCGCCCGCGCTCTTCATCGTCGAAGGCTTCAAGCTCGGGCAGCGGTTGCACCACGGCCGCGGACAGGCTCTGCGCACCACCCTGACGGAAACCACGGATATCCTGGATCAGTTGCAGCGGATCGCTCAGGGCACGGTGGGCCTGCAATTGCTCCAGGAGCGCAGCGAGGCAGTCGTGGCTCTTCTGCAGCAGGCCGGCGAGGCGCGGCGAGTGGCTGTAGCGGCGATCCACCAGGCCTTCATATAGGGACTCCAACTCGTGGGCGAGGTCGCCGATGGGGCGGATCTCGGCCATGCGCGCGCCACCCTTGAGGGTGTGCAGGTCACGCTGGAGGGCCAGCAGCGCCGGGTTGTTGCCCGGCTCGCCGAGCCAGCGCTCCAGCGCCTTGCCAGCGCTATCGAGGATGTCCACCGCCTCTTCGAGGAAGATCGCCACCATCTCCTCGTCCAGCGCAGCCGGGACCTCGGCCTGGGGTGCGGCGGGCTCCTCCTCGGGGTCGAAGGCGGCCAGTTCCGCCGAAGCGACGTCCTGTGTCACCAGCGGCTCTATTGCGCCCTCCGGTAATGATGCACGGGAATCGGCGGAGGCCCAGTCGGGGCCATCCGCATCCAGCGCTTCGGCCTGCAATTCAGGGGCGGCGTCCGGCTCCAGCAGCGCCAGGGTGGCCGGGTCTACCTGGTCCTGCAGCAGACTGCGCAGGGCCTCGGCACGTTCCGGCCGGGCGCTGACCTCCATGGCGGCGGCGACCTGGTCCATCATGCCGATCAGGGCTTCATGGGCGGCCTCGACCTCGCCGAAAAAGCGCTCGCTGACCGGCAGGCTGCCCTCGTCGACGGCGCCATAGACGTCCAGCAGGGCTTCGCAGAGTTCTTCGATCTGCGGCAGCTCGGCCATCTCGGCGCCTCGGCCGAGGGTACTCAGTTCGTCCAGCAGTGCATCCAGTTCCTGGCGCTCGGCCGGGTGCTCGCGCCAGCGGCGCAGCAGGTCCTCGGCATCCAGCAGGATGTCCATGCCTTCGGCGAGGAACAGGGAGATCATCTGCGGGTCGCGGGCTTCGCCCTTGTCATCGCGGCGCGCGGCGCTGGCAGCGTCCAGCCGCTGCTGATGCAGCTGGCGGATGCGTTCCAGCAGCGCTTCGGTGCCGGGGACGGGCGACAGCGGTGTACTGTCCAGTTGCTCCACGCCCTTGCGCAGCAAGGCCAGGGCCTCGCGCAGCAATTCGGCCTCGGACAGGTCGATGCTGAGCAGGTTGGTCTTGAACTCCTTGGCCAGTTTCTCCAACGGCGTGGCGATCTCGGCGATCGGCAGGATGCCGGCCATGTGCGCGCTGCCCTTGAGGGTGTGCAGCGCGCGCTGGAGGTCGTCGTTCACCGCCTGGGGCAACTCGTGGTCGCAGGCCTTGACGAAGCCGGCAAGGGTTTCCAGGTGGAGCTCCGCCTCGTTGCGGAAGATTTCCAGCAGCTGCGGGTCCAGCATCTCGCCGGACTCGGTGATGACTGGAGCGTGCAACTCGCCCACGGGCTCGACGGCCGGCTCTGAACCCGGGGCATCAGATTTTGGGAGGCTCTGCCCCTTGGCCAGGGCATGGGCGGTGGCGGCCAGCAGGTCGACATCGTCGCGCTGACGCTGTGCCTTGGCGGCGTATTCCTCGACCAGCTCCGGCAGCAGGTCGACCACGTCCTGAACCACCTGCTGCACCGGTTCCCCGGCCTCGATGCTGCGGTCCAGCACACGGTTCAGCAGGTTCTCCACCGACCAGGACAGCTCGCCGATGATCAGGGCACGGACCATGCGGCCGCTGCCCTTGAGCGTGTGGAAGGCACGTCGCACTTCGCCGAGTGGCTCGCGGTCATTGCTGTCGGCACGCCAGCGCGGCAGGTGTTCGGTGAGGGTCTCCAGCACTTCGCCGGCTTCCTCGATGAAGACCTCCTGCAGTTCGTCGTCCACCGGCTCCTCGTCGGCGGCCGGCGGCAGGAGGCTCGGCGGCACTTCGCGGGCCGGCGGGTTGAAGGCCGGGACCGGTACGGCCATGACCTCGGCCAGGGACAGCGGACGCTCGGCGACAGGTTCGGCCGCCGGCGCTTCTTCCGGCGCAGCGGACAGCTCCACCTCGGGCAGGCCGAGTTCGGCGAGCGCGGCCTCATCCCACTCCAGAGGCGCCGGCAGGTCTTCCAGGCTCAGGGGATCCAGTTCGGCCACCGGTTCCCCGTCCGGCAGGGCGTCCAGCTCGTCGAACTCCAGGCTCGGCAACGCCTCGGCGGATGCCGGCAGGTCCAGGCCGGGGGGATCGCCCGGCAGGGCCGCTGGCAGTTCTTCCAGGTCGGCCAGGTCGAAGCTGGGCAACGGCTGGGATTCGTCGAATGCCAGGGGTGCGTCCAGGCTGAGGTCGAGCAGCTCGTCCTCCTCCGGGAGCAGCACTTCGGTTTCGCCGGGCAGGCTGTCCAGCTCGGTCAGGTCCAGGCTCGGCAGCGCGTCCTGTGCGCCCAACGCCAGGGCAGGCTCCAGTTGCGGCTTGGTGGCGGTTGCCAGTTCCAGGGGGGCATCCAGGCTGAAATCGACACCTTCGGCCAGCGGCTCGACCTCCAGTTCAGACAGGCTCCAGTTGTCGTCGGAAACCAGCAGTTCGTTGTCAACGGCCGGCCGGGGCGCGGCTTCGACTGATTCCAGCGGCGCGTCCAGGCTGAAATCGATGCTTTCGGCTGCCGACTCGACGTTCGGCTCACCCAGGCGCCAGTTGTCGTCGGCAACCAGCAAATCGCTATCGGCAAGCAGCTGTGGCGCCGCCTCGACCAGTTCCAGCGGCGCGTCCAGGCTCAGGTCGATGCTTTCGGCAGCCGGCGCGGCGTCCGGCTCACCCAGGCGCCAGTTGTCGTCGGCAACCAGCAACTCGCTATCGGCGATCCGCTGTGGCGCCGCTTCGATCAGTTCCAGCGGCGCATCCAGGCTCAGGTCGATGCTTTCGGCAGCCGGCTCGGCGACCGGATCGCCCAGGCTCCAGTTGTCGTCGGACACCAGCAACTCGTTTTCGGCGGCCGGCAGTGGCGCGGCCTCGACCGGCTGCAGCGGCGCGTCCAGGTCGAAGTCGATGCTCTCGGTGGCCAGCGCGCCTTCGGCCGGCGCTTGCGGCGCGAACGAAAATGGCAGCACCTCGGCCGGGGGCATGGCCGCTTCGGGCTCGTCTTCCGGTTCCAGGTGCTGGCTCAGCTCCGACTCCTCCGCAGCCAGCACTTCGATTTCCTGCAACGGATCGGCCAGGGGCGCCAGGGGCTCCTCCTCCTCCGGCGCATCGAGGATGGAAGGCTTTTCCTTGAGCGCGTAACCCAGGGATTCCAGGCTTTCCTCGGCCACATCGAGGATCAGGTCACCGGAAGCCGCGTGGTCCTCGGACAGGCGTTCGAGGTAGTACTCGACACTGGTGATGGCGTCGGCCAGGGTGTCCAGGCTCTGCCAGTTGGGCACCGCCTTGCGCGCCAGGAGCTGTTCCTGGATATAGCGGTTGCAGGCTTCCAGCAGGGCGGCGGCACGCGCCAGCGGAATCATCGCCAGGCCGCCACGGGCCTGGGTCAGCAGCTCCGGCACGCGGGCCAGGTGCTCGTGGTTCCACTGCGAGGCGATGAACTCGATGATCGCGTCCTTGGCCTGTTCCAGGCCGTTGCGCGCTTCCTTGATCACCAGTTGGTGGATCTGCGCCACGTCGGTGGTGGGCAGGTGGCTCTCTTCCGCTGCGCCCTCTTCCGCCGGGCCGACCATGCCGGCCAGGGTCGCCTCCACATAGAGCAACGCGCCAGCCACATCCATCAACACCGCGTCGCTGGGCTCGCGCTGGCCGAGGGACAGGCCGTGGATCACGTCGATCTGGTCGAGGATGACCTTGCGCGGCTGGCCGAAACCGAGCACCGCCAGGGTGTCGGCGATCTGTTTGAGCGGCGGCAGCAGGGAATCCAGTTCGGTGACGCCGCTGCGGTCGCTGCGCACGAAGAGGTCAAGGCTGTCCTTGACCCGCACCAGCTCTTCGCAGAGGGCGGTGACCACCGAGCGCATGGCGTCGCGGTCGGGGCCGGCGAGGCGGGCCCGCTCCTCGTCCACCACCGAGGTGTCCGGCAGGGCATCGTCGAGGCGATAGCGCTCCTTGAGCGCGCGAATGCGCGGCGACTGGGCCGGTGCCTTGGCGATGTAGAACAGCAGGTTCTTCACCAGCTCTTCCGGGGCCGCCTGGTTGAAGCCGTCGGCGCCCTGCTCCAGCAGGCGCTTGAGTTCGTGGTCCACCTCGCGCAGCAGGTTGCGCACGGTGGAACCGTTGACCACGCTGCCGTTGGCCAGGCCTTCCACCAGGCCCGAGGCAATCTGCCAGAGCGGTCCGAGCGGCGCGTCCTGACAGAGGGATTCGAGGCGGGCGAAAACCCGCGCCATGTAACCGAGGTTGGTGGCCAGGTCCTGGTTGCGGATCACTCCCACCAGGGCGGCCTGCAGCATCTGCCGCAGCTTGCGCAGCAACACCGGCAGTTCGGCGGTGCGCATGCGCGCCAGGGTGTCCCTGGACAGCGCCGGCATCACGACGGAAAGGTCCGGCGCGAACAGGCTGGTTTCCGACAGCAGGTTGTCGCCACGAGCGGCGCGCAGGTCGTTGAGCAGCGGCAGCAGCACCATCGGCAGGTCGCGGCGGGCGCTCTGGATGCGGTCGAGGTAAGGCGGCAGCTGCAGGATGGCCTGCATCAGCACTTCCAGGGCCTCGCCGCGATTGGTCGCGCGCCCCTCCATCAGGGCCTGGGCCAGACGCTCCATTTCCTCGGCGAGCAGGGCAGCGCCGTAGAACTCGACCATCTGCAACGTGCCCTGGACCTGATGGATATAGGTCAGGCAGAAACGCATGCGCGTAGGGTCCTGCGGGTTCTCGACGAAGGCCTCCAGGGCCTGCCGCGCCTGCTTCAGGGTTTCCGCGATCTCGCCCTTGACCCACTCGAGGGCGACGTAGTCGTGCCGATCAGTCATAGCCGTCTGCTATCCCTTCCGGGTGAATGCCAGAACCAGTTCATTGGGCACCGGCTCGAGGTCCGGGTGCTGCCAACCCATCACTTCGCCCACGCCCAGCACCATCAGGCCCCCCGGCGCCAGGCGCTCGGCCAGGCGATTGAGGATTTCCCGGCGGCGCCAGCGGCGGAAGTAGATCAACAGGTTCTGACAGAAAATTACGTCCATGCCGGACATTGGCGCCTTGGCCAGTTCCAGCACATTGAGCCTTGCACAGCACACCCGTGCGGCCAGGCTCGGCACTACCTTGTAACGGCCATCGTCCTGGGCCTGGAAATAGCGCTCGGCGAGCTTCGTTTCCAGCTGTTCCAGGCGCCGGGGCGCATAGCGCCCCTCGCGGGCCTTGGCCAGGGCGCTGAGGCTGATGTCGGTGCCGGTCACGCCGAAGTAGTCCGGTCGTTCAGTCCCGCGAAGTGCCTCGGCCGCCAACATGGCCAGTGAATAGGGTTCCTCGCCGCTGGAGCACCCCACGCTCCAGACTTCCAGCGGACGCTCCAGGCCGGCTTCGACGCGCCCGCGCAGATAGCCGGCGAGCAGCTCGAAGGATGCCGGGTGCCGGAAGAAGCGGGTCTCCTGCACGGTCAGGCGGTCCAGCAGGGTGGACCACTCCACCGCACCGCGCGGCCCGTCGGTCACCTGGCGGTAATAGCTGGCATAGTCCGCCACCCCCAGCTCGCGCATGCGCGCGCTCAGGTTGGTCTGGAGAAAGGAGCGGCGCTGGTCAGTGACCACCACGCCGGTGCGCTCCTCGAGCAGCTTCTGCCAGTCGTGGAACTCCGCTGTCGTCATGTCGGCCAGGGGTTTCAAGGCCCAGACGCCGCCTGGCTGCATGCTGTCGTGCCCTTGATTCATGGCCGTCGTGCCGCGGCCTCAGACCGCGGCGCCTCCCGTGGTCAGGCTATGTCCTGGGCTTCCGGCAGCTTGAAGCCGGAAACCGACTTGCGCATCTCGCTGGCCATCTTCGCCAGGTTGCCGATGCTCTTCGCGGTAGCGGTGGTACCGGCGGACGTCTGCGAGGTGATCTCCTGGATCACGTTCATGGTGTTGGAGATGTGGCCAGCCGAGGAGGCTTGCTGACGAGCGGCGTTGGAGATGTTCTGGATCAGCGCCGCCAGGGTCTTGGATACCTTCTCGATCTCCTCCAGGGCCACACCGGCGTCCTGGGCCAGGCGCGCACCGCGGACCACTTCGGAGGTGGTCTGCTCCATGGAGATCACCGCTTCGTTGGTGTCGGTCTGAATGGTCTTCACCAGCGCCTCGATCTGCTTGGTCGCGGCGGAGGAACGTTCCGCGAGGCGCTGTACCTCGTCCGCTACCACGGCGAAGCCGCGGCCCGCGTCACCGGCCATGGAGGCCTGGATCGCGGCGTTCAGGGCGAGGATGTTGGTCTGGTCGGCGATGTCGTTGATCAGGCTCACGATGTCACCGATCTCCTGGGACGATTCACCGAGGCGCTTGATCCGCTTCGAGGTGTCCTGGATCTGCTCGCGGATGTTATCCATGCCGGTGATGGTGTTGTGCACCACTTCGTTGCCCTTGTTGGCGATGGCTACGGAACGTTCCGCTACCGCCGAGGATTCGGAGGCGTTCGCCGATACCTGGTCAATGGACACGGCCATTTCGTTGATCGCGGCGGAGGCGCCGGCGATTTCCTGGGCCTGGTGCTCGGAAGCCTCGGCCAGGTGCATGGCGGTGGCCTGGGTTTCCTGGGCGGCGGCGGCCACCTGCACGGCGGTCAGGTTGATGGTTTCCACCAGTTCGCGGAGCTGGTCGATGGAGTAGTTGATGGAGTCCGCGATGGCGCCGGTGAAGTCCTCGGTCACGGTCGCGGCCACGGTCAGGTCACCGTCGGCGAGGTCGGCGATCTCGTCGAGCAGACGCAGGATCGCCGCCTGGTTGCGTTCGTTCTTCGCGGCGGTCTCGGCCAGCCGGCTGCGGGTGCTCTGCACCATGACCAGGCCGATGAGGATGATCGAGCCCAGGGCCAGCACGCCCAGCACGTAGCCGGCGAAGCTGTTCAGGTCACGGCTGGAAGCCAGGTTCTCGAAGCCGCTGGTCAGCGCGGAAGCCTTGTCCAGCAGGGTCTGGGAACCGGTGAAGATGGTGTTGGCGGACTCACGGACCTGGAAGAGTTCGGGCGAGGTCTCGAGGATCTCGTCCACCGAGCCGGAAACGAATTCGAAGAGCTCGGCGATCTCCTGCAGGCGCTCCAGGGCCTCGGTATTGGTGACCTTGGTGATCTCCATCGCCGCGTTGCCTTCGCGCATGGCGCCCAGTACGCGACCGAACAGGCTGGCGTCGCGGCCGAACATGTCGGCGGCCTGGACCGAGTCTTCGTCACCGGCCAGCACCTTGTTCACCGAACCGAGGATACGTTCGGCCAGCAGCGACTGGCGCTGGGCCACGGAAACCTGGCTGGCGGGCGCGCCGCTTTCGAGGAGGATGTCCACCACTTCCTCGTACTCGACCTGCAGCTGCGGAATGGTTTCGGCCAGGGTGGCGGCCACCTGGTGCAGGGAGAGCACGGTCTGCTCGCTGGCAAGGATGGCGTCGGCGTTCTTGCGCAGGCTGTCCCAGTCCTTCTGCACGGGGTCCATCTCGGCTTTCACGGCAGCGGGTGCGGCAGGCAGGCCGGTGGAAGCGTCGCCCTTGACGAGGAAGTTCCAGCGTTGCTCGAAGTCGTTACGCGCGTCCTTCAGCAGGGCGAAGGCCTCTGCCTTGCCCGCCGCGGCCTCGCTGGAGTTCTTGGCGATACGCTGGGAGAGCACGCGCAGCTCGCCGGCGTGGCTGATGTATTCCTTGTCGTAGTTCGCCTGGGTGTTGAGGTACGCGAAGTTCGCGAACAGCAGCACGATGGCGACGATCAGGACCACGAAGAGTCCGGCGATCAGCGACGTGCTGCGCACCCCGGAAAACAGATTGCCTGAGTTCAGTCTTTTCATTATCGGGCCCCCGCCTGGACCAACCACTTGTTCCCATGTAACGCCAAAGGGCCGGCAAAGCCGGCCCAACCTTGAAGCTGCGGCGCCGGAAACTGCGTCCCGGCAACCACCGCGGAGCGCCAGGCGCCCCGCGTCGAATCTAGACCGCCACCTCGATGAACGCCTGGTGCTGCGCCAGCGCATGCGGGCTGAACACCAGCCAGGGCTGTTCGCGATTGAACACGCCGTGGATGAAGGGCTGGATACTGGCCTCCAGCGGGGGCAGTTCCTCGCTGAAGGCATCGACCAGGAAATGCTGCATGCCGAAGACTTCGTCGACGATGAGCCCGGCGAAGATCTCCTGGTGGTCCACCACCAGTACCCGGCGCTGCTTGCGCAGGGGCGAGAGTTCGCTACCGAAGAAACCGCACAGGTCCATGATCGGCAACAGGCGGCCGCGCACGTTGGCGACGCCCTTGACCCAGGTTTTCACCCCCGGCAGCAAGGTGTAGCGCGGCTCGTGCAGCACTTCGCTGACCTCGCCCATGGGCGCCACGAACAGGCGTTCGCCCATGCGGAAACCGATGCCGCTCCAGCTCTGCACCACCTCTTGTTGCGCAGGCAGGCCCGCGGCCAACGCGCGACAGCGCTGGTCGATCGCCTGGAGGAGCTGGAAGGGGGTCTGCGAATCCGACATGACGACCGGCCTTGGCCTGTTTCTAATAATTATCGGGTCGGGGACCGGCCTGGCATCAGCCGGCCAGTACCGTGTTCAGGGTCTTGATCAGGGTGTCTTCTTCGATCGGCTTGGTCAGGTAGTCCTTGGCGCCCTGGCGCTTGCCCCAGACCTTGTCGGTTTCCTGATCCTTGGTGGTGACGATGATCACCGGGATATGGCTGGTATCGGCGTCCTTGGTCAGCTGACGGGTCGCCTGGAAGCCGTTCAGGCCCGGCATCACGATATCCATCAGCACGGCGTCCGGCTTCTCCTGTCGGGCCAGTGCCACGCCATCGGCGCCATTCTCCGCCTTGAGTACCTGGTGACCGTGCTTCTCGAGCATCGCGGTCAGCTTGTACATCTCGGTCGGCGAGTCATCAACAATCAGAATACGAGCCATGGTGTTCCCCATACGGAAAGGCTTCACCGGCCTTCAGGCCGGACTTCAGGAGGCTTGCTCCACCGGGGTGAAATCGGGGACGTGAGTCTTGATCGCGCCGAGCAGCTCTTCCTTGCTGAAGGGCTTGGTGAGGTACTGGTCGGAACCGACGATGCGACCCTTGGCCTTGTCGAACAGGCCGTCCTTGGAGGACAGCATGATCACCGGGGTGGACTTGAAAGCGCTGTTGTTCTTGATCAGGGCGCAGGTCTGATAACCGTCCAGGCGCGGCATCATGATGTCGACGAAAATGATGTTCGGGTGGGAATCGGCGATCTTGGCCAGGGCATCGAAACCATCGACTGCGGTGATGACCTCGCACCCCACCTTCTTGAGCAGAGTCTCGGCGGTACGACGAATCGTTTTCGAATCGTCGATCACCATGACCTTCAAACCCTCGGAATGCTGTTCCATGTTCGCCCTACCATCGCCTCGGTGAGTCGTTATTCTGCTTTATATACATGCCTGAGGCCCTGCAACCGACGGGCTGCGACCCAATCGTCGGGCCTTTTTAGCACAGTCTCCAGACGCAAGCTACACGGCCCCCGCATCTGCGATCCTTCCCATCCAGGGGAAGGTTTTTTCCTTGACCGCGGTCAATGCCGGCGCCACCCTGAGCGCCTCATCCAACCGGCCCGCCGGCTTCGGCGCGCCCCTTGCAACCTGTTGCGGAGACCCCCCATGAGCGTTCGCCTCGGGATCGTCATGGACCCCATTGCGCAAATCTCCTTCAAGAAGGACAGCTCCCTGGCCATGCTGCTGGCCGCCCAGGAGCGCGGCTGGTCGTTGTTCTACATGGAGCAGCAGGACCTATACCAGAAAAACGGTGAAGCTTTCGCGCGCATGCGCCCCCTGAAGGTGTTCCTCGACCCGGAGCACTGGTTCGAGCTGGAAGCCGAGGCGGACACCCCGCTGGCCGAACTGGACGTGATCCTGATGCGCAAGGACCCGCCCTTCGACAACGAGTACGTCTACTCCACCTACCTGCTGGAACAGGCCGAACGGGCCGGCGTGCTGGTGGTCAACCGCCCGCAGAGCCTGCGCGACTGCAACGAGAAGTTCTTCGCCACCCTGTTTCCCCAACTGGCGCCGCCGACCATTGTCAGTCGCCGCGCCGACATTCTGCGCGAGTTTGCCGAAGAGCAGCGTGACATCATTCTCAAACCCCTTGATGGCATGGGCGGTTCGTCGATCTTCCGCCATCGCGTGGGCGACCCCAACCTCTCGGTGATCCTCGAGACCCTCACCGGCCATGGCCGCCACCAGATCATGGCGCAGCGCTATCTGCCGGCGATCAAGGACGGCGACAAGCGCATCCTGATGATCGACGGCGAGCCGGTGCCTTACTGCCTGGCACGCATCCCCGCCGAGGGCGAGACCCGCGGCAACCTGGCCGCCGGCGGCCGCGGCGTGGCCCAGCCGCTCTCCGACCGCGACCGCGAGATCGCCGCCACCGTCGGTCCGACCCTGCGGGAAAAAGGCCTGCTGTTCGTCGGCCTGGACGTGATCGGCGACCACCTCACCGAGATCAACGTCACCAGCCCCACCTGCATCCGCGAGATCGACAAGGCGTACGACACCCGCATCGGCGAGCGGCTGATGGATGCCATCGACGGGAAGCTGCAAGCCTCGGGTCGCAAGCGCCAAGCTTGACGCAGCTAACAGCTTGGCGCTTGTCGCTTGCAGCGCTCAGCTCGACTTGGGCAGACTGCGCGGCTATCTGAATCAAGCTGACTGGCGATGAACGCAGCCGTTATTACCTCCGCCCAACAGTCCGCCGGCGTCCGCCCGGCGGACCGGCTGGGCTTTACCCTGTTTCTCGCCGCCGTGCTGCACGTCGCCCTGATCCTCGGCGTCGGCTTCACCTTTGGCGACCCGCAGCAGATCAGCAAGACCCTGGAAATCACCCTGGCCACCTTCAAGAGCGAAGAGGCCCCGAAGAAGGCCGACTTCCTCGCCCAGGCCAACCAGCAGGGCAGTGGCACCCTGGAGCACAAGGCCAAGCCCAAGACCACCGAGAAGGCGCCCTTCCAGGACAAGGAAATCCGCAAGGCCACCCCGCCCGCGGCACCGCCCCAGGCACCGAAGAAGGAAGCGCCCAAGGCCGCCGTGGCCACCAAGAGCCCGCAGCCGCAGAAGACCACGGTCAAGCGCGAGCAGACCAAGCCGCAGCCCCAGGCCGCGCCGGCGCCCACATTCGACAGCTCGCAGCTCTCCAGCGAAATCGCCAGCCTCGAGGCCGAACTGGACAAGGAGCGCCAGCTCTACGCCAAACGCCCGCGCATCCACCGCCTCAGCGCCGCCTCGACCATGCGCGACAAGGGCGCCTGGTACAAGGAAGAGTGGCGCAAGAAGATCGAACGCATCGGCAACCTCAACTACCCGGAAGAGGCCCGCCGCCAGCGCATCTACGGCAACCTGCGGCTGCTGGTGTCGATCAACCGCGACGGCACCCTGTACGAGGTGCAGGTGCTGGAGTCCTCCGGCCAGCCGGTACTGGACCAGGGCGCCATGCGCATCGTGCGTCTCGCCGCGCCCTTCGCCCCCTTCACCGGCGACCTGGCGGATATCGACCGCCTGGAGATCATCCGCACCTGGCGTTTCGAACGCGGCGACCGCCTGTCGAGCAATTGAGAGCAGCAGGACCGGATAGGCTCTAGGCTTCAACCAGTGGCAGCGACTGAAGCGGCGCCTTGCCGCTTGAAGCCTGCAGCCTTAAGCCTGAAACTAGCTGACATGAAAAGCGCACCGAGCTACCTCAAGCACCACTTCCTGATCGCCATGCCGCACATGGCCGATCCCAACTTCGCCCAGACCGTCACCTATCTGGTGGAGCATAACGAGCAGGGCGCGATGGGGTTGGTGATCAACCGGCCCAACGGCCTGAGCCTGAGCGACGTACTCGAGCAGCTGCGCCCGGAAATCACGCCGCCGGCGCGCTGCCAGGGCGTGCCCATCTACGCCGGCGGCCCGGTACAGACCGACCGCGGCTTCGTCCTGCACCCCACGGGCCACAATTTCCAGGCCACCCTGGAGCTGGGGGAACTGGCCCTGTCCACCTCCCAGGACGTGCTCTTCGCCATCGCCGACGGCGGCGGCCCGCAGAAAAGCCTGGTGGCCCTCGGCTACGCGGGCTGGGACGCCGGACAGCTGGAAGCCGAACTCGCCGAAAACTCCTGGCTGACCTGCCCGGCGGACCTGGCCATCCTCTTCGACACCCCGACCGAGCAGCGCCTGTCCGCCGCCGCCGCGCGCCTGGGGGTCAACCTCAGCCTGCTCACCGCCCAGGCCGGGCACGCCTGATGGCCGAACCCAAACCCCTGCGCCTGCTGCTCGGCTTCGACTACGGCACCAGACAGATCGGCGTCGCCGTGGGCCAGGCGGTCACCGGCCAGGCCCGCGAGCTGAAAGTGCTGAAGGCCCAGAACGGCGTGCCGGACTGGCAGCACGTGGAAGCCCTGATCCGCGAATGGCAGCCCGACGCCATTGTCGTCGGTCTGCCGCTGAACATGGACGGCACCCCCAGCGAGATGAGCGCCCGCGCGGAGAAGTTCGCCCGGCGCCTGAACGGCCGCTTCAACCTCCCGGTATTCACCCACGACGAGCGCCTGACCACCTTCGAAGCCAAGGGCCAGCGCATGGCCCAGGGCCAGCGCGACGGCTACCGCGACCGCCCGGTGGACGCCCTGGCCGCCGCCTTGCTCCTGGAAGGCTGGCTGGCCGAGAACTGCGCAACTTCCTGACTCATTAAGCGAGGACCGCCGATGACCCTGCCCAATCCCGCCGAACTGCTGCCGCGGATGGCCAGCGACCTGCAAGTCCACCTCAAGGCCCGCGATATCCAGGATCCGCGCTACATCGGCATCCGCACCGGCGGCGTGTGGGTCGCCCAGGCCCTGCTGGAGCAACTGGGAGCGGCGGGCCCCATGGGCACCCTGGACGTCTCCTTCTACCGCGACGACTTCACCCAGAGCGGGCTGCACCCGCAAGTGCGCCCATCCGAGCTGCCCTTCGAGATCGAGGGCCAGCACCTGGTGCTGATCGATGACGTGCTGATGAGCGGGCGCACCGTGCGCGCGGCCCTCAACGAACTCTTCGACTACGGCCGCCCCGCCAGCGTGACCCTGGTCTGCCTGCTCGACCTCAACGCCCGCGAGCTGCCGATCCGCCCGGACGTGGTCGGCGCAACGCTGTCCCTGCGGGCCACGGAACGGGTAAAATTGCTCGGCCCCGCGCCGCTCACCCTCGAGCGCCAGGACCTCGCTTCACCCGCCTGATCCTCCCGAATCTTCGTAACCTTTCAGGGCCTGCCCCATGCCGACAGACGCCAAGCGCCCGCTGCAGCTCAACGACCAGGGCCAGCTGCGCCACTTCCTCTCGCTCGACGGTCTGCCCCGCGAGCTGCTGACGGAAATCCTCGACACCGCCGACTCCTTCCTCGAAGTCGGCGCCCGCGCGGTGAAGAAGGTCCCGCTGCTACGCGGCCGCACCGTGTGCAATGTGTTCTTCGAGAACTCCACCCGCACCCGTACCACCTTCGAGCTGGCGGCCCAGCGCCTGTCCGCCGACGTGATCACCCTGAACGTCTCCACCTCCTCCACCAGCAAGGGCGAGACCCTGTTCGACACCCTGCGCAACCTGGAGGCGATGGCTGCCGACATGTTCGTGGTGCGCCACGCCGACTCCGGCGCCGCCCATTTCATCGCCGAGCACGTGTGCCCGGACGTGGCCATCATCAACGGCGGTGACGGCCGCCACGCGCACCCGACCCAGGGCATGCTCGACATGCTCACCATCCGCCGCCACAAGGGCGGGTTCGAGAACCTCTCGGTGGCCATCGTCGGCGATATCCTGCATTCGCGCGTGGCCCGCTCCAACATGCTGGCCCTGCGCACCCTGGGCTGCCCCGATATCCGCGTGATCGGACCCAAGACCCTGATCCCGGTAGGTGTCGAGCAGTACGGCGTGAAGGTCTACACCGACCTCGCCGAGGGCCTCAAGGACGTCGACGTAGTGATCATGCTGCGCCTGCAGCGCGAACGCATGCAGGGCGGCCTGCTGCCCAGCGAAGGCGAGTTCTACAAGCTCTACGGCCTCAGCACCCAGCGCCTGGCGCTGGCCAAGCCGGACGCCATCGTCATGCACCCGGGCCCGATCAACCGCGGCGTCGAGATCGAATCCGCCGTGGCCGACGGCGCTCATTCGGTGATTCTCAACCAGGTCACCTACGGCATCGCCGTGCGCATGGCCGTGCTCTCCATGGCCATGAGCGGCCAGGCCGCGCAACGTCAACTGAACCAGGAAGCCGAGGAGCTGAACTGATGCGTACCCACATCCTCGGTGCCCGCCTGATCGATCCGGCCAGCGGCCACGACCAGGTCACCGACCTCTTCCTCGAAGGCGGCAAGGTCGCTGCCATCGGCCAGGCTCCGGCGGGCTTCCAGGCCGACAAGACCCTGGACGCCAAAGGCCTGGTGGCCGCCCCGGGCCTGGTGGACCTTTCCGTCGCCCTGCGCGAGCCGGGCTACAGCCGCAAGGGCAGTATCGCCAGCGAAACCCTGGCCGCCGCCAGTGGCGGCGTCACCAGTCTCTGCTGCCCGCCCCTGACCCGTCCGGTGCTGGACACCCCGGCAGTCGCCGAACTGATCCTCGACCGCGCCCAGGAAGCGGGCAACGCCAAGGTCTTCCCCATCGGCGCCCTGACCAAGGGCCTGGCCGGCGAGCAGCTCTCCGAGCTGGTGGCCCTGCGCGATGTCGGCTGCGTGGCCTTCGGCAACGGCCTGGCCACCTTCGCCAGCAACCGCGTCCAGCGCCGCGCCCTGGAATACGCCGCCACCTTCGACCTGACCGTGGTCTTCCATTCCCAGGACGCGTCCCTGGCTGACGGCGGTCTGGCCCACGAAGGCCCCACCGCCAGCTTCCTTGGCCTCGCCGGTATCCCGGAAACCGCCGAAACCGTAGCGCTCGCCCGCGACCTGCTGCTGGTCGAGCAGAGCGGCGTGCGCGCCCACTTCAGCCAGATCACCAGCGCCCGCGGCGCCGAGATGATCGGCGAGGCCCAGGCGCGCGGCCTGCCGGTTACCGCCGATGTGGCCATGTACCAGCTGATCCTCACCGACGAAGCGCTGATCGACTTCTCCAGCCTCTACCACGTGCAACCGCCGCTGCGCACCCGCGCCGACCGCGACGGCCTGCGCGAGGCGGTGAAGGCCGGCGTGATCGGCGCCATCGCCAGCCACCACCAGCCCCATGAGCCCGACGCCAAGCTCGCACCCTTCGGCGCCACCGAACCGGGCATCAGCAGCGTGGAACTGTTGCTGCCGCTGGCCATGACCCTGGTGCAGGACGGCCTGCTCGACCTGCCCACCCTGCTCGCCCGCCTCACCGCCGGCCCGGCCCGCGCCCTGCGCCTGCCCGCTGGCCGCCTGGCCGTGGGCGCCCCGGCGGACCTGGTGCTGTTCGACCCGCAGGCCTCGACCCTGGCGGGCGAAACCTGGAAGTCCAAGGGTGACAACTGCCCCTTCATCGGCCACTGCCTGCCGGGCAAGGTGCGTCACACCCTGGTGGACGGCCGGATCATCTTCGAAGGCTGATCCAGCACCCCACGAAAAAGCCCGCCATCTGGCGGGCTTTTTTCATTCGATCGATGGTGGGGCCTTTATTGTGGGGGCGAATTTATTCGCCAAGGGCTGCGCAGCAGCCCCAAGCTGACTTCCAGGCCGAACCTGCGGTCCGGTTCGCGAATGAATTCGCCCCCACAGGATCCTGCGCAGCTCAGCAGGCCTCGATGCAATTGCGCCGCTGCTTGGCGCGATAGAGGCCATCGTCCAGGCGCTTGAGCAGGGATTCGATGCCCTCCCCCAGCCGCATCTCAGCCACCGAGAAGCTGGCGGTCAGGCCCTGCGGCAATCCGGGGTCTGCCTGGCTCACCAGCAGGCGTAGGCGTTCGGCCAGTTGCAGGGCAGATGCCAGGTCAGTGTCCGGCAGCAGGGCGATGAATTCCTCACCACCCCAGCGGGCAAAACAGTCCTCTTCCCGTAACACCGCGCGCACGGCACCGCTGACCGCCACCAGGGCGCGATCGCCGACCTGGTGGCCATGCTGGTCGTTGATGCGCTTGAAATGGTCCAGATCGAACATCAGCAGCGTGGCGCCATGCTCATGGCGCTGGAATCGCTGCCATTCGCCATGCAGGCTGCGCTCGAAGTGACGGCGATTGGAGATCTGCGTAAGCGGGTCGGTCTCGCTCAGGCGCAGAGCCGTCGCCACCTGTCGGGCCAATGCCTCGTTGGCCTGGCGCAGGGCCTCGGTGCGCGCCTGCACCAAGGCCTCCAGCTGCTGATTGAGGGTCAGGAGCTCTTCGTTCTTGCGTTGCAGTTCCAGGCTGGCCATCTTGCGCCGGTGGATATTGCGGTGGGCGCCGATCATCCTCGTCGGCTTGCCCGCTTCGTCGAACTCCACGAATCGGCCATGATCGCTGACCCACAGGTAGCTGCCGTCACGGCAACGGCAGCGGTAGTCCTCGGCGTAGATCTGACTGGTGCCGTCCAGGTAGGCCTGGAAATTGCGCATCACCCGCTCGAAATCGCCGGGATGGATCACCGATTTCCAGGTGTCGACATCCTCCGGCAGGCTGTCCGGCGGGTAGCCGAGCATGGAGTACCAGCTGGGGCTGCGCTTGACGTGATTGGTGCTGATGTTCCAGTCCCAGATGCCGTCGCTGACGATATCCAGGGCATGGCGCAGGGTACGCTCGATTTCTTCGCGGGTGGTGCCATAGCAGTGGTCGAGGGGCACGAGCTTGTCCATAAGCTTCCTGCGGGTACGCGACCCGATGGGTCCTCAACGCCCGGAAACGGCCCCGGGCGGTGCAAACAACTAGCGCGCCATCCTCAGGCCTGGATGGTCGCCGCCGGATTGATCACCCGGCCGAGCCCCAGGTTGCGCAGCGCGAGATGCAGCGAGCTGTGGATAACCTGCGGATTGTCGATCGCCAGCAGCTGCTCCAGCAGCTCCTTGGCCTTGCTCATGGTGATCTGGCGCAGCAACCACTTCACCTTGGGCAGGTTGGTGGCGTTCATCGACAGGCTGTCGAAGCCCATGGCCAGGAGCAGGACGGCGGCGGCCGGATCGCCCGCCATCTCGCCGCAGATGCTCACCGGCTTGCCTTCGGCGTGGGCGTCGTCCACCACTTTCTTCAGCGCCTGCAGCACCGCCGGGTGCAGATAGTCGTAGAGATCGGCGACACGCGGGTTGTTGCGGTCCACCGCCAGCAGGTACTGGGTGAGGTCGTTGGAACCCACCGAGAGGAAGTCCACCTGCCGCGCCAGCTCCTTGGTCTGGTAAACAGCGGCGGGGATCTCGACCATCACGCCGACCGGTGGCATGGGGATGTCGACGCCCTCGTCGCGCACCTCGCCCCAGGCGCGGTGGATCAGGTGCAGCGCTTCTTCCAGCTCATGGGTGCCGGAGATCATCGGCAGCAGGATTTTCAGGTTGTCCAGGCCTTCGCTGGCCTTGAGCATGGCGCGCACCTGGACGAGGAAGATTTCCGGGTGGTCGAGGGTGACGCGGATGCCGCGCCAGCCGAGGAAGGGGTTGCTTTCCTTGATCGGGAAATAGGACAGCGCCTTGTCGCCGCCGATATCCAGGGTACGCATGGTCACCGGCAGCGGGTGGAAGGCGGCGAGCTGCTCGCGATAGATGGCGAGCTGCTCCTTTTCGCTGGGGAAGCGCTCGTTGATCATGAACGGCACTTCGGTGCGATACAGGCCCACGCCCTCGGCGCCGCGCTCCTGGGCACGGGTCACGTCGGCGAGCAGGCCGGTGTTCACCCAGAGCGGCATACGCTGGCCGTCGAGGGTCTCGCAGGGCAGGCTGCGCAGGGCATCCAGGCCCTTGACCAGCTGGCGCTCCTCCTCCACCACTTCGCTGTACTGCTTGCGCAGTTCGGGCGAGGGGTTGGTGAAGACTTCGCCGTGGTAGCCGTCGACGATCATTTCGATGCCGTCGACCTTGGAATACGGCAGGTCGACCGCGCCCATCACAGTGGGGATGCCCATCGCGCGGGCGAGGATGGCAACGTGGGAGTTGCCCGACCCCTGTACCGAGACCAGGCCCACCAACTTGCCCTCGGGCACTTCGCCGAGCATCGCCGGGGACAGCTCCTCGCTGACCAGGATGGTGTTCTCCTGGTAGACCAGGTTCTGCTTGCGTTCTTCCTGCAGGTAGGCGAGCAGGCGGCGACCGAGGTCCTTGACGTCGGAGGCGCGCTCGCGCAGGTAGGCGTCGTCCATCAGCTCGAAGCGGGTGACGTGCTCCATCACCACCTGGCGCAGGGCGCCCTGGGCCCACTGGCCGGTGCGGATGACGCGCTTGACCTCCATGCCGATGGAGGCGTCGTCGAGCATCATCAGGTAGACATCGAATAGCGCGCGCTCTTCGGGGCGGAGCTGGGTTTCGAGCTTGCTGGAGAGCCGGCGCATGTCCTCGCGCACCGCTTCCAGGGCCTGCTTGAAGCGTTCGACCTCGGCTTCGATGTCATCGACGGTGCGGTCGGGCACCACGTCGAGATCGGCCGGCGGCAGCACCACCACGGCGGTGCCGACGGCGGCACCCGGAGCGCCCGCGACGCCGACGAACTTGGCCTCCTGGGTCCCCTTGCCCTGACGGCCCAGGCCACGGATGGAGCCAGTGGCCTCGGCATGGGCGATGACGCCGGCGAGCTGTGCGCTCATGGTGACGAGGAAGGCTTCCTCGCCCTCGTCGAACTGACGGCGCTCCTTTTGCTGCACCACCAGCACCCCCATCACCCGGCGGTGGTGGATGATCGGCGCGCCGAGGAAGGAGGCGAAGCGCTCTTCACCGGTCTCGGCGAAGTAGCGGTAGCGGGGGTGATCGGCGGCGTGCTCGAGGTTCAGCGGCTCCTCGCGGGTGCCCACCAGGCCCACCAGGCCCTCGTTGGGGGCCATGCTGACCTTGCCGATGGAGCGCTTGTTCAGGCCCTCGGTGGCCATGAGCACGAACCGGTTGGACTCGGGGTCCAGCAGGTAGACCGAGCAGACCTGGCTGCCCATGGCCTCCTTGACCCGTTGCACGATGATCGCCAACGCCGCCTTCAGATCCTTGGCGGCGTTCACTTCCTGGACGATCTTGCGCAGCGTGTTGAGCATGGCTAGGCAGCCTTTCTCCGAGTCAGTCTTGCGCCAGCAGGCGCGGTGCTAGTTCCTTGAGGGCTCGGCGATAGACTTCACGCTTGAAGGTCACCACCTGACCCAACGGGTACCAGTAACTGACCCAGCGCCAGCCGTCGAACTCGGGCTTGCCGGTCAGGTCCATCCGTACCTTGTTCTCGTCCGACTGCAAACGCAGCAGGAACCACTTCTGTTTCTGGCCGATGCACAACGGTTGGCTGTTGGTACGCACCAGGCGTTGGGGCAGACGATAGCGCAACCAGCCGCGAGTGCAGGCAAGAATCTTCACATCTTGCTGCTCCAGGCCCACTTCTTCGTTCAATTCCCGGAAAAGCGCTTCTTCGGGCGTTTCCCGCGGGTTGATCCCGCCTTGGGGAAACTGCCAGGCATCCTGATTGATACGCCGGGCCCAAAGTACCTGCCCGGCATCATTGGCGAGAATGATGCCGACATTCGGGCGAAAACCATCGGAATCGATCACGGCACTCAACCTCGCAAACGCATGTTCCGGCATTGTTCCATAAAGCCCGCAAACGCAGCAATGCGAGCCTTCAGCGCAATGGGCAGCCCCGGCGAAAGCCGCTATTCTGGCCGCCCCTGGAAGCCTCCATGCAAGGAAATACGACGTGCGTTTGGCTCTTTTCGACCTCGACAACACCCTGCTGGCCGGCGACAGCGACCATGCCTGGGGCGACTACCTGTGCGAGCGCGGCATCCTCGACGGGATCGCCTACAAGGCGCGCAACGATGAGTTCTACCAGGACTACCTGGCCGGTCGCCTGAATATCCGGGACTACCTGAACTTCAGCCTGGAAATTCTCGGGCGCACCGAAATGGTGCAACTCGACCAGTGGCACCGCGAGTTCATGCGCGACTGCATCGAGCCCATCATCCTGCCCAAGGGCGAAGCCCTGCTCGCCGAGCACCGCGATGCCGGCGACCAGTTGCTGATCATCACCGCCACCAACCGTTTCGTCACCGCCCCCATTGCCCAGCGCCTGGGCGTTGCGACCCTGCTGGCCACCGAATGCGAGTTGGCCGATGGCCGCTATACCGGCCGCACCACCGACATCCCCTGCTTCCGTGAGGGCAAGGTGACCCGCCTCGCCCGCTGGCTGGAAGAAACCGGCCACAGCCTGGACGACAGCACCTTCTACAGCGACTCGCTGAACGACCTGCCCCTGCTGGAGCAGGTGACCCGTCCGGTGGCGGTGGACCCGGACCCGAAACTGCGCGCCGAAGCCGAAAAACGCGGCTGGCCGGTGATGTCCCTGCGCTAGAGGCTGCTTGTCGTAGGGTGGACAGCGCTTTTCATGTCCACCATCACGGCCCGGGTCGAGCACCATGGTGGATCGATAAAGCGCGATCCACCCTACTCTGCTCCGCCAAGACCTGACGGCAGGGTGCGCCATGCGCATCCCAGGGACGACGTCAGAGCGGCTTGACCACCATCAGCGCATACACCGCTGCCAACAGCGCCAGGGCGAGCACCGCCAGCCAACTGCGAAGCGCCACCTGGCTGGCCACTTGCCTGGCCAGGGGTGTGCTGTCCCGCAGCGCCTGGCGTACCTCGTTGCGGATGCGCACCTGCAGCCAGAACAACGGCAGCCAGCAGAACGCCGCCAGCAGGTAAAGTCCCGCACTCCACAGCAGCCAGAGCTGGCCCAGCGGCCACCCGCCCACCTTGGCCAGGGCCAGGCCGCTCAGCGGCAACAACACGGCGGAGCTGGCGACGAACCAGAGCTCCAGTCGTACCAGCGACGAGAAAGTCGCGGCTATTTGCTGGAGATCAGCGCTTTTCCAGGCGCGACGCACGAAGAACAGCCCGCCCAGCGCCGTTCCGATAAGCACGGCGGCGAGCAGGCCATGGAAGGTCTTGAGCAGGAAGTAGAGGGTCATGCCCGGCGTGTCAGCCGCATCACAGCGGCTTGGCCAGCATCAGCGCCAGCACGGACAGGAACAGCAGCAGGCCGGACAGGCCGTAGGCCGCGCCGAACTTCAGGCTGCGAAGGACTTGCGGCGCGCCCGGCCCGCCCTCCGCCAGGGCCTGCTCGCGCAGCCGCGACACGCGACCGAACAGCAGCAGCCAGGCGATGCAGCCGAAGAGGTAGAGGATGGCCCCGCCCAGCAACCAGGTCCGGCCCAGGGGCAGGCCCGCCAGGTTCACCATCCACCAGCCACTGACCGGCAACGACACGGCGGCGAGGATCAGCAAGGGCACGCCGATCAGCAGGATACGCCGCAGGCTCAGGCCGATGCGCGCGGCATCGCCGGAGCGGAAATTGCGCCAGCCGTACCAGGCCAGTCCTGCCAACCCGCCGAAGAACAGCAGGGTGGCCAGGCCGTGAAGGATGCGGAAAGTCAGGTAGTTTTCCATGGAACGGGTCCTTGTCAGCTTGGGCGGCTGTCGAAAAGCCTAGCAGCCGCCGGTCCCGGCGCCCTTACCCCAGGAAGAGCTTATAGGCCGGGTTTTCGCTCTCATCCCAGTAGGGATAGCCGATCTCGTCCAGGGCGGCATGCACCAGCGCGCGCTCCTCGGCCGGCACCTGCAGGCCGGCGACCACGCGGCCGTCGGCGGCACCGTGGTTGCGGTAGTGGAACATGGTGATGTTCCAGCGCCCGCCGAGCTTGTTGAGAAAGTTGAACAACGCGCCCGGACGCTCGGGGAATTCGAACCGGAACACCAGCTCGTCGCTGATGCGCACCGCGTGACCACCGACCATGTGGCGGATGTGCAGCTTGGCCAGTTCGTCGTCGGTCAGGTCGAGCACCGGGAAGCCCTGGCCACGCAGGTTCTCCACCAGCGCCGCACGGGGGTCGGTTTCCGGGTGGGTCTGGACGCCGACGAAGATGTGCGCTTCGGCATCGGTGTTGTAGCGGTAGTTGAATTCGGTGATCTGGCGCTTGCCGATGGCCTCGCAGAAGGCCTTGAAGCTGCCCGGGCGCTCCGGGATGGTCACGGCGATGATGGCCTCGCGCTTTTCGCCCAACTCGGCGCGCTCGGCCACATGGCGCAGGCGATCGAAGTTGATGTTGGCCCCGGAATCGATGGCCACCAGGGTCTGCTCGCGCACGCCCTCGCGTTCCACGTACTTCTTGATCCCGGCCACGGCCAGGGCGCCAGCTGGCTCGGTGATGGAGCGGGTGTCGTCGTAGATGTCCTTGATCGCCGCACAGATCTCGTCGGTGCTGACGGTGATCACCTCATCGACATAACGCTTGCAGATATCGAAGGTGTGCTGGCCGATCTGCGCCACGGCGACGCCGTCGGCGAACAGCCCGACCTGGCCCAGCACGACGCGCTCACCGGCGGCCATGGCGGCCTGCAGGCAGTTGGAGTCGTCCGGCTCGACACCGATCACTTTCACTTCGGGGCGCAGGTATTTGACGAAGGCGGCGATGCCCGCCACCAGGCCGCCGCCGCCCACCGGGACGAAGATGGCATCCAGGCGTCCCGGATGCTGGCGGAGGATCTCCATGGCCACGGTGCCCTGGCCGGCGATCACTTCCGGGTCATCGTAGGGATGGATGTAGACGTAGCCCTTCTCTTCCACCAGTTTCAGCGAATGGGCCAGGGCCTCGGGAAAGGCGTCGCCGTGCAGCACCACCTTGCCACCGCGGGTGCGGACACCCTGCACCTTCAGTTCGGGCGTGGTGCGCGGCATCACGATGGTCGCCTTGATGCCCAGCTCGCGGGCCGCCAGGGCCACGCCCTGGGCATGGTTGCCGGCCGAGGCGGTGACCACGCCGCGCGCCAGCTCCTCGCGGGACAGCTGGGCGATCTTGTTGTAGGCGCCACGGATCTTGAAGGAGTAGACCGGTTGCAGGTCCTCGCGCTTGAGGAGGATCTGGTTGCCCAGCCGCTCGGTGAGCTGGCGGGCGGGCTGCAGCGGGGTTTCCACGGCGACGTCGTAGACGCGCGAGGTCAGGGTCTTCTTCACGTATTCTTCGAGCATCGCGGCTTCACTGGCGGGCATTTCACGGGAGGACCGAGTCTACCGCACGGATTCGTCGGCCGACCACATGGTTCTAGGGGTTTAGCGGCTATAATCCGCGCCCTCGACACTCCTTCACTCGGACCTCCACAGCATGACCCAGGACCAGCTCAAGCAGGCCGTCGCCCAGGCCGCCATCGACTTCATTCTCCCCAAGCTCGATGAGAAGAGCATCATCGGCGTCGGCACTGGATCCACCGCCAACTTCTTCATCGACCTGCTGGCCAGGCACAAGATGGCCTTCGACGGCGCCGTGGCCAGCTCCGAAGCCACCGCCCAGCGCCTGAAGGGCCACGGCATCCCGGTGTATGACCTGAACAGCGTCAGCGAACTCGAGTTCTATGTCGACGGCGCCGACGAGAGCAACGAGCGCCTCGAACTGATCAAGGGCGGCGGCGCGGCGCTGACCCGTGAAAAGATCGTCGCCGCCGTGGCCAAGACATTCATCTGCATCGCCGACGAGAGCAAGCTGGTGCCGCTGCTCGGCAACTTCCCGCTGCCGGTGGAAGTGATCCCCATGGCCCGCAGCCATGTGGCCCGCCAGCTGGTGAAGCTGGGCGGCGATCCGGTGTACCGCGAGGGCGTGGTGACCGACAACGGCAACATCATCCTCGACGTTTACAACATGCAGATCGACAGCCCGGTGCAACTGGAAGAGCAGATCAACGCCATCGTCGGCGTGGTCACCAATGGCCTGTTCGCGGCGCGCCCCGCCGACCTGCTGCTGCTCGGCACCAAGGACGGCGTGAAGAGCATCAGCCTCTGAAGCCGCCTCCCGGCCCTCGGGAAACCGTCTAGATTTGATGGCTACGGCGCCTTTCGGGGCGCCGTCCACTGTCACTGAATCAGGAGACGCCCCCATGGCCGGGAAATTCCAACTGAAGAAGGCCAACGACGGCCAATTCCACTTCAACCTCAACGCCGGCAACGGCGAGACCATCCTTACCAGCGAACTGTACAAGGCCAAGGATTCCGCCTTGAACGGTATCGACTCGGTGCGCAAGAACGCCGTTCGCGACGGCGCCTTCGAAAACAAGACCGCCAGCAACGGCAAATTCTATTTCGTGCTCAAGGCCAGCAACGGCCAGGTCATCGGCCAGAGCCAGATGTACGCCAGCGCCGCCAGCGCCAGCGCGGGCATCGAGTCGGTGAAGAACAATGCCCCCGGCGCCACCCTCAACGACGAAAGCTGATCAGTCCGCGGCCTGTTTGCGGAACACGTAGAACAGGTTCGGCTCGCTGACCAGGTAGAGGTTGCCATCGTTGTCCATGGCCACCCCTTCGGCCTGCGGCACCCCGCGCTGCAGGCCGTGCATCCCGCGCAGCAGCGACAGGGTGCTGATCGGCCGGCCGTCGGCATTCGACTCCAGCACCAGGCGCGACTCGTCCGACCGGCCTACGACGGGCTTGGCCTCGATGGCCACCTGGTAGTCCGGCAGCCAGATCGAGCGCCCCCGCCATTCGGAGGCGTGGCGCCATTCTTGCAGGATGAAGAAGCCCCGTTCGAACAGCCGGAACTGCTGGGCGACGCCGCCGAGCAGTACCAGAACCAGCCGCCACGGGGTCAAGAGAGAACGCATCGACAAGGACTCTGGGGATTCGGGACGCGACGCAGGATACAGAGCGCACCTGACTCCTGCCTGAACCGAAGCTTAACGCCCGGGAGCGGGCATGGCGCGCGTTACAAAAGGGGACGGACATGGCCACCTCACTGCTACCGGAAGAGCGTGCACTCACCACCCTGCACACCATCGCCCTGGCGGTGGCAGCCCTGGCCAGCAGCGACATTGCCCGCGCGCGCCTGCTGGAGGGCAGCAATGTCGCCTGCGCCGACCTCGACACCCCCGACAAACTGATCACCCACGCCCAGGAGCTGCGTGTCTTCGCCAATGCCCTGGCCTGCACCCAGGACCCTGCCCTGGGTCTCTCCCTTGGCCTGCGCATGCACGTCTCGGCCTACGGCATCCTCGGCTACACCATGCTCGCCAGCCGCACCCTGCGCGACGCGCTGAATCTCGCCCTCGGCCATGCGGCGCTGCTGGGCACCTACTTCAAGCTGGGCCTGGAGGAGGACGGCAACGAGGCGCGCCTGGTGGCCGGGGGCTACCGCTACGCGCCCGAGCTGATGGTATTCAACAGCGAGCTCTGCCTGACCTCGCTGCTCACCGTGGTGCAGGACCTGCTCGGTACCGGCATCCATCCGACCCGGGTCTGCCTGGCCTATCGACCGCCCCTGCATGCCGCCAGTTATGAACAGATGCTCGGCTGCCCGGTGGAGTTCGGCGCCTCCCGCAACGCCCTGTGTTTCGACGCCGCGCTGCTCGGGCACAGCCTGCCGCTGGCCGATCCGGTGACCTGTCACTACGGCCTGCAACAATGCCTGAAGCTGGACGCCCGGCTCGACAGCCGCCACGACGTGCTCGACCAGATCCGCCAGCACCTGGCCAGCAACCTGCGTGAAGGCCGCGACCTGGACAGCGTGGCGCGCCAGCTGCACCGTTCCGAGCGCACCCTGCGCCGCCACCTGCAGCAGCTGAACACCAGCTTCCAGCGCCTGCTGGACGAAGTGCGCTACGACAAGGCGCGCCAGCTGCTGGTGCAGACCGACCTGCCCATCTACCTGATCGCCGAACAACTGGGCTACAGCGAGACCGCCAGCTTTCGCCACGCCTTCCTGCGCTGGAGCGGGCAATCACCGAGCCTGTATCGGCGGTGACCCACTCCAGGGCTGAGCCTTCCTTGTAGGGGCGAATTCATTCGCCAAGGGCAGCGCAGCTGCCCCTTCAGGCCCTGCAGGGCAGACCTGCGGCCTGCTTGGCGAATGAATTCGCCCCTACAGATTTCGTGCCTCTCCGGGATCTCGATCACAACGCACAACTTGGCCGAAAATATCCCCTTTTGACCTGAACTATCGTTCTGCACCTACTAGGCTGCTGACAGAATCGGGACAAACAAGCGACGCTTCACCAGCAGAAATAAAAAAGCCCAATAAGAACAAATCCTTAGAGCTTGTGATCAGCATGACCAGCGCGATCAGCGTCGACCGTGTGTGCATGGAGTTCGGTGATCCGGGGCAGGGCGTGAAGGCCCTCGACGATGTTTCCCTGGAAATCCGCGCCAACGAGTTCTTCACCCTCCTCGGCCCGTCCGGCTGCGGCAAGACCACCCTCTTGCGGCTCATCGCCGGCTTCGAGCAACCCAGTTCCGGCGCCATCCGCCTCTATGGCGAACCCATGCAGGGCCTGCCGCCCTTCCGCCGGCCGGTGAACACCGTGTTCCAGAGCTACGCCCTGTTCCCCCACATGACGGTGGCGCAGAACATCGCCTTCGGCCTGGAGATGCGCGGCCTGGCCCGCGACGAGATCGCGGCCACGGTGCAGCGCATGCTGGAGCTGGTGAAGCTGCCGGACGTCGGCAGACGCCGCGCCGACCAGCTATCAGGCGGCCAGCAGCAGCGCATCGCCCTGGCCCGCGCCCTGGCCAACAAGCCCAAGGTGCTGTTGCTGGACGAATCCCTCTCGGCGCTGGACCAGAAACTGCGCAAGGAAATGCAGATCGAGCTCAAGCGCCTGCAGCACGAGACCGGCATCACCTTCATCTTCGTCACCCACGACCAGGAAGAAGCCCTGACCATGTCCGACCGCATCGCGGTGATGAGCAAAGGGCGCATCCTCCAGGTCGGCACCCCGACGGAAATCTACGAAGCGCCGCTGAACCGCACGGTGGCGGACTTCATCGGCGAAACCAACTTCCTCGAAGGCGAAGCGCTGGAGCGCGGCGTGCTGCTGCCCGACGGCCAGCTGCTCTGCGCCTTCAGCCCCAGGCGTGGCCCGGTCACCCTGGCGATCCGCCCGGAACGCACCAGCCTCGACGAGCAGGGCAATCTCACCGGCGAGATCGAGAACGTGGTCTATGTCGGCACCGACACCGTGTACCACCTCAACGTCGCCGGGCAGAGCGACTTCCGCGTACGCCAGCAAAACCGCAATGGCGCGCTGAACGCCTATTCCAGTGGCGAGACGGTACGGGTGATGGTGCCCAGCGAAGCCATTCGGGTGCTGGTCGAATGAGCACCCTGCGCGCCCGGGCCGAACGCCGCCAGTTGCGCCGGCGCCTGCTGCTTACCAGCCCGGCCATGCTCGCCCTGCTGGTGTTCCTGGTGCTGCCGCTGGGAATCATGTTCCTGGTGTCGATCCTGGTACCCGGCGACTACGGCGGCGTGAAGTGGGACCAGTACTCGCTGGAGGCCTACATCAACTTCCTCTACGAGCGCGACCTGGACGACAGCCTGGTGTTCAACACCGACTACCTGCAGATTTTCCAGCGCTCTTTCTGGCTCTCGGTGCTGACCACCCTCGGCTGCCTGCTGATCGGCTTCCCCACCGCGCTCTACCTGGCGCTGCAGAGCGAGCGCAAGCGCAATCTGCTGCTGTTCCTGGTCACGGTGCCCTTCTGGACCAACCTGCTGGTGCGGGTCTACGCCTGGATCCTGCTGCTGCGCAATGGCGGCCTGATCGACAGCGGCCTCGGCGTGTTCGGTCTCTCCGACGGCGCCCTCGGCCTGCTCTACACCGATGTGGCGGTGGTCATCGGCCTGCTCTACACCTTCCTGCCCTTCATGGTGCTGCCGATCTACACCAGCCTGGAGAAGCTCGACTGGCGCCTGGTGGAGGCGGCCTTCGACCTCGGCGCCAACCGCTACCAGGCCCTGCGCCGGATCATAGTGCCGCTGGCCATGCCGGGCATCGTCGCCGGAGCGATCCTGGTGTTCATCCCGTCGCTGGGCAACTACATCATTCCCGAGCTGCTGGGGGGCGGTAAGTCGCTGATGATCGGCAACCTGATCCAGCTGCAGTTCGGCGCCTCGCACAACTGGCCGCTGGGCGCGGCGTTGTCCTTCGCCCTGCTCGGCTTCGTGCTCCTGGCAATGCTGCTCTACAGCCTGCGCTTCAAGCAGCCGACCGCCGGAGGCCACCCATGAGGATGCAGAACCCGCTCTGGCGCTTCACGGGGGTGCGGCCCACGGCCTGGCTGTTCTTCGCCTTCCTCTACGTGCCGATCCTGGTGCTGGTGGCGCTGAGCTTCAACGGCGGCCAGTCGGCGACCATCTGGGAAAGCTTCAGCCTGAAGTGGTACACGGTGGTGGCCAACGACCCGGAGATCGTCCGCGCGGCGAAGAACTCGCTGATAGTGGCCACCTTCGCCACCCTGATCGCCACCGCCCTGGCCACCCTCGCCGCGCTCGGCATGCGCGGCCGTGCCTTCCGCGGCCAGACGCTGATGAGCGGGGTGCTCGGCCTGCCGCTGCTGGTGCCGGAGATCGTCACCGCCGTCGCCACCTTGATGTTCTTCGCCTTCATCGGCCTGAAGCTCTCGCTCTTCACCATCCTCATCGCCCACGTGGTGTTCTGCATTCCCTTCGCCTACCTGCCGATCCGCGCCCGTCTCGAAGGCATGGACCCGCGCCTGGCCGAAGCCGCCGCCGACCTCTACGCCTCGCCCTGGAAGGCCTTCTGGAAGGTGACCTTCCCGCTGCTGATGCCCGGCGTCCTCTCCGGCGCCATGCTCGCGTTCATCATCTCGATGGACGACTTCGTCATCACCTACTTCGTCGCCGGGGCCGGCGCCACCACCCTGCCGGTATACATCTTCAGCTCCATACGGATGGGCATATCGCCGAAGATCAACGCCATCTCCTCGATAATCCTCGTGATTTCCATAGCTTTCGTTGCATTGTCCTACTACGTCGGGCAGCGCAAGCGCTGACCCGTCACGACCAGCAAGGAGCTTGACCATGACCCGTCGTACCCCGCTTGCGCTCGCCATCCTGCTCGCCACCGGCCTGGCCGGTTCCGCCCAGGCCGCAGGGACCCTGCACTTCGCCAACTGGTCGGACTACTACCCGCCGGAGCTGCTGAAGAAGTTCGAGAAGGACACCGGCATCAAAGCCACCCTGGACGCCTACGACAGCAACGAGACCCTGCTGGCCAAGCTCAAGGCCGGCGGCGGCGCCTACGACGTGGTGGTGCCGTCGGACAGCTTCATCCAGATCATGGTCGGCGACGGCCTGCTGCAGAAGTTCGACAAGTCCAAGCTGCCCAACCTGAAGAACCTCAAGCCCAACTTCCAGACGCTCGGCTTCGACCCCGGCCACGACTACAGCGTGCCCTACCTCTGGGGGACCACCGGCTACAGCTACGACAGCAAGCAGGTGCCCGGCGGCAAGCTCGACGAGAGCTGGAAACCCTTCTTCGAGCCGGCGCCGGAACTGAAGGGCAAGGTGGTGGCGCTCAATTCCATCGAGGACCTCTACATCGCCGCATCCCACTACCTGTCCATCGACCAGTGCACCGAGGACCCGAAGGACGCGAAGAAGATCCAGGACCTGTTGCTGGCGCAGAAGCCGCTGCTGGCCATGTACAACAGCGACGGCACCATCGAGCGCATGGCCGCCGGCGAAGTGGCCATGCACCAGCAGTGGAACGGCGCCTTCCACCGCGCCCACGCCCAGCGCGACAGTCTGGTCTACGTCTATCCGAAGGAAGGCATCCACGTCTTCATCGACAACCTGGTGATCCCCAAGGACGCGGTGAACGTCGAGGAAGCCCACGCCTTCATCAACTGGATGATGCTGCCGGAGAACATCGCCGCCGCTTCCAACTTCGCCAAGTACAACAACGCCATCGACGGCTCGGACAAGTTCATGGAGAAGGAGCTGTTCGACGACCCGGCGATCAACACCCCGCAGGACAAGCTCGACCGCCTGAAGACCTTCAAGCTCTGCTCGCCCAAGGCCCTGTCCCTGCGCAGCAAGGTGTGGACCAAGCTGAAGAAATAAGCAGACACGCGTCCCACCAGGAGCGCCGAAGCAATCCGTAGGATGGGTGGAGCTTGCGATACCCATCACCATCGTCGATGGGTATCGCTGCGCTCCACCACATCCTACGAACCGACCAGACCCGTACCGGTCAGTTCGCGCGGAACTTCCGGTGCGCACGGCGCACCCCACCCCACCAACCGGCCATTCAAGTTGGCCACTTCAATCCCTTTTTGACCCTTTGCAGGGTTCTGCCCCCGGGGCGGCGCTGACAGAATCGAAGCGCCAGGCGAATCACGGCCCGCTCGAACGAGGCCGATCGAACAAGAACAATCGCTAGAGAGATATGAAGATGTCCCGTGCGCTTACGCTTCACACCGCCCTTCCGCCGTCCTTCCAGCGGACACCCCGCCTCCCCCCTTACTGACTGCCCGCGCACAGCCGGATGCGCAACGGACCCGGCCTCGCACGCGTACGGATGGCTCGCAACGCGACCCAGGCGCCGCCCAGCGGCGCGCAGTAAACCGGAGAGAAGAACAATGGCCACCCCTTCCGCCAACTTCAGCACTCGCGGCAGCCTGCCGAACGAATACACCCACAGCGCCCAGGGCACGGCACTGCGCCGGATACTCGGGCTGCCCGCCCTGGTGTTCTTCGGCCTGGTCTACATGGTGCCGCTGACCATCTTCACCACCTACGGCGTGGTCACCGAGATGACCGGCGGGCGCACCGCCCTGGCCTACGTGGTGACCCTGCTGGCGATGATCTTCACCGCCCTGTCCTACAGCTACATGGTCCGCCGCTACCCGATCGCAGGCTCGGCGTACTCCTACACCAGCCTGAGCTTCGGCCCCGGCGTGGGCTTTCTCGCCGGCTGGTCGCTGCTGCTCGATTACCTGTTCCTGCCGATGATCAACTACCTGGTGATCGGCCTGTTCCTCAACATCGCCTTTCCCGAGGTGCCGGCCTGGGTCTTCGTGGTCGGCTCCATCGCCCTGGTGACGGTGCTGAACATCCTCGGCATCAGCTCGGTGTCGGGCATGAGCAACCTGATCGTCACCGCCCAGGTGATCTTCGTCCTGGTGTTCATTGCCTTGGCCGGCAAGAACCTGTTCGGCGCCCCCATCGACTTCACCGCGCCCTTCATCGGCGACGGCAGCCAGCCGGGCCTGGCACCCCTGATGGCCGGTGCCGCCGTGCTCTGCCTGTCCTTCCTCGGCTTCGACGCGGTCTCCACCCTGGCCGAGGAGGCCCGCGACCCGAAACGCGACATCCCGCGCGCCATTGTCATCACCACCGTGGGTGCCGGTGTGCTGTTCTTCGTCCTGGCGCTGGTCGCCCAGCTGGTATTCCCCGGCACCACCTTCCAGGACGTGGACGCCGCCGCCAACGAAGTGATGCTGAAGGCCGGCGGCCAATTCCTCGCTGCCTTCTTCACCGCCACCTACGTGGCTGGCGCGGCGGGTTCGGCCCTGGCCTCCCAGGCCTCGGTGTCGCGCATCCTCTACAGCATGGGCCGCGACGGCATCCTGCCACGGCGCCTGTTCGGCACCCTGTCGGGACGATTCCAGACCCCGACCGTGGCCATCCTGATCGTCTCCGTGGTGTCGCTGCTGGCGGTGGTCATCGACCTCGCCACCCTGGCGTCGATGATCAGCTTCGGCGCCCTGGTGGCCTTCTCCGCGGTGAACCTGGCGGTGATCCGCACCTACCTGTTCGATGGCCGCCCGCGCCAGAGCGGCGACCTGCTGCGCTACGGCCTGGTGCCGCTGGTCGGCTTCGCCCTGATCGCCTGGCTCTGGACCAGCCTCTCGGCCCTGACCCTGGCCATCGGCCTCGGCTGGTTCGCCATCGGCCTGGCCTACCTGGCGGCGCAGACCGGCGGCTTCCGCCGCCCAGCGCCCCAGGTGCAGTTTTCCGAGCACGAATGAACCCGATGATCCGCTAGCCGAAAGGAGACGCCGATGCTGACGATCTATTCCGACGACCACCACCTGCACCACGGCAAGCATGAGCTGATCGGTGGCCAGTTCACCCCCTGCTTCGAGAAGCCGAGCCGCGCCGACATGGTGCTGGACCGGGCCAAGGCAGTGAAACTGGGGGCCGTCCAGGCGCCCACCGATTTCGGCCTGTCACCCATCCTGCGGGTGCACAGCGAGGGGTTCGTCAACTTCCTGCAGAACGCCTGGAGCGACTGGCAGGCCAAGGGCCGCAGCCACGACATGCTGCCCATCGCCTGGCCGACCCGGCGCCTGCGCCAGGTGGAGCCCACCGATATCGACGGCCGCCTGGGCTACTACTCCTTCGACGCCGGCGCGCCTATCACCGCCGGCACCTGGCAGGCCATCACCAGTTCGGCCAACGTCGCCCTCACCGGCCAGGCCGAGTTGCGCAAGGGCGCCCGTGGCGTGTTCTCCCTGTGCCGCCCGCCGGGCCACCACGCCGCCGCCGACTACATGGGCGGCTACTGCTACCTGAACAACGCGGCCATCGCCGTGCAGGCCATGCTGGACGCCGGCGCAAAACGCATCGCGGTGCTCGACGTGGACTACCACCATGGCAACGGCACCCAGGACATCTTCTACGACCGTGCCGACGTGCTCTTCACCTCGATCCACGGCGATCCGCGCTTCGAATACCCCTACTTCCTAGGCTTCGCCGACGAGAAGGGGGTGGGCGCCGGGGCCGGCTTCAACTTCAACTACCCGCTGGCTTCGGGCAGCGACTGGTCCGTCTGGAGCCTGGCCCTGCTGGATGCCTGCCGGCAGATCGCCGAGTACGCGCCGGACGCGCTGGTGGTGTCGCTGGGGGTGGACACCTTCAAGGAAGACCCCATCTCGCAGTTCAAGCTGGACAGCCCGGACTACCTGCGCATGGGCGAGATCATCGGCAAGCTCGGCCTGCAGACGCTGTTCGTGATGGAAGGGGGTTATGCGGTGGAGGAGATCGGCATCAACGCGATCAATGTGCTGCAGGGGTTTGAAAGTGTGGCCTAGGGCCTTGGCCCTATCGTTGTAGGGGCGAATTCATTCGCCAAGCAGGCCGCAGGTCTGCCCGGGAACCCCGCAGGGGGCTGCGTTGCAGCCCTTGGCGAATAAATTCGCCCCTACAGGTCCCGAGCGATGATCTGCGCCATAGGGCTCAGTTCACCCGCTCAACGAGCTCCACATCCACCTCCCGGCCCATCAGGTCGCGGTCCACTTCGCCGGTCAGCTTGACGGTGGCCTTGTCGTCGATGGACTGCGGCGGCCAGTCTTCGTCATCGATTTCCACCTTGATGGTGCCGGTGGCGTCCTTGAATTCGTAGGTATCGCCCTTGATGCGCTTGACGATCTGGCCCTGGAGCACGACCGGAGCATCGTCAGCGGCTTCCAGGGCGGCAGCGACGGTGCTGAGTTGAGTGGTAGCGCCAGGGCCGGTGTAGCTGCTGGCCATGACGGCGGTGGAGAACAGCGGAACGGCCAGCAGGGCGAGGTATTGGGCTTTCATGGAGGTGATCCCGTGTGCTTGTGGAAGACGGGATCAGGCTAGGACGGCCGGCTGAAACGAGGCTTAAAAGCGCCTTAAGCGAAACTTAACGGGGGGCCGTCGCTTTTCCCTACCGGGCCCGCACCTCAGCCGTTATCGGCGCTGGCCACCAGTTCCTTGCGGAACACGTAGAACAGGTTCGGCTCGCTGATCACGTAGATATCCCCGCTCTCATCCATCGCCACGCCTTCGGCGCGGGGGATGCGGCTCTCCAGGCCGTTCATGCCGCCGAGCAGGCTGATGAAGCTGACCGGCTCGCCCTGCTCGTCCAGCTCCAGCAGCAGGTTGGACTGGGCGGACAGCACCAGCAGGTGGCCGGTACGCGGGTCGACGCTGAGGGCCGAGAGATTGCGCATGCCCAGGCCGTAGCTGGGCAACGGACGCAGCACTTCATCCAGGGCGTCATTGCCATCGCTGCCAAGGCTGAACAGCGCCACCGGGCTACGCTCCTTGCCAAGGATCAACCGCCCCTTGGCCGGGTCCCAGGCGATGCCTTCGAAGCCCTTGTTGCCGGAATCAGGGAAGCCGAGGTCGAACTCCGGTGTGCTGCCGGCGGTGAGCTCGCGGGTCTGCGGGTCCAGCTCGAAGATCGACAGGGTCCGGCGGCGCTCGTCGGTCACCGCGACATGGCCGCCTTCCAGCACCGCCACCCCCTCGGGGTTGGAAAAGCCCTTCAGCGGTATCTTGCGCAGCACCTCGCCCTCACGGCTCAGCTCCACCAGGGTCGGCGACTTTCCAGTGACGGTGAACAGGGTCCCGGTGACCGGGTTGTAGGCCAGGTCCGAGGTTTCGTCGTTCTCCAGGCCCGCCAGCGGTTTGCCCTGCAGCACCGCCTTGTAGCCCGGCAACCAGATGCTGTTGGCACGCTGCTCCTGGGTCAGCTGCTGCTCGCTCAGCCAGACCAGGGCGCGGTCGTCCCAGTGCATGTAGCGAGTGAGAGCAGTGGTACCGGCGATGGCGGCGACCAGGCCCAGCAGCAACCGACGGCGGCGGATGAACAGAGGGAGGCGAAACGGCATCGGATACTACTCGACGATGGGGTCGGAAGAAGATAGCGAAATGCCAGTGAAAGTTCCGTAAAACTTTCCCCCGCCGGTCGGCCGGATCAGATGACCCGGCTTTCGAAGGCGCTGTGGCCCACCAGTTCCAGTACCAGCTCGTCGCCCTGGTTCAGCGGACCGACGCCCACCGGAGTGCCCGTGAGGATGACGTCGCCCGGCTGCAGGCTGAAATGGCCGGCCATGTGCTGGATCAGCGGCAGGATGGCATTGAGCATGTCGCGGCTGTTGCCGTCCTGGCGGACTTCGCCATTGATGGTCAGGCGAATGCCGATGTCGTCCAGCTGCTCCGGGGCATCACCCGGCACGAAGGGTGCCAGCACGCAGGCGCCGTCGAAGGATTTGGAAATCTCCCAGGGCAGGCCCTTTTCCTTCAGCTTCGCCTGCACATCGCGCAAGGTCAGGTCCAGGGCCGGGGCGAAGCCGGAGATGGCGTCGCGCACTTCCTCTTCATCAGGGTGGCGCGACAGCGGCTTGCCGATCAGCACGGCAATTTCCGCCTCGTAGTGCACCGCACCACGGTCCAGGGGAATGCTGAAGCCACCGACCAGGGGCACCACGCAGGAACCCGGCTTGATGAACAGCAGGGGCTCGGTGGGCACGGGGTTGTTCAGCTCCCTGGCGTGTTCGGCGTAGTTGCGGCCGACGCAGACCACCTTGCCCAGGGCATAGTGGATCGGGGTGCCATCGACGTACTGGTGCTGGTAGCTCATTGACCGACTCCTGAAACGCTATCCATGCAAAACAGGCGGTGGATCGCTCCACCGCCTGTCCGCTCAATTGAAGATTTTGCCGGGGTTCATGATCCCGTTCGGATCGAACACCGCCTTGATCGCCTTCATCACCGCGATCTCCGGCTCCGACCGGCTGTAGCCGAGGTAATCACGCTTGGTCATGCCCACGCCGTGTTCGGCGGAAATCGAGCCGTTGTACTTCTGTACCGTCTCGAACACCCACTTGTTCACGGTGGCGCACTTGGCGAAGAACTCGTCCTTGGACAGGTTCTCCGGCTTGAGGATGTTCAGGTGCAGGTTGCCGTCGCCGATATGGCCGAACCAGACCACTTCGAAGTCCGGGTAGTTGGCTTCGACGATGGCGTCGATGTCGTGCAGGAAGGCCGGCACCCTGGAGACGGTGACCGAGATGTCGTTCTTGTACGGAGTCCAGTGGGAGATGGTCTCGGAGATGTACTCGCGCAGCTTCCACAGGTTCTGCAGCTGCTGCTCGCTCTGGCTCATCACCCCGTCCAGCACCCAGCCCTGCTCGACGCAGTGCTCGAAGGTAGCGAGGGCGTCGTTAGCGACCTCTTCGCTGGCGGCTTCGAACTCCAGCAACGCATAGAAGGGGCAGTCGGTCTCGAACGGCGCCGGCACGTCGCCACGGGCCAGGACCTTGGCCATGGCCTTGTCGGAGAAGAATTCGAAGGCGGTCAGGTCCAGCTTGCTCTGGAAGGCATGCAGCACCGGCATGATGGAATCCAGGTCCGGCGAGCCGAGGACCATGGCGGTGAGGTTCTTCGGCGCGCGGTCCAGGCGCATGGTGGCCTCGACCACGAAGCCCAGGGTGCCTTCGGCGCCGATGAACAGCTGGCGCAGGTCGTAGCCGGTGGCGTTCTTGATCAGGTCCTTGTTCAGCTCCAGCACGTCCCCGGCGCCGGTGACCACCTTGAGGCCAGCCACCCAGTTACGGGTCATGCCGTAGCGGATCACCTTGATCCCACCGGCATTGGTGCCGATATTGCCACCAATCTGGCTGGAACCTGCGGAAGCGAAGTCCACCGGGTAGTACAGGCCCTTGTCCTCGGCGAAGTTCTGCAGCTGCTCGGTGACCACGCCCGGCTGGCAGACCACGGTGCGGTCGAATTCGTTGAATTCGAGGATCTGGTTCATGTAGTCGAAGGCGACCACCACCTCGCCGTTGGCGGCAACCGCCGCGGCGGACAGGCCGGTACGGCCGCCGGACGGCACCAGCGCCACCTTGTGCTGGTTGGCCCAGCGGACGATGGCCTGCACCTGCTCGATGCTCTTGGGGAAGACGATGGCACTCGGCGCGGGGGCGAAATGCTTGGTCCAGTCCTTGCCGTAGGCGTCCAGGGACGCGGCGTCGGTCAGGACCTTGCCGGGCTCGACAAGGGTCTTCAGCTCTTCGATCAGGGCAGCGTTGGTCATCAGCGGAACTCTCAAATCATTCATGGTCGCCCTGAGAACGATTCAGGTCGCAACCGAGCAAGGGAAAAGGAGATCATGCTAGCATACGCACCCCGCGAATCGTGCGCTGCAGCCGATTTTCCGGGTAGCAGCCAAGTCCCCCCACGGCCCGCTTCTGTCATTTTTACCGGGATACATAGGTACGCAGATGAGCAAGACCTCTCTCGAAAAGAGCAAGATCAAGTTCCTTCTCCTCGAAGGCGTCCACCAGAACGCCGTGGACACCCTGAAGGCCGCCGGTTACACCAACATCGAGTACCTCAAGGGCGCCCTCTCGGGTGACGAACTGAAGGAAAAGATCGCCGACGCCCATTTCATCGGCATCCGCTCGCGCACCCAGCTCACCGAAGAGGTGTTCGACTGCGCCAAGAAGCTCATCGCCGTCGGCTGCTTCTGCATCGGCACCAACCAGGTCAATCTGGCAGCCGCTCGCGAGCGCGGTATCGCCGTGTTCAACGCCCCCTATTCCAACACCCGCTCGGTCGCCGAGCTGGTGCTGGCCGAAGCCATCCTGCTGCTGCGCGGCATTCCGGAGAAGAACGCCTCCTGCCACCGCGGCGGCTGGATCAAGTCCGCAGCCAACTCCTTCGAAATCCGCGGCAAGAAGCTGGGTATCGTTGGCTACGGCTCCATCGGCACCCAGCTCTCGGTACTGGCCGAAGCCTTGGGGATGCAGGTGTTCTTCTATGACACCGTGACCAAGCTGCCGCTGGGCAACGCCACCCAGGTGGGCAATCTGCACGAGCTGCTGGGCATGTCCGACATCGTCTCCCTGCACGTGCCGGAACTGCCGTCCACCCAGTGGATGATCGGCGAGAAGGAAATCCGCGCCATCAAGCCGGGCGGCATCCTGATCAACGCCGCGCGCGGCACCGTGGTCAAGCTGGACGCCCTGGCCGAAGCCATCAAGGACGAGCACCTGATCGGCGCCGCCATCGACGTGTTCCCGGTCGAGCCCAAGTCCAACGACGAGGAGTTCGCCAGCCCGCTGCGTGGCCTGGACCGCGTGATCCTGACCCCGCACATCGGTGGTTCCACCGCCGAGGCCCAGGCCAACATCGGTCTGGAAGTGGCCGAGAAGCTGGTCAAGTACAGCGACAACGGTACCTCGGTGTCTTCGGTCAACTTCCCCGAAGTGGCCCTGCCGTCGCACCCGGGCAAGCACCGCCTGCTGCACATCCACCAGAACGTGCCGGGCGTGATGAGCGAGATCAACAAGGTGTTCGCCGACAACGGCATCAACATCTCCGGCCAGTACCTGCAGACCGACGAGAAGGTCGGCTACGTGGTGATCGACGTCGACGCCGACTACTCGGACCTCGCCCTCGAGAAGCTGCAGCAGGTGCACGGCACCATCCGCAGCCGCGTCCTGTTCTAAGTCAAGGGCTGCTGCGCGTCGGCGATACTGCGTTGGAAACAGCCTCGGAGTGCTCATTTACAAACGTAAACTCCGCGCTCCTCGGCTGTTTCCGCCTTGTCTCGCTCTAGCTCGCGAGCCCTTGAGGACGACTGAGTTGGAAACGAAAAAAGGGAGGCCTTGGCCTCCCTTTTTCATGGCCCGGACTCAGCCGGGCGGGTTTCGGGTCACTTCACCGTGATGGTGATCTGGTCCGAAACCACCGGCGGGTCCAGCGGTACGTGGTTCTTGTCGCCCACCAGCAACTGCAGGGTGTGCTTGCCCGGCGGCAGGGTGACCTCGGTTTCGGTCTGGCCCTTGCCGAAGTGACGGATGTTGTCGGTCATGGGCAGCGGCATGTCCATCGCCGGCTGCTCATCCAGGTTGATCAGCAGGTGGTGGTGGCCGGTGGCAGGCGCATCGACGCCGGCCGGCGCGACCCCCATGCCCTTGAGGCCGAACTTGACGGTGAAGGTCTGGCCGACGGTGGCGCCGTCAGCCGGCTCGATGACGTACACCTGCGCGCCCTCGGGCGCCAAAGTACGCGGAACGGCCGCCAGGGTGGCGGTGGTGGCGCCAAGCAGCAGGGCGCCCAGGCTCAGGCAATACAGATTCCTCATGACACATCTCCATGTTTTTGTGAGCCAAAGACCAGACCCTATGCAACCAGTTAGGTTCACTTGCTGTCCGAGCAAGGCGTTCTACCCGCGCCTGCCGAAAAACCATGAAAAATCGAGGAAGTCCCCCATGCGCCTGCTGTACTGCCTGCCCGCCCTGTTCGCCCTGCTGAGCCCCCTGGCCCAGGCCGAACTGCTCGACGACATCTGGGAACGCGGCAGCCTGCGCATCGCCCTGGAGGAGAACAATCCGCCCTACAGCTACCGCGAGGACGGCAAACTGACCGGTTTCGAAGTGGAGTTGGGCCGTGCCCTGGCAGCGGAGCTGAATGTCGATGCGGACTTCGTGGTAGCAGAAGATGGCAAGCTGCTGGAGGGCCTCCAGGCCGGCCGCTACGACATCGCCCTGGACCAGCTCGGAGCCGCACCCCAGGGCCAGGGCGCCCTGGAATTCAGCGAGCCCTACGCTTTCCCGCTGGCCGAGGCCGAAGGCGACAACGGCGTGACGCAGCCCATGGCGATCCCCTTCCAGAAGGGCAACCCGGCTTTCCGCGACACCCTTAACCGCGCCCTCGACAAGCTGAAGTCCGAAGGGCGGCTGGGCGAGCTGTCGCAGCAGTGGCTGGGCAAGGACCTCAGCCAGCCGGCCGCGGCCTCGCGCTGAGCCTCAGCCGGCCTCCAGCTCGGCCAGGCGTGCCGCCGCCTCGGCCAGCTCTTCCTCGCTGAACACTTCCACGCCGGCGCGGCGCAGGGCCGCGGCGGTCACCCCCTCGCCCGCGACGCGGGTGCCGCTGAAGCTGCCGTCGTAGTTCTCGCGGTTACCGCAGGAGGGGCTGCGCGCCTTCAGCAGGGCAATGCGGATACCGTGGGCGGCTACCAGTTCCAGGGCGATGCGCGCCCCGGCGACGAACTCGGCGGTTACGTCCTGGCCGTCGTCGGTGAGCACCGGCAGCTCGCCGTCCAGCACGCCAGCGCCCCGGCCGCCGGGAATCTCCGCCGGCGCCCGCGGCGTCGGCAGGCCGCCAGCCACTTCGGGGCAGAGCGGCACGACGCGCCCCTCCGCCTGCCAGCGGGCCAGCAGGTCGAACGGACCGTGGGCGCCGCCGTCATAACGCACTGGCTGCCCGAGCAGGCAACGGCTGACCAGGATCTTCTGCATCGTCATCTCCAAAGGGGCGCCGGATCGTGGCAAAACTCTAGAGGGGGCCGCCGCGCCGGCGAAACCAGCCCGTCAGGGACAGGCGCTCACGGTTCGCCGGCAGTACCTCGTGGGGCAGATTGGCGGACAGGAACACCACCAGGCTACCGCCCTCGGGCAGCACATCGTGTTCGCCCCGCTCCAGGTGCAGGCGCAGCGCGCCGCCCTGCTCCGGCTGCCAGTCGGTATTCAGGTAGGCCACCACCGACACCGCGCGACGATCGTCGTCGCGGAAGCGGTCCAGGTGCTTCTGGTAGAAGGCACCCGGGGGATACAGGGCGAAGTGGCACTCGAAGTCCTCCAGCCCCAGAAAGAGTTCGCGGTTGAGCCGCTGGCGCAGTTCGTCCATCAGATCCAGGTAAGCATCGCTGGCGGCCGACTGGCCACGCTCCAGCCAGTGGATGCGGTCTCCGCGCACCCCTTCGAGAATCTGCTGGCCGTCGCCACGGCCCACGGAGGCCGGTGCCAGGTTCCCGGCGGCGGCGCGGGAACGGCACTCCCCGGCCAAGGCGCAGCTGAGTTCGACGGGCAGCGCGAGGCGCTGATGGGACCAGCCCCGGTTGGCCAGATCGTCGACGATCGAAGCGAGTTGTAGGGATTCGGCAGGTGCATTCATGATGGCGCATTCTACCAGCGCGCAGGATTGTTCCTACATGAATTGAGGCCACTTCCTAAGCCTCGACAATAACGCCCGAGTCCGCAGAGAATAGCCGCACGCTCAACCCCGCACTGCCCGCCCGCCACCGCTTTGCCCCGCCGAACCGATGCCGTACGAGTGGGTCCGATACGAACAGCGGACTGCGTTACCAAGGAGACTCCATGCGCCTGCTCTTCGCCGCCACCCTCCTGTTCCTCGGACTTCCCGCCCTGGCCGATGACCACAGCAACCTCTACCAGGTGGCCGGCTGGTCGGAACAGCGCGCCCACTTCAATGACGCACTCATCGCGGCCCAGCAGCGCTACCAGAAGACTCTGCCGCCGGCGGTCTACCAGGCGCTGGTGGAGAACAGCAACCGGCGCTTCCAGCCCCAGGCCATCGACCAGCGCGCCCAGACCGCCCTGCGTGGCCAGCTGAACGATCCGCACCCGGCCCTGGCCTTCTTCCAGTCGCCCCTGGGGCGCAAGATCATCGCCGCCGAAACCCTGGCCACCCGCCGCGACCAGTTGGCCAAGCACGCCAACGGCCTGCCGCGCATCGAGGCCGACGCCACCCGCCGCCTGCTGATCCGCCACCTGGCCCAGGCCATCCCGGCCCGCGAGGCCGGTGCCGAAGTCAGCCTGGCCCTGGCCGGAGTCGCCGCCGACAGCCTGAGCCAGATGCTTCCCGGCCTGCTGAGCGGCGGCAGCGCGCAGGGCATGATCGACGGCCAGCGCCAGCGCCTGATGGAGCAGATCGGCAACGACCTCGACAACACCCTGCTCTATGTCTATCGCGACCTGTCCGATCCGGAGCTGGAAGAGTTCGTCACCTTCGCCGAGTCGGCTGACGGCAAGGCCTACTACCAGGCCGCGCTGGCCGCCGTGCGCGCCGGCCTCGCCGTCGGCCAGGACGCCTCCGCACAGCAGGGCCTCTGAGCCGTCGAGCACTGTCTCCGCAGGGTGGAAATCCCTTTGGGGATTTCCACCCTCGGTGTCTTGCACGACTTGCTGGTGGATAGAAAAGCGCTATCCACCCTACACGGCCGATGGAGCAGGACCTGTAGGAGCGAATTCATTCGCGAAGAGCGGCTGAATCCCTACCCCAACCGCTCCCGCAGGAACCCGAAATACCGCTCCCGGTAGGCCGGCACCTCGTTCACCAGATGGTGCCCGGCCCCTTGCAGCATCAGCACCTCCGGCCGGTCGAACTTCTCCTCCAGCACTCGCAGGTTGTGCTGCCAGTCCACCGTCATGTCGCCATCGCCCTGGATCACCAGGGGGCGCCTGGTGCTGCGCCGCGCCTTTTCGATACGCGGCACCCAGCGCGCCAGGGCGCCGACCCAGGCGGTGGGCAGGGTCTGCGGTTGCAGCGGGTCCTTGTGCTGGACGAACTCGATGAACGCGGCGTCGCCGGAGTTGACGCTGAAGCGGCGCGGAATGCCTTCGACGAAATGCCGCAGGAGCTGGTAGCTGAACTTCGACCATCCCCAGGCGCGTGGCCGCACCAACGGAGCGAAGAGCAGCGTCTCACCCAACTCCGGGCGCGGCGTTCCGTTAAGCAGGTAGTCCAGCAGGATGGCGCCGCCAGTGCTCTGCCCCGCCAGATGCCAGGGCCGCGGCAGATCGAGGGACGCGGCCTCGCCCAGCAGGGCTTCGAGGGTGGCCTGGTACTCGGCGAAGTCGCCGATGCTGGCCCGAGCTCCGCTGGACAGCCCGTGCCCCGGCAGGTCACAGGCAATCACTGCATAGCCCATGCCCAGCGCCCAGTCCACCAGATGGCCGTAGAGCCCCATGTGGTCGTAGTAGCCGTGCAGCATCACCAGGCTGGCGCGGGGTTCGGGGGGCAGCCAGAGCTGGCTGACCAGGGTATAGCCGGCCGCTTCGATACAGCCCAGGCGTGTCGAAACGCCCGGATGGCGCGTGGAGAAATCCAGCCGGTAGAAGGCCCGATAGGTCTGCGCCTGGCGCAGGTCGGCGGCGCCTGCGGCCAAGGGTCGCAGCAAGGAGCGCAGCAGTTCGGGCTGGAAGTGGTCTGACATCGGGCTTTCCCTGGATGAAGCGGAGATCGCCACGGGACCGCCTGGGTCCCTGGCCGGCTGCCGATATTCTGCTGCCCGGCGCAACGTGGCAAGCTACGCGCCCCCGCAACGAACGTCCCCAGTGCATGCCCAAGCCCAGAACCCTGCTGATCAGCCTGTTCGTCCTTGCCTGCGCGACCGCCCTGGCCTTCGCCTATCGCTGGTACGAAACGCGTTACATCCGCCCCTTCAACGCCCAGGCCACGGTATTTTCCGGCGAGCAGCTGCGCCTGCCGGCCAACCTCGCAGGCCCGGGACCGATACGCCTGGTGCATTTCTGGGATCCAGCCTGCCCCTGCAATGCGGGCAACCAGCAGCATCTGGCCGAGCTGGTCCAGCGCTTCGCGCCCCAGGGCGTGACCTTCCACGCCCTGCAGAAGCCCGGCAGCAAGGGTCAGCTGCCGCCCGGCCTGGAGGCCCTTCAGCCGCTGGCCGAGGTGCCCGGAGCCGAGGGACTGCCCGCAGTACCCGCCGTCGGCATCTGGGACCGCGACGGCCACCTGGCCTACTTCGGCCCCTACAGCGAAGGGGCGGTATGCAACTCGGCCAACAGCTTCATCGAGCCCATACTCGAAGCCCTGCTCGACAACCGACCGGTCAGCGCCGGCAGCACGCTGGCGGCGGGCTGCTTCTGCGCCTGGCGGGAACCGTCCTAGCGGCCACCGAGGCGCGCCCGGTAGGCCTCCGGCGGCATGCCATGCCAGCGGCGAAAGGCCCGGTAGAAGGGTGACAGCTCGGCAAAACCGCAGGCCCGGGCCACCTCGCGCATCGCCTTGCCCTCCTTCAGCAGCTCCACCGCAAGGGCCTGCTGTACCGCTTCACGCAGCTGCCGCAGGTTGCTGCCCTGCGCGGCAAGGGCACGCTGCAGGCCCCCGGCGCTGAAGCCCAGCTCGACGGCGCAGGCTTGCAGCGAGCAATCGGCCTGACCCAGACGCACACCCAGCAGGTAGCGCAGGCGGTTGAACAGGTCGTTGCCCGCCAGCGCCGCCAACTGCGTCTCGGCATGCCGCCAGAGCAGCTCGTGCAGCTCCGGATTGGCGGTGCGCGCGGGACGTCTCAGCAAGGCTGCCGGGAACAGCAACGCATCATGCTCGCAGCCGAATTCGGGCAGCAGGCCGAACAAGCGCAGGTGTTCGCTCACCCGTGCCGGCCGGGGATGGCGGAATTGCACGCCGTCCAGGCGGAACTCGCCGTCGGTGATTGATCCCAACAGTTTGGCGAACAGCAGGGCCAGGCACTCCATCTGCTGGCGCAGGGAAGAAAAACCCAGGTAGTTGAGGTCAATCACCAGGCATGCCCGGGCTCCGTCGATCCGCAGCTGGGCGACGAAGCCACCGGAGAGGATGTGCTGGAAACGCAGGAAGCTCGCCAGCGCCTCGCCCAGGTCGCGGCTGGCCAGCAGCAGGTAACCCACCACATCGAGCAGGCGCGGCTTCATCACTTCGCCCAGATGCAGGCCGATATCCGGGTCGCCGGTCAAGCCGTCGGCAGCCAGCCAGAACTGCGGCGCATCGTCGTGGCGCAGGCGGCCGTCCACTGGTGGCGCTCCCCGGCGACGATGCTGGTTGACGCCCAGGTAGACCTGCCCGGGGTCCAGGCCCAGCTCCGCCAAGGCTTCGTAAAGCAGGCGACGCAGGGTGGCGGAATGGGTCAGGGGCGCAAGGGCGGCGGCATCGGGCTCGGCGTTGGACATGACTGGCTCCACGAAATTGACCGAAGACTTCCAGCCATGAAGTCTCTGGTCAATGCCCGAAAAGGTCAGCTTGGAGAGAATGCCGCGACCACAACAAGGAGAACCGTGCATGAAACGCACCCTGACCGTCCTGGCCGTCATCGTCGCGGCGGCTGCCGCGGGCGCCGCCTGGTACAGCGAGAGCAAGAAGCCGCTGCGCAGCGGCGAGCTGTCCCTGCCCCATCTCCAGGCCCCGGTGACGGTGCGCTACGACGAACGCGGCGTGCCGCATATCCAGGCCGCCAACGAAACCGACCTGTACCGCGCCCTGGGCTTCGTGCATGCCCAGGACCGCCTGTTCCAGATGGAAATGCTGCGCCGCCTGGCCCGTGGCGAGCTGGCGGAAATTCTCGGCGCCCGTCTGGTGGATACCGACCGCCTGTTCCGCACCCTCGGCATCCGCGCCCACGCCGACGAATACGCCGGCAAGATGGACATGAACAGCCCGGCGGCCAAGGCCCTCGCCGCCTACCTCGACGGCATCAACCAATACCAGGACAGCCGGCCGGCGCCGGTGGAGTTCGATCTGCTGGGCATCGAGAAGCGCCCCTTCACCGTCGCCGACACCCTCTCGGTAGCCGGCTACATGGCCTACAGCTTCGCCGCCGCCTTCCGCACCGAGCCGGTGATGACCTATGTGCGCGACGAACTCGGCGCCGACTACCTGAAAGCCTTCGACCTCGACTGGCACCCCGAAGGCGTGATCAGCCAGCCCCTGGCCAGCGCCGACTGGCAGGACCTCAACCGCCTGGCGCAGCTCAGCCAGCAGGCGCTGGTGGAAGCCGGCCTGCCGCAGTTCGAGGGCAGCAACGCCTGGGCCGTCTCCGGCAGCCGCACCGCCAGCGGCAAGCCGCTGCTGGCCGGCGACCCGCACATCCGCTTCGCCGTGCCGGCGGTCTGGTACGAGGCGCAGCTTTCCTATCCGGGCTTCGAACTCTATGGCCACCACCAAGCCCTCAACCCGGTCGCCTCCCTGGGCCACAACCGGCAGTTCGCCTGGAGCCTGACCATGTTCCAGAACGACGACCTCGACCTGATCGCCGAGAAGAGCAACCCGGACAACCCCGACCAGGTCTGGTACCAGGGCCAGTGGGTGAACCTGCAGAGCCGCGAAGAAACCATCCAGGTCAAGGATGGCGAACCGGTGAAGCTGACCCTGCGCCGCTCGCCCCACGGCCCCATCATCAACGATGCCCTGGGCGCGGCCGCCGGCAAGACGCCCATCGCCATGTGGTGGGCGTTCCTGGAGACCGAGAACCCCATCCTCGACGCCTTCTACCAGCTCAACCGCGCCGACAGCCTGGTCAAGGCCCGCGCCGCCGCCGAGAAGATCCACGCCCCGGGGCTGAACGTCGTCTGGGCCAACGCCGGTGGCGATATCGGCTGGTGGGCCGCGGCCAAGCTGCCGCAACGCCCGGAAGGCGTGAATCCGACCTTCATCCTCGACGGCAGCACCAGCGAGGCAGACAAGCCCGGCTTCCTGCCCTTCAGCGCCAACCCCCAGGAAGAGAATCCGGAACGCGGCTACATCGTCTCGGCCAACTACCAGCCGCTGTCGCCCACCGGCGCCGCCATTCCCGGCTATTACAACCTGCCGGACCGCGGCCAGCGCCTGAATGAGCGCCTGGCCCAGCCCGGGGTGAAATGGGATGTACAGAACAGCCAGGCGCTACAGCTGGACACCGGCACCGGCTATGGCCCGCGCCTGCTGGCCCCGCTGCTGGACGAGCTGCGCGCGGCGGCTGATGACCGGGAAAAGGCCCTGGTGGAGCAACTGGCCGGCTGGGACGGTGAGCACAAGCTGGACTCCATCGCCGCCACCCTGTTCAACCAGCTCATCTACGAGCTGGCCAAGGCCGCCATGCACGACGAACTGGGCAACGCCTTCTTCGACAGCCTGCTGCAGACCCGCGTGCTCGACGCCGCCCTGCCGCGCCTGGCCGCCGATGCCACTTCGCCCTGGTGGGACAAGCGCGACACCCCGCAGAAGGAAAGCCGCGCCGAGGTGGTCAAGGCCGCCTGGCAGGCCAGCCTGGCGCACCTGAAGCAGACGCTGGGAGATGACAGCGCGAAATGGCTCTGGGGCAACGCCCACCCCCTGACCCACATCCACGCGCTGGGCCAGCAGAAGCCGCTGAACCTGCTGTTCAATGTCGGCCCCTTCGCCGCGCCGGGTGGTCACGAAGTGCCCAACAATCTGTCCAACCGCGTCGGCCCGGCGCCCTGGGAAGTGTTCTATGGCCCCTCCACCCGCCGCCTGGTGGACCTGGCCGATGCCGAACACGCCCTGGGCATCAACCCGGTAGGCCAGAGCGGCGTGCCCTTCGATCGCCACTACAAGGACCAGGCCGAGGCTTACCTGCGCGGCGAATACGTGCCGATGCACTTTGCCGAGGACGAGGTGAAGGCCAATAGCCGCGAGGTGCTGAAACTGGTGCCTGGCAACTGAGGCACGCGGGGGACTGCCCTCTCCCCCGGCCCCTCTCCCGCAAGCGGGAGAGGGGTGACTCAGGGCCGACCATCCTGCACGGACCGCTCCCTCTCCCTCAGGGAGAGGGCTGGGGAGAGGGGGATACTCACCAGGCTGCGCGGTAGTGATCCAGAACCGTCAGACCCGCTCCAACGCCTGCGCCAGGTCCTCGCGCAGGTCTTCCACGTCCTCCACGCCCACCGACAGCCGCACCAGCGAATCGCCGATGCCCAGCTCGGCGCGGATCTCCGCCGGGATGCTGGCGTGGGTCATGATCGCCGGGTGCTCGATCAGGCTTTCAACCCCGCCCAGGCTTTCCGCCAGGGTGAAGATGCCCACCGCTTCGAGGAAGCGCTTGGTGCCGGCCAGGTCCGCCTTCAGGTCGAGGGAGATCATCCCGCCATAGCCGTGCATCTGCCGTCGCGCCAGCGCGTGCTGCGGATGGGACTGCAGGCCGGGGTAGTAGACCCGCGCCACCTGTGGCTGGTGTTCCAGCCAGTAGGCCAGCTCCAGGGCGTTGCTGCAGTGACGTTCCATGCGCAGGGCCAGGGTCTTCACCCCGCGCAGGGTGAGGAAGGCGTCGAACGGACCGGCGATGGCCCCCACGGCGTTCTGCAGGAATCCCAGGCGTTCACGCAACGGCTCGCAACGGCCGTCGCCGGACACGACGGCGATGCCGCCGATCACGTCGGAGTGGCCATTGAGGTACTTGGTGGTGGAATGCACCACCAGGTCGAATCCCAGCTCCAGCGGCCGTTGCACCCAGGGGCTGGCGAAGGTGTTGTCCGCCACCAGGATGATGCCGCGTCCCTGGCAGAGCTCGACGATGGCCTCGAGGTCGGCCAGGCGCAACAGCGGGTTGCTCGGCGTCTCCACCCAGAGCATGCGGGTATCGTCCTGGATCGCGCCCTTGATGGTGGCGATGTCGCTGAAATCGACGAAGCTGAAGCGGAGCCCGGCACTGGCCCGGCGCACCCGCTCGAAGAGGCGGAAGGTGCCGCCGTAGAGGTCATTGCTGGCGACTATGTGGGCGCCGCTGTCCAGCAGCTCCAGCACCGTGCCGATGGCCGCCAGGCCGGAGGCGAAGGCGAACGCCTGGGCGCCGCCTTCCAGGTCGGCCACGCAGCGCTCCAGGGCCCAGCGCGTGGGGTTGTGGGAGCGACCGTAGTCCAGGCCCTTGTGCACGCCGGGGCTGGCCTGGGCGTAGGTGGAGTTGGCGTAGATCGGCGGCATGATGGCGCCGGTGGAGGGGTCCGGGGCCTGGCCGGCGTGGATGACGCGGGTGGCGAAGGCCCGATTGCTGTTGTCATCCCGCTGGCTCATGGAAGGCTCCTCCGCAGGTGGTTGAGCAGGTCGAAACGGGTAATCAGGCCGTGGAAGCCCGAAGCGTCGGCAATGATCGCAACCAGGCCGCGGTCGAGTTCGGCCTGCAGTTCGGCCAGGCTGGCATCCGGCGCCAGGGTCTCCAGACGGGTGGTCATGACGCTGGACACCGGCTGGCGGAAGTGGGTGGCGTCGGCGTGCACGCCGAGCAGGATGTCGGACTCGTCGACCACCCCGACCAGGTGCCCGTCATCCAGCACCGGCAACTGCGAGACGTCGGCCAGGCGCATGCGCTGGAAGGCGGTGAGCAAGGTATCGTCCGAGCCGACGCTGATCACCCGGCCATCCTCGAAGCGCCGCGCAATCAGGTCGCGCAGGTCGCCGTAGCGCTTGCGCGCCAACAGCCCCTGGTCGGTCATCCACTGGTCGTTGTAGATCTTCGACAGGTAGCGGGTGCCGGTGTCGCAGACGAAGCTGACCACCCGTTTGGGCGTCTTCTGCTCGCGGCAGTAACGCAGTGCCGCAGCCAGCAGGGTGCCGGTGGAAGAGCCGCCGAGTATGCCCTCTTGTCGCAACAGCTCGCGGGCATGGCCGAAGCTGTCCTCGTCGCTGATGGAGTAGGCGCAGCGCACGCTGGAAAGGTCGGCGATGCCTGGAATGAAGTCCTCGCCTATGCCCTCCACCGCCCAGGAGCCGGGCGTGCCGAGGGTGCCGCTGCGGGTGTACTCGGCGACGATGGACCCCACCGGATCGGCCAGGACCATTTCCAGGTCGGGCTGCACCCGGCGGAAATAGCGGGTCAGGCCGGTCAGGGTGCCGGCAGAGCCGACGCCGACCACTATGGCGTCCACGTCCTGGCTGGTCTGCTGCCAGATTTCCGGCCCGGTGGTGCATTCGTGGGCCAGGGGGTTGGCCGGGTTGTTGAACTGGTCGGCGAAGAAGGCGCCGGGAATCTGCGCGGCCAGGCGGCCGGCCAGGTCCTGGTAGTACTCGGGGTGGCCCTTGCCGACATCGGAGCGGGTGATGTGGACCTCCGCCCCCATGGCCTTCAAGTGCAACACCTTCTCGGTGGACATCTTGTCCGGCACCACCAGCACCACCCGGTAGCCCTTGGCGCGTCCTACCAGCGCCAGGCCCAGGCCGGTATTGCCGGCGGTGGCCTCGACTATCGTGCCGCCGGGCTTCAGCCGGCCGTCACGCTCGGCACTGTTAATCATGGCGATACCGATGCGGTCCTTGATGGAGCCGCCGGGATTCTGGGATTCCAGCTTGAGGAAGAGCGTGCACAGGCCGGTGTCGAAACGGGTGACCCGCACCAGCGGGGTATTGCCGATCAGGTCGAGGACGGCGGGGCGGACATCTTTGGCGCTGTTCATGGCGTCACCTCCTTGCGCGACCAGGCAGGGGGCGAAGCGGTCGCCCCACGCAGCAACATAGGCCGCGAGTCGCGGGCCCGCCATGGGTTCCGACGAAGGGGAAACAGATCCAGGGATTCTCTGTAGGGGCGAATTCATTCGCCAAGGGGTGCGCAGCGCCCCCGACGGGTATCGCTGGTCGGACCTGTCGGTCCGATTGGCGAATGAATTCGCCCCTACAAGTCAAAGCGCCCTAGCGGGCGTTGAGCACGGAGATCTGGGTGTTCAGGGTCCAGAAGTCATAGAGCACGCCGACCAGGAAGAAGCCACCCGTGAGCAGGTAGAGGATGCCGCTGATCCATTTGCCCTGGTACATGCGGTGCACGCCGAAGACACCGAGGAAGGTCAGCAGTATCCAGGCGACGTTGTAGTCGTACTGGCCGGGGTTGAAGCGCAGGGAGGCTTCGCGGTCCATGGACGGGATCAGGAAGAGGTCGATGATCCAGCCGATGAAGAACAGGCCGAGGGTGAAGAACCAGAGGGTGCCGGTGATCGGCTTGCCATAGTAGAAGCGGTGGGAACCGAGAAATCCGAAGATCCACAGCAGGTAGCCGATGACCTTGCTGTGGGTGTCCAGACGTGCGTCCATGTTGCCTCCTGCAGGGTGTGAAAGGGACGGCGCCTATTGTCGGGCTTAGCTTTGCTCGGCGCCAACCAACGCTCTGCAACCGAACATGAACAAGCCCGCCGAAGCGGGCTTGTTCAGGGGCGGCGGGCTAGCGGAAGCGGCGCCCGGGGTTTTCTTCGGAAACCTGCAGCGACAGGCCGTCACTCATGTGCTGCAGGTGTTCGCCGTCGGTTTCCGAGCCGAGCTTGATCATCAGGCGCAGGTCGTTGGCCGAGTCGGCGTAGAGCAGCGCGTCCTCGTAGGTAATCTCGCCCTGGGAATAGAGGTTGTAGAGCGCCTGGTCGAAGGTCTGCATGCCGTGCTCGGTGGAGCGTTTCATCAACGGCTTGAGCTCGTGTACCTCGCCCTTGCGGATCAGGTCGGCGACCAGCGGGGTGTTGATCAGCACCTCGATCACCGCGCGGCGCCCCTTGCCATCGGGCGCGGGCACCAGCTGCTGGGCGACGATGGCCTTGAGGTTCAGCGACAGGTCCATCCACACCTGCTGCTGCCGGTCGGCCGGGAAAAAGTTGATGATACGGTCCAGCGCCTGGTTGGCGTTGTTGGCGTGCAGGGTGGCCAGGCACAGGTGGCCGGTCTCGGCGAAGGCGATGGCGTGGTCCATGGTCTCGCGGGTCCGCACCTCGCCGATCAGGATCACGTCCGGCGCCTGGCGCAGGGTGTTTTTCAGGGCCACCTCGAAGGACTCGGTATCGATCCCCACCTCGCGCTGGGTGACGATGCAGCTCTGGTGCTGGTGGATGAATTCGATCGGGTCTTCGATGGAGATGATGTGGCCGCTGCTGTTCTTGTTGCGGTGGCCGATCATCGCCGCCAGGGAGGTGGACTTGCCGGTGCCGGTGGCGCCAACGAAGAGCACCAGGCCGCGCTTGGTCAGCGCCAGCTTCTTGAGGATCTCCGGCAGCTTGAGCTCGTCGATGGTGGGGATGTTGGTCTCGATCCGGCGCAGCACCATGCCCACCAGGTTGCGCTGGTAGAAGGCGCTGACGCGGAAGCGGCCGATGCCCCTGGCGCTGATGGCGAAGTTGCACTCGTGGTTCTCGGCGAACTCGCGGCGCTGCTGTTCGTTCATCACGCCCAGTACGGTTTCCCGGGTCATTTCCGGCGACATGGGGTTCTTGGTCACCGGCATGATCTTGCCGTTGACCTTCATCGACGGCGCTACGCCGGCCGTGATGAAGAGGTCCGAACCGCCTTTTTCCACCATCAGGCGCAGCAGTTTCTCGAATTCCATGGCTTTCTCGCTGTTCGGGTACGGTGCCGTTCAGGCGTGTCAGAAGCTTTCCGGGCTCTTGGCCTTCTCCCGCGCGCTCTCGCGGCTGACCAGGCCCTTGCTGACCAGGCCCTTGAGGCACATGTCGAGGGTCTGCATGCCGAGGGAGCCGCCGGTCTGGATGGCGGAGTACATCTGCGCCACCTTGTCCTCGCGGATCAGGTTACGGATGGCCGGGGTGCCGATCATGATCTCGTGGGCCGCCACCCGGCCGCCGCCGATCTTCTTCAGCAGGGTCTGGGAGATCACCGACTGGAGGGATTCGGAGAGCATGGAGCGGACCATGGCCTTTTCCTCGGCGGGGAACACGTCGACTACCCGGTCGATGGTCTTGGCCGCGGAGGTGGTGTGCAGGGTACCGAATACCAGGTGGCCGGTTTCCGCGGCGGTCAGCGCCAGGCGGATGGTTTCCAGGTCACGCATCTCACCCACCAGGATGATGTCCGGGTCTTCCCGCAGGGCCGAACGCAGGGCTTCGTTGAAGCCCAGGGTGTCGCGGTGCACTTCCCGCTGGTTGATCAGGCACTTCTTCGATTCGTGGACGAATTCGATCGGGTCTTCCACGGTGAGGATGTGGTGGTACTTGGTGCTGTTCAGGTAGTCGAGCATCGCCGCCAGGGTGGTGGACTTGCCCGAGCCGGTGGGGCCGGTGACCAGCACCAGGCCGCGGGGCACGTCGGAGATCTTCTTGAAGATCTCGCCCATGCCGAGGTCCTCCATGGTCAGCACCTTGGAGGGAATGGTCCGGAACACGGCGCCAGAGCCGCGATTCTGGTTGAAGGCGTTGACCCGGAAGCGCGCGACGCCCGGCACTTCGAAGGAGAAGTCGGTCTCGAGGAACTCTTCGTAATCCTTGCGCTGCTTGTCGTTCATGATGTCGTAGATCAGCGCGTGGACCTGCTTGTGGTCCAGCGGCGGCAGGTTGATCCGACGTACATCGCCGTCGACACGGATCATGGGCGGCAGCCCGGCGGAGAGATGCAGGTCCGAAGCGCCCTGCTTGGCGCTGAAGGCAAGCAGCTCAGTAATGTCCATGGGACTCCCCAATTCACATCAAGCGGTTAGAATGCCGCAGACCCCACTCAGGCCGGGCTGTAGAGCGCAGGTAATGTCCACGATAGCAGACAATATTGCAAAGGTTCGCGCGCGTATCCGTGAGGCGGCGCAAGCCTTCGGGCGAGATTTTTCAAGCATCGGCCTGCTGGCCGTGAGCAAGACCAAACCCGCTGGAGCGATCCGTGAAGCCTTCGCCTGCGGCGTCGCCGACTTCGGTGAGAACTACTTGCAGGAAGCCCTGGCCAAGCAGACCGAACTCACCGACCTGGCGCTGACCTGGCATTTCATCGGTCCGATCCAGTCGAACAAGACCAAAGCCATTGCCGAACATTTCCACTGGGTGCACTCGGTGGATCGCCTGAAGATCGCCGAACGCCTCTCGGCCCAGCGTCCGGCGCATCTGCCGCCCTTGAACATCTGCCTGCAGGTGAACGTCAGCGGTGAAGCCAGCAAGTCCGGTTGCGCGCCCGAGGAGCTGCCAGAGCTGGCCGCCGCCGTGGCCGAGCTGCCCAACCTGCGCCTGCGCGGGCTGATGGCGATCCCCGAGCCCACCGAAGACCCGGCGGAGCAGCATGCCGCCTTCGCCCGCCTGCGCCAGCTGCAGGAGGCACTGAACCCCTCCCTGGACACCCTGTCCATGGGCATGAGCCATGACCTCGAAGCGGCCATCGCCGAAGGCGCCACCTGGGTGCGTATCGGCACCGCGCTGTTCGGCGCCCGCGACTACGGCCAGCCCTAGCATTTATAAAGGAAGCATTCATGAGCACTCCCCGCATTGCATTCATCGGCGCCGGCAACATGGCCGCCAGCCTGATCGGCGGCCTGCGCGCCCAGGGCGTCGCCGCTGACCACATCCGCGCCAGCGACCCCGGCGCCGAGCAGCGCGCGAAGATCGCCGCCGAGCACGGCATCGAGGTGGTGGAGCGCAACGCCGACGCCGTGAACGGCGCCGACGTGGTGGTCCTGGCCACCAAGCCGCAGGTCATGAAGAGCGTCTGCCAGGCCCTGGCGCCCAGCCTGAAGGATGGTCAACTGGTGGTGTCCATCGCCGCCGGCATCCCCTGCGCCAGTCTGGCCGCCTGGCTCGGCCCGCGCCCGATCGTGCGTTGCATGCCCAATACCCCGGCGCTGGTGGGCCAGGGCGCCAGCGGCCTGTACGCCAACGCCGAAGTCAGCGCCGCCCAGCGCAAGCAAGCCGAGCAACTGCTGTCCGCCGTGGGAATCGCCCTCTGGCTGGATGACGAGAAGCTGATCGATGCCGTCACCGCCGTGTCCGGCAGCGGCCCGGCCTACTTCTTCCTGCTGATGGAGGCCATGACCGCCGCCGGCGAGAAACTCGGCCTGCCTCGCGCCACCGCCGAGCAACTGACCCTGCAGACCGCCCTTGGCGCGGCGCGCATGGCGGTTTCCAGCGACGTCGACGCCGCCGAGCTGCGCCGCCGCGTGACCTCGCCCAACGGCACCACCGAAGCGGCGATCAAGACTTTCCAGGCCGGCGGCTTCGAAGCCCTGGTGCAACAGGCCCTGGACGCCGCCGACCGGCGCTCGGCCGAACTGGCCGAACAACTGGGCCAATAAGGAGCTTTCGATGACCGGACTCAACACCGCCGCCATCTATGTGATCCAGACCCTCGGCAGCCTCTACCTGCTGATTGTCCTGCTGCGTTTCATCCTGCAACTGGTGCGCGCCGACTTCTACAACCCGCTGAGCCAGTTCGTGGTACGCGCCACCAAGCCGCTGCTCAACCCGCTGCGCAAGATCATTCCCGGCTTCGGCGGCCTCGACCTGGCCTCCCTGGTGCTGGCCATCCTGGTGCAATTGCTGCTGATGATCGTCACCCTGACCCTGATGGGCTACGGTGTCGGCGGCTACCTGCTGCAGCTGCTGATCTGGTCGATCATCGGCGTCACCTCGCTGTTCCTGAAGGTGTTCTTCTTCGCCCTGATCATCAGCGTGATCCTGTCCTGGGTCGCCCCGGGCAGCTACAACCCCGGCGCCCAGCTGGTGAACCAGATCTGCGAACCGTTGCTGATGCCGTTCCGCAAGCTGCTGCCGAACCTCGGCGGCCTGGATATTTCGCCGATCTTCGCCTTCATTGCGCTGAAACTGCTGGATATGCTGGTGATCGGCAATCTCGCCGCCATGACCGGCATGCCGCAGATCCTCAGCCCCTTCCTGTGAGCTGGTACCGCTGGGCGGGCGAGGACCTGATCCTCGACTGCCACCTGCAGCCCAAGGCGAGCCGCGACGAGTTCGCCGGGCTGCACGGCGAGCGCCTGAAGATCCGCCTCACCGCGCCACCGGTGGAAGGCAAGGCCAATGCCCATCTCATGGCCTTCCTGGCGGCGGCCTTCGGCGTCGCCAAGAGCCAGGTGAGCCTGGAAAGCGGCGAATTGAACCGTCAGAAGCGGGTGCGTATCCAGCGCCCGCGAATCCTCCCCGACCTGCCCGGACTGACCGCTCGGCGGCCATGACCGACCTTAAGGCGGGCGTTGTCGTACCGGCGATTGACTGACGGTGACCAAGGCGGATAATGCCCAGCAATGACTAGCTGGCACTGTGCCTGTACTTGCTCCGGGAAAATTTCCTGAGGGGGGTGTGCAACCGCCAGCATCGTCGGCAGTCCAATTTGAAGTTCGTCCGTTCCCGTACGCAGGATGCGTGATTACGAGGAGAGCCTGAATGAGCATGGAGCGTCTCAGTCAGCAAGTCGACGCATACGTTGCCTGGAAGCGCGAGCTATTGCGGGAGATCACCCGCTATAGAAGCTGGCTCGAACACAACCGGCTCAATTCCGACGCGCTCTGCGCCAAGCTGGAACGCGCCCAGCGCCTGCTCCGCACCGACCACATCACCCTGGCCTTCGTCGGCGAGTTCTCCCGCGGCAAGACCGAACTGATCAACTGCCTGTTCTTCTCCGAATTCGGCCAGCGCATGCTGCCCTCCCAGGCGGGGCGCACCACCATGTGCCCCACCGAACTGTTCTACGACCCCCGCTCCGAGCGTTCCTACATCCGCCTGCTGCCCATCGAGTCGCGCACCGCCTCCGCCAGCGTGGCGCAGTTCAAGCGCGCGCCGCGCCACTGGGTGAACATCCCGCTGGACCCGAGCGACCCGGACAACATGATCCAGGCCTTCACCCAGGTGGCACGGACCAAACCCATGCCGGTGGAACAAGCCATCCAGCTGGGCTTCCACCCGGACATGCTCGACGCCACCGGCCGCCCCGGCGAAGTGCTGGTGCCGGCCTGGCGCCACGCCATGGTCAACTTCGACCACCCGCTGCTGCGCCAGGGCCTGCGTATCCTCGATACCCCCGGACTGAACGCCCTCGGCAGCGAACCCGAGCTGACCCTGTCGATGTTGCCCAGCGCCCAGGCCATCGTCTTCCTGCTCTCGGCCGATACCGGCGTCACCGCCAGCGACATGGGCGTCTGGCAACAACACATCCGCCAGTTGGACGGGGACGCCCAGACCCACCTGTTCGCCGTGCTGAACAAGATCGACGTCCTCTGGGACGACCTGGCCGGCGACAGCTTCGTGCAGAACGCCATCACCCGCATCCAGGAAACCACTGCGCGCCAGCTCGGCATTCGCCGGGAGGATATCTTGCCGCTCTCGGCCAAGCAGGCGCTGCTGGCCAAGGTGCGCAACGACGACGAACTGCTTGCCCGCAGTCAGATCGGCGCCCTGGAAGAACTGCTCTGCGAGCGCATCGTCACCCAGAAGGAACGGCTGATCGAAGACAACGTGGCCCACCAGATGATGGCGCTGCTGCAGAACAGCCTGCATGTGCTCAATCTCCGCCTGGAAAAGGTCCGCGAACAGCAGGCGATGCTCGACAGCCACCAGCAGGACAACGGCCAGATGCTCTTCGAGCTGACCGCCCGCACCAAGGAAGACCACGCCCGGCACCACCGTCGCCTGCTCGGCCTGAAGACCAACCAGCGCCTGCTCAAGCGCCAGGGCGATAACTTGCGCAACGCCGCCCGCCAGGAGCGCCTGGATGAACACCTGGCACGCCTGCGCCGCGAACTCACCGGCAGCTGGACCACCCTGGGCATCAACCAGGCCATCCTGCATTTCTTCCGCGCGCTGGAGCACGACCTGCACAGCCTGGAGCACGAAGCGGACATGGCCAACAAGATGGTCGCGGCCATCTACCGCCGGCACAACGATGAAAACCCGCTGCACGGCGTCGACGGGCCGCAGTTCAATGCGCAGCGCTACCTGCGCGAGATCGCCCAGCTGCGTGAAAAGGCCGACCAGTTCCGCCTGCATCCCAAGACCCTGCTGACCGAGCAGCGCCTGCTGGGCAAGCGCTTCTTCGAGACCCTGGTGCAGGAAGTGATCGGCATGCACCAGCGCCTGCGCCAGGAAGTCATCCAATGGGCCAGCGACGCGCTGATGCCGTTGATGCAACACACCCTGGAGCACAAGCAGCTGCTGGAAACCCACATGCTGCGACTCAAGGCCCTGGCCCAGGAAACCCAGCTGACCCGCCAGCGCGGCCAGCAGCTGGAGCGCTACGCCGAGGAACTGGAGCAGCAGATCGCCGAGGCCAACGAGATGCTCCGCACCTTCCGCCGCCCCTCGCCGATCCAGCGCATGGCCAAAGTGGTCAACCTGCCCCTGCCCCCCCGCATACAACGTGGCGGCGAGTCTGCCTGACCCCCGCAGCAGCTGATTATTCGACGTCTTGGCCGCCTCCCCGCGCGCTTGCCGCTGGGGACGGCGCTCTTTAGACTGGCGCCCTTCCAAAATAGAGAGCAGGGTCGCGATGCCCACCGCCATTCCCGCAGATTCCGTCGGCCTGGTCAGCCCCCGGGTGCAGCGCTTCAGCGAGCCGCTGGCACTGGCCTGCGGCCGCAGCCTGGCCGACTACGAACTGGTCTATGAAACCTACGGCGAGCTGAACGAATCCCGCAGCAATGCGGTGCTGATCTGTCACGCGCTGTCCGGCCACCACCACGCGGCCGGCTACCACAGCATGGAAGACCGCAAGCCCGGCTGGTGGGACAGCTGCATCGGCCCGGGCAAGGCCATCGATACCCTGAAGTTCTTCGTCGTCAGCCTGAACAACCTGGGCGGCTGCAACGGCTCCACCGGCCCTTCCAGCATCAACCCGGCCACCGGCGCGCCCTTCGGCGCCGACTTCCCGGTGATGACGGTGGAGGATTGGGTCAACAGCCAGGCGCGCCTGGCCGATACCCTCGGCATCCAGCAGTGGGCCGCCGTTGTGGGCGGCAGCCTCGGCGGCATGCAGGCCCTGCAGTGGACCATCAGCTACCCGGAGCGCGTGCGCCACTGCCTGGCCATCGCCTCGGCGCCCAAGCTCTCGGCGCAGAACATCGCCTTCAACGAGGTGGCGCGCCAGGCCATCCTCACCGACCCGGAGTTCCACGGCGGACACTTCCAGGAACAGGGCGTGATCCCCAAGCGCGGCCTGATGCTGGCGCGCATGGTGGGCCACATCACCTACCTGTCGGATGACGCCATGGGTGAGAAATTCGGCCGCGGCCTGAAGAGCGAGAAGCTCAACTACGACTTCCACAGCGTGGAATTCCAGGTGGAAAGCTACCTGCGCTACCAGGGCGAGGAGTTCTCCGGTCGCTTCGACGCCAACACCTACCTGCTGATGACCAAGGCCCTGGATTACTTCGATCCGGCCGCCGCCGATGACGGCGACCTGGCACGCACCCTGGCGGCAGCCAAGGCGGACTTCTGCGTGCTGTCCTTCACCACCGACTGGCGTTTCTCCCCGGCGCGCTCGCGGGAAATCGTCGACGCCCTGATGGCCGCGCGAAAGAACGTCAGCTACCTGGAGATCGATGCGCCCCAGGGCCACGATGCCTTCCTCATGCCGATCCCGCGCTACCTCCAGGCCTTCAGCAGCTACATGAACAGGATTGCGGTGTAACCCATGCGTGCCGACCTCGACATCATCCAGGACTGGATTCCAGCTGGCAGCCGGGTACTCGACCTCGGCTGCGGCCGTGGTGAACTGCTGGCCTGGCTGCGCGACCACAAGCAGGTCAGCGGCTACGGCCTGGAGATCGACCCGGAAAACATCGCCCACTGCATCGACCGTGGCATCAACGTGATCGAACAGGACCTGGACAAGGGCCTGGGCAACTTCGCCAGCAACAGCTTCGACGTGGTGGTGATGACCCAGGCGCTGCAGGCCGTGCACTACCCCGACCGCATCCTCAAGGAAATGCTGCGGGTCGGCCGCGAGTGCATCATCACCTTCCCCAACTTCGGCCACTGGCGTTGCCGCTGGTACCTGGCGCGCTACGGGCGCATGCCGGTGTCGGAGTTCCTGCCCTACACCTGGTACAACACGCCGAACATCCACTTCTGCACCTTCAAGGACTTCGAGGCACTGTGCCGCGAGATGCAGGTGAGGGTCCTCGATCGCCTCGCCGTGGACAACGCGCACCGGCACAACCTGCCGAGCCGGGTTTGGCCTAATCTGTTGGGTGAGATCGGCATCTATCGCGTCAGCGGCCCGGGACTTGCGGACCACCGCGTCGCGGTCTGAATCAAAGGAGACCCACCATGCGTCGTCTAGCCCTGCTCCTCTTCGCCCTTTGCCTTGCCCTGCCGGCGGCCGCCGAGCGCAAGCAGACTTTCGGCGACCTGGACGTGCACTACAACGCCTTCAACTCCAGCTTCCTGCAGCCGGACATCGCCGCCGCGGTCGGCCTGACCCGCAGCAAGACCCAGGGCGTGGTCAACGTTGCCGTGCTCAAGGCTGGCAAGGCCAGCACCGCGCAGGTCAGTGGCCAGGTGAAGAACCTGATGGGCCAGGTCACCGCGCTCAAGTTCAAGCAGGTGAACGAAGGCGAGGCCATCTACTATCTGGCGCAGTTCCCCTTCGACGAGCGCGAGGTGCTGAACTTCACCCTCAACGTGCAGCGCGGTGACGAAGCGCCGCACAGCTTCAGCTTCGACCAGGAATTCTTCCCCGACCAATGATGCCTTTCAAAGAACTGGTGCTGGCCAGCCACAACGCCGGCAAACTCAAGGAACTCCAGGCCATGCTCGGCGACAGCGTGAAGGTGCGCTCCATCGCCGAGTTCAGTGATGTGGAGCCGGAAGAGACCGGTCTGTCCTTCGTCGAGAACGCCATCCTCAAGGCACGCAACGCGGCGCGGCTATCCGGCCTGCCGGCACTGGCAGACGACTCGGGCCTGGCGGTGGATGCCCTCGGCGGCGCGCCCGGCATCTACTCGGCGCGCTATGCCGATGGCAAGGGCGATGCGGCCAACAACGCCAAGCTCCTGGATGTACTGCGCGACGTCCCCGAGGTGGAGCGTGGCGCCCAGTTCATCTGCAGCCTGGCCCTGCTGCGCCACGCCGACGACCCGCTGCCGATCCTCTGCGAGGGCATCTGGCGCGGTCGCATCCTGTTCGAGGCCCGTGGCGATCACGGCTTCGGCTACGACCCGCTGTTCTGGGTCCCCGAATGCGAATGCTCCAGCGCCGAACTCTCCCCCATCGACAAGAACCGGCTCAGCCACCGCGCCCGCGCCATGGCCCTGCTCAAACAGCGGCTGGGGATATGAAAGCCGCAAGCCCGCACCCGGCGGCTGGAAGCGAACTGGGCTTCCAGCTGCCGCCCCTGGCGCTCTACGTCCATATTCCCTGGTGCGTGCGCAAATGCCCCTATTGTGATTTCAACTCCCACGCCGCCGGCTCCGAGCTGCCTGAAGAGGCCTATATCGATGCCCTGCTGGCCGACCTCGAGCAGGACCTGGGCCACGTCCACGGTCGTGAACTGACGTCGATCTTCTTCGGCGGCGGCACCCCCAGCCTGTTCAGCGCCAACGCCATCGGCCGGCTGCTGGACGGCGTGGAACAGCAGGTACCCTTCGCCCGCGACATCGAGATCACCCTCGAAGCCAACCCCGGCACCTTCGAGCAGGCCAAGTTCGCCGCCTACCGCAAGCTCGGCATCAATCGCCTGTCCATCGGCGTGCAGAGCTTCCAGGAGGCCAAGCTCAAGGCCCTGGGGCGTATCCACAATGGCGAGGAAGCCGTCCGCGCCGCCGACATGGCGCGCCGCGCCGGCTTCGATAATTTCAACCTGGACCTGATGCACGGCCTGCCGGAGCAATCCATCGAGGACGCCCTGGAAGACCTGCGCACCGCCATCGCCCAGGGCCCGACGCACCTCTCCTGGTACCAGCTGACCATGGAGCCGAACACGGTGTTCTGGAGCCAGCCGCCCGAGCTGCCCGAAGACGACATCCTCTGGGACATCCAGGAAGCCGGCCAGGCCCTGCTCGCCGAGCAGGGTTATGCCCAGTACGAGGTATCCGCCTACGCCCGGGGCGCCCTGCGCGCGCGTCACAACATCAATTACTGGACCTTCGGCGATTTCCTCGGCATCGGCGCCGGTGCCCACGCCAAGCTGAGCAGTCCGGAGGGGCGGATCATCCGCAGCTGGAAGACCCGCCTGCCGAAGGACTACCTGGACCCGGCCAAGCACTTCCAGGCCGGCGAGCGCCACCTGGACCAGGACGAGCTGCCCTTCGAATTCCTCATGAACGTGCTGCGCCTCACCGACGGCGTGCCCGCTGCACTGTTCACCCAGCGCACCGGCATGCCGCTGGCCAGTCTCGCGGCGGCCCGTAGCGAGGCCGAAGCCCGCGGCCTGCTGCAGAAGGACCCGCAACGGCTGGTGGCCACCGCCGAAGGCCAACTGTTCCTCAACGACCTGTTGCAGCATTTCCTGCCTTGACGGGCGGGCCGTGGATTTGGAATCGTCTGCTCCCGAACCCTACCGCTAAGGACCCCGGATGGACGCCGTACTGGACATGATCGCCACCCTGTCGCGCTGGAGCCGCGGCCACCTGCACGATATCGCCCTGGCCATCATGGCCACCCTGCTGGTGCTGTTCGGCCCGACCATCAACGCCTGGGTGCAGCAACGCATCGGCAGCCTCAACTTCCTCTTCCGCACCCTGCTCTTCGTACTGCTGTGCGCGGTGGGCTACGGCCTGGCGATGATCTACCTCACGCCCTGGCTGGCCAAGGGGCTGGACTACTTCAACAACTACACCCTGGCGCCCGTCCTGCTACTAGTCTTCTTCGTGATCGGCATCATCGCCGACCGCAACTAGGGCCGACGGCCACTGGCCGCCAATCCAGGGAGCACGCCCATGAAGCCGATCAAGCACCTCTACCTGTACTTCCAGGATGGCCAGCGCCTGGCCCTGCGCTTCCCCCAGCAATCCGCCGACCCGGTGGAAGTCGCCCGTGGCCTGCGCCGCCAGCTGGAATCACCCTTTCTCAGCATCGAAGTGGATGGCGACCTGCTGCTGATACCCCGGGAAAGCATCAAGTACCTGCAGATCAGCCCGGCACCGCCGACATTGCCGGAGGCGACTCTGACCGGAGCGGAGCTGATCAACTGAACGGTATGACCCCAAAGGGCTCGACGGTAGGGTGCGCCGTGCGCACCAGTTGACCCGCGCAGATTTTCCGGTGCGCACGGCGCACCCTACGGTTTGCCGCTTGCCATAAAACACCCGCCCATTAAAAAGCCGCCCCGAAGGGCGGCTGGGATGGCCAGGCAGGCCGGAATCAGTTGCCTTCGCGTCGTAGCGCCTGGGGCGTGAAGTCCCTTGGGCTGAGCGGGGCGTTGAAATCATACATGGGTTCGTTGTTGTCGAGGCCATCGACGAAGTAACGATTCCCGACGAAATCGTAGATGGTTTCCAACGTACTGCCGAACATGGGTACATCGTAGTAGCTGATCGGATGGCTTTCCTGCATGCCGCTCAGGTGCCCGTCCTTGTCGTAGAGGTCGACGGCGAGGATCTGCCAGCTGTCCTCATCCAGATAGAACCGCCGCTTGGCATAGGGATGGCTGAAACCCTTGCGCAGGCTCGCCTCAACCACCCAGACGCGGTGCTGCTCGTAGCGCAGCAGGTCGGGGTTCACGTAGCTGGCCTTGAGGATCTGCTCGTAGGGGATGCCTTTCTGGTGCACTGCGTAGCTGTTGTACGGCACCAGCATTTCCTGCTTGCCCAGCAGCTGCCACTCATAACGGTCCGGCGCACCATTGTAGGAATCCACCACGTCGGCGGTGGCCAGGCCATTGCTGTCTGGCTGCAGGGTGTCATAGGCCAGCATCGGCAGGCGGCGCACGCGGCGCTCACCCCTGTTGAAGCGCCAGGCCTTGCGGATCGACAACACCTGGTCAAGGGTCTCCTGCACCACCAGGGCAGAACCGGAGAGCTTGGCCGGGGCCACCACGCGGTACTTGTAGAAGAACAGGGTGTTCTCCAGGTTGCCCGGGGTCATGCCATCGCGACCGTAGACGAAGTAGATGTCCCGTTCCAGCTTGAGCAGGTTGTAGCTGCCGTTGGCGAGGACCGCCGCCTGGTTGGTGGTGAAATGGACCTGCTCGCCACGGTAGCGCAGGATGTGGTTCCAGATGGCTTCCAGGCCGTTGGCCGGAAGCGGGAAGGGAACGCCCGCGGCGGCACCTTCCACGCCGTTGCCACCGGCGATCAGGGTGCCGTTCTCGGCATTGAGGCGGGTCACGTCATAGATGCGCTGCGGGGCAGCGGCGCTGCGGTGGGTCGGGAAGACCCGCAGCTTGTAGTCCGGATGCGCGACCAGCAGGGCCTTGTAGCCGGGAGTCAGCAGCTTGTCGTACTGGCCGAGGTTCTTGCTATCGATGACAAAGCGCGGAGCTTCGCCGGCATAGGGATCGGGGTGGTGCATACCCGGCTGGTAGCCGGCGGGCGGGCTGGCAAGGCCGCCATCCCAGGCCGGGATGGTGCCGGCGGCATTGCCGGCGCGTTCGCCGCCCAGCGGGGTGAGTTCCTGCCCGAGACGGGCGGCCTGCGTAGCGTCGACCTTGGCCTGGGCCTGCAGGGTGCAGCCGGCCAGGAGCAGATATCCGAATGTTCTCAACAACACAGCCTTCTCCTCACGACGCAGGCGCTGCCACGTCGCTCTTATTCTTATGCCGCCCGCCCGATGGGCAGGCGTTGTTATCGTCGGATCAGGTGAGGTGCCGGGTGATCCCGGTCTAGTCTGGTCTGCCGAGCCGCCGCCAAGCGGCGGTCGGTCAATCGATGCGCTGGAACTTGAGGTCCCAGACGCCGTGGCCGAGGCGCTCGCCGCGGCGCTCGAACTTGGTCACCGGGCGCTCGTCCGGACGCGGGACGTAGCGGCCGTCCTCGGCCAGGTTGCGGTAGCCGGGCGCGACGTTCATCACTTCCAGCATGTGCTCGGCGTAATGTTCCCAGTCGGTGGCCATGTGCAGCACGCCACCGACCTTGAGCTTCTGCCGCACCAGTTCGGCAAAGGCCGGCTGGACGATGCGCCGCTTGTGGTGGCGGGACTTGTGCCAGGGATCGGGGAAGAACAGCAGGACGCGGTCGAGGCTGGCGTCGGCCACGCAGTCGCGCAGCACCTCCAGGGCGTCGCAGCTGTACACGCGGATATTGGAGAGGCCCTGGGTCATGGCGCCGTTGAGCAGCGCGCCGACACCGGGACGGTGCACTTCGACACCGATGAAGTCCTGCTCCGGCGCGGCGGCAGCCATTTCCAGGGTGGCGTGGCCCATGCCGAAACCGATCTCGAAGGTGCGCGGCGCGCGGCGACCGAACAGGGCGTCGAAGTCCTGCGGACCGTCGGCCAGCTCCAGGCCGAACTTCGGCCAGCCCTGGTCGAGGCCGCGTTGCTGGCCTTCGGTCATGCGCCCGGCGCGCATCACGAAACTCTTGATGGTGCGATGACGCACTTCGCCGGCTTCTGCCGGCGAGTCCTGGTGTTCTGTCATGGGTTATCTCAGCGAATCAGACCGTCCAGCGGCGACGAGGCGCTGGCGTAGAGCTTGCGCGGCATGCGCCCGGCCAGATAGGCGAGGCGGCCGGCGACTATGGCGTGCTTCATGGCCTCGGCCATCATTACGGGGTTCTGCGCATGGGCGATGGCGGTGTTCATCAGCACGGCCTCGCAGCCCAGTTCCATGGCGATGGTGGCGTCGGAGGCGGTGCCCACGCCGGCATCCACCAGCACTGGAACCTTGGCTTCCTCGAGGATGATGCGCAGGTTCCAGGGGTTGCAGATGCCCATGCCGGAGCCGATCAGACCGGCCAGCGGCATTACCGCGATGCAGCCCATCTCGGCCAGTTGGCGGGCGATGATGGGGTCGTCGCTGGTGTAGACCATGACGTCGAAACCGTCCTTGACCAGCTGCTCGGCGGCCTTGAGGGTTTCGACGACGTTGGGGAAGAGGGTCTTCTGGTCGGCCAGGACTTCCAGCTTGACCAGCTTGTGGCCATCCAGCAGCTCGCGGGCCAGGCGGCAGGTGCGCACGGCCTCTTCGGCGTTATAGCAGCCGGCGGTGTTCGGCAGGATGGTGTACTTGTCCGGGGAGATCACGTCCAGCAGGTTCGGCTCGCCCGGGTTCTGGCCGATGTTGGTGCGGCGCACGGCGACGGTGACGATCTCGGCACCGGAGGCCGCGATGGCATCGCGAGTTTCCTCGAGGTCCTTGTACTTGCCGGTGCCCACCAGCAGACGCGACTGATAGGTACGGCCCGCAAGGGTGAAGGGCTTGTCGATCGGCGTTTGGCTCATGCTGGACTCCTGGCGGGCAGAGGGAATTGCGCGAAGTGCGGAACGAGTACTGCAGGTGGATGCGGCTGGTTGGGCATGGGGCCCGCGACTAGCCGCCGCCGATGGCGTGCACCACCTCGACGCGGTCGCCTTCGGCGAGGGCGGTGGCGGCGTGCAGGCTGCGCGGCACGATATCGAGGTTGAGTTCGACCGCGACGCGGCGGCCGGTCAGATCCAGGCGGGCGATGAGGTCCGCGACAGTCTGGCCATCGGGCAGCTCGAAGGATTCGCCGTTCAACTGAATGCGCATGACGGGTCGGTCACAACTGGAAAGGGGACGGCATTCTAGCCCGATACCCGCGCCGGACCAAGGCAAAACGGCGCCATTCGTCCCGCAATTTGACGCCAGGGTCAAGTTAGCGAGTGCCCAGATTCCAGGCCGCCAGTCCCAGGCATAGCCAACCGGCGAGGAAAGCCAGGCCACCGAAAGGGGTGATGATGCCGAGCTTGCCGATGCCGGACAGCGTCAGCAGGTAGAGGCTGCCGGAAAACAGCAGGATGCCGAGGGCGAAGAAGCCACCGGCGAGGTTCACCAGCCGTCCCGGGGCGTGCAACGCCAGCAGGGCGACGCCGAACAGCGCCAGGGCATGGATGAGCTGGTAATGGGTGCCGGTCTGGAACACCGCAAGGTACTCGGGAGTCAGCCTGCTCTTGAGGCCATGGGCGGCGAAGGCACCGAGGGCCACCCCGGTGAAACCGGTGAATGCGGACAGCAACAGGAACAGGCGCGCCATGGAGACTCCAGACAGGGAACGGACGGCCGCTATAATGGCGCGCAAATTTTCCCGGGCCAAGCCAGCATGTTCAGCACCATTCGCCGCCGCCTGTTCAAACTGCTGCTCTGGTTCGCGGCGGCGTCCGTGTTGCTGGTGATCCTGTTCCGCTGGATACCGACGCCGGGCTCGATGGTGATGGTCGAGCGCAAGATCGAATCCTGGATCGACGGCAAGCCTATCGACATCGAGCGTGACTGGGTGTCCTGGGACGAGCTGCCGGACGACCTGAAGATCGCCGTGATCGCTGCCGAAGACCAGAAGTTCGCCGAGCACTGGGGCTTCGATATTCCCGCCATCCGCAAGGCCCTGGCCCACAACGAGCGCGGCGGCTCGATCCGGGGCGCCAGCACCCTCAGCCAGCAGGTGGCGAAGAACCTGTTCCTCTGGTCCGGCCGCAACTGGGTGCGCAAGGGGCTGGAGGTCTGGTTCACCGGCTTGATCGAGCTGTTCTGGCCGAAGCACCGCATCCTCGAGGTCTACCTGAACAGTGTCGAATGGGGTAACGGCGTGTTCGGCGCAGAGGCTGCGGCGCGACAGCACTTCGGCGTACCGGCGGAGCGCCTGTCACGCCAGCAGGCGGCCTTGCTGGCGGCGGTACTGCCCAATCCGCGCCAGTGGAGCCCCACCCGTCCCGGCAGCTACGTCGCCCGCCGCGCCGGTTGGATCCGTCGGCAGATGAACCAGTTGGGCGGCAGCCAGTACTTGCAGCAGCTCTGAGGTCCGCCTCGGACCCCTACGCGCGCGTCAGTGCTTCATTGCTTCCCGCGGCACCAGGTGCAGCAACTGCAGCCTGCCGTCGGACAGGTGCACGCTCAGCCCCTGCTGGGGGTAGACCCAGGCCTCGCCCTCGCCGGTGCGCAGACGCAGTCGCGGTGGTCCGATGCTGGCAGCCAGGCGCGCCGCCGAGACCTCGGCCATGGGCACCATGTTCAACACCGCCACCCGATGACCACTCATCTCTTCGAGCATCTCGCCGCTCAGCGGCTGCTCCTCGGTGCCCGTGCCCAGGGCCGTGGCCAGGCTGGCCTGTTCGCTGTCACTGAGCTCCAGCTCCGCCTCCAGGCGCCAGACACCCTCATCGCGGCTCTGCTCGGAGCGATAGACCAGACGCGGACCTTCAGCGCGTGGCTGCAACCAGAGCTCACCCGGCGCCTGCTCGTTCAGCTGCTTCAGGGTCAGGTCCTGTTCGGCCAGGGGCTCGATTACCGCCTCCTGCCAGTCCACCAGCCAGGCCAGCGGCTCGGCCCGGTCGGACTGCCTGCTCATCCACATCGCCAGGGAGAAGAACAGCACGGCGACCGCGGCGAACAGCAGCCAATGGATCGAGCGCAGGGGCGGCATGGGCATGGCGGTTTTCTCCAGGCAGAAAAAAGCCGCACCAAGGTGCGGCTTTTCCGAGTTTCAGCGTCACGCCTGAATGAAGCCCTTGAGCTTGCTCATGGCGTTTTTCTCCAGCTGGCGGATACGCTCGGCGGAGACGTTGTACTTGGCCGCCAGGTCGTGCAGCGTCGCCTTCTCCTCGGCCAGCCAGCGCTGGTAGAGGATATCGCGGCTGCGCTCGTCCAGGCCGTCCAGCGCTTCGTGCAGGTTGGCGGTGGAGCTGTCGCTCCAGTCCGCTTCCTCCAGCTGGCGCGCCGGGTCGTAGCGGTGGTCTTCCAGGTAGTGGGCCGGGGCCTGGAAGGCGGTGTCGTCGTCGGCATCCGCCGCCGGGTCGAACGCCATGTCCTGGCCGGTCAGCCGGCTTTCCATCTCGCGCACTTCGTGGGGCTCGACACCGAGGCTGTCGGCCACCGCGTGGACTTCGTCGTTGTTCAGCCAGGTCAGGCGCTTCTTCTGGCTGCGCAGGTTGAAGAACAGCTTGCGCTGCGCCTTGGTGGTGGCGACCTTGACGATGCGCCAGTTGCGCAGGATGAACTCGTGGATCTCGGCCTTGATCCAGTGCACCGCGAAGGACACCAGGCGCACGCCCATCTCGGGGTTGAAGCGCTTGACGGCCTTCATCAGGCCCACGTTGCCTTCCTGGATCAGGTCGCCCTGGGCCAGGCCGTAGCCGGAATAACTCTTGGCGATGTGCACGACGAAGCGCAGGTGCGCCAACACCATTTGCCGTGCCGCTTCCAGATCTTGTTCGTAGAAGAGGCGTTCGGCCAGTTCGCGCTCCTGCTCGACGGACAACAGCGGGATGCCGTTGACCGCATGCACGTATGCCTCCAGGTTCGCACCGGGGGCCAGGGCATAGACAGGTTGCAGGGAAGTGGTCATGCGAATCCTCCGATTCACTAAAGCTCGCGCAGTGTAGCACTGGGCAATCTGACTGCAAGGGGGCGTAAAAGTTTCGTTACACCCCATGCAAGGCCCGCGAGAACCGGCGCTTCTAGCGCGGCGCCAGCTCGCTCAGGTGGCGGGCGACGGCCAGCCAGGCGCCAATGTACCCCAGCAGCACGGCCCCCAGAAGCAGGGATAGACCATCGGCTAGCGGCACTCCGGCGAGGGCGAAGTCGCTGCCATAGAGGCCGGCCAGGCGCACCACCGCATCGTTCAGCCAGTCCAGGCCAGAGGCCAGTACCAGCCAGGCCAGCAGGCCGGCGCCGGTGCCATAGAGCGCGCCCATATAGAGGAAGGGGCGGCGCACGTAGCTGTCGGTCCCGCCCACCAGCTTGATCACTTCGATCTCGGTGCGGCGGTTCTCGATATGCAGACGAATGGTATTACCGATCACCAGCAGCAGCGCCAGGATCAGCAGCACCGCCAGGCCGAAGACGAAGCGCTCGCCCAGCTTGAGGATCGCCGACAGGCGTTCGACCCAGACCAGGTCCAGTTGCGCCTGCTCGATGCCGGGCATCTCGGAGAGACGCTGGCGCAGGGCTTCCAGGGCCGCCTTGTCGACTTCCTTGGGCGTGACCAGGACCACGCCCGGCAGCGGGTTCTGCGGCAGCTCCTTGAGGGCCTCGCCGAGACCGGACTGCTGTTGCAACTCGGCCAGGGCCTGCTCGCGGCTGATCCACTCGGCCTCGGCCACGTCCGGCATGCCGGCGATCTCGTCGCGCAGCTTCTGGCCCTGGGCTTCGCTGGCGTCCATCTTCATGAACAGGGAAATCTGCGCCGCGCGTTGCCAGGAACCGCCCAGGCGCTCGACGTTGCTGAGCAGCAGGGACAGGCCCATGGGCAGGCTGAGGGCGATGGCCATCACCAGGCAGGTGAAGAAGCTGCCGATGGGCTGGCGGCCGAGGCGGCGCAGGCTGTCCACCAGGCTGGCGCGGTGACTTTCCAGCCAGGCGTGCAGCAGCGTACGGAAATCCGGCCCCTCGTCGCCCTGCTCCGGCGCTTCGACGTGCCGGGGCGATGCGCCTACACGTTCGGCCGGCTTTGGCGGCGGCATCTGCTTGGCGCTCATCAGACCGCCTCCCCGTCGCCGATCAGGCGACCGCGTTGCAGGGTGAGCAGGCGGTGACGCATGCGCGCGATTAGCGCCAGGTCGTGGCTGGCGATCAGCACTGTGGTGCCCAAGCGATTGATGTCCTCGAATACGCCCATGATCTCGGCGGCCAGGCGCGGGTCCAGGTTACCGGTGGGTTCGTCCGCCAGCAGCAGGGCCGGACGGTGCACCACCGCGCGGGCGATGCCGACGCGCTGCTGCTGGCCGGTGGACAGGTCGGCCGGGAACAGCTCGGCCTTGTCCGCCAGGGACACGCGCTCCAACGCCACGCTCACCCTTTTCGCGATCTCCGCCTTGGAAAGGCCATGGATCTGCAGCGGCAGGGCCACGTTGTCGAACACGCTGCGGTCGAACAGCAGCTGGTGGTTCTGGAAGACCACGCCTATCTGGCGGCGCAGGAAAGGAATCTGCGAGTTGGTGATGGTCGACAGGTCCTGCCCGGCCAGCAGCAGCTTGCCGCTGGTGGGGCGCTCCATGGCGAGCAGCAGGCGCAGCAGGGTGCTCTTGCCGGCACCGGAATGGCCGGTGACAAAGAGGAACTCGCCGCGACGAACGCGGAAACTCAGTTCGTGCAGGCCGACATGGCCATTGGGATAGCGTTTGCCGACCTGCTCGAATCGAATCATGCGGACTCCCGCTCGGCGAAAAGGGCCTTGACGAAGGCGTCGGCCTCGAAGGTGCGCAAGTCGTCGATACCTTCGCCAACGCCGATATAGCGGATCGGCAGGCCGAACTGCTTGGCCAGGGCGAAGATCACCCCGCCCTTGGCGGTGCCGTCCAGTTTGGTCAGCGCCAGGCCCGACAGGTTGACCGCCTGGTGGAACTGCTTGGCCTGGTTGATGGCGTTCTGGCCAGTGCCGGCGTCCAGCACCAGCAGCACTTCGTGGGGAGCCGAGTCGTCCAGCTTGCCGATCACCCGGCGTACCTTCTTCAGCTCTTCCATCAGGTTGTCCTTGGTGTGCAGGCGGCCGGCGGTGTCGGCGATCAGCACATCGACGCCACGGGCCTTGGCGGCCTGCACGGCATCGAAGATCACCGAGGCGGAGTCGGCACCGGTGTGCTGGGCGATCACGGCGATGTTGTTGCGCTCGCCCCAGATCTGCAGCTGTTCCACGGCGGCGGCGCGGAAAGTGTCGCCGGCGGCCAGCATCACCTTCTTGCCGTCCAGTTGCAGCTTCTTGGCCAGCTTGCCGATGGTGGTGGTCTTGCCGACGCCGTTCACACCCACCACCAGGATCACGTAGGGCGCGCGACCGCCGTCGATCTTCAGCGGCTGCTCTACCGGACGCAGCAGGGCGGCCAGCTCGTCCTGCAGGGCCTTGTAGAGGGCGTCGCTGTCGGCCAGCTGCTTGCGCGCGACCTTCTGGGTCAGGCTCTGGACGATGGCGCTGGTGGCTTCCACGCCGACGTCTGCGGTGAGCAGGCGGGTCTCGATCTCATCCAGCAGGTCGTCGTCGATGGCCTTGCGACCGAGGAACAGGCTGGCCATGCCTTCGCCGATGCTGGCGCTGGTCTTCGACAGGCCCTGCTTGAGGCGGGCGAAGAAGCCGGTCTTGGGTTCGGATACTGACGCGGGAACCGGTGCGACCTGCACGGTCTCGGGCGTAGGAACAGGCTGAGCGGCGACCGGTGCAGGTGCAGGTGCAGGTGCAGGTGCAGGTGCAGGTGCAGGTGCAGGTGCAGGTGCAGGTGCAGCAGGCTCGATCACTGCCGATTGTTCGGCAATCACCGGCGCCGGAGCGGGTGTCTCGACTACCGGAGGTGCGGCTTCAACCACCACCGGAGCGGGGGCGGGGGCGGGCTCCGGAGCCGGAGCGGCTGCGGGAGCCGCCATCGGTGCAGCGTCCCGCTCAGCGCTGGGTTCGGCGGCCGGGACAGTTTCGGCTGCAGGCGCAGGGGCGGCCGGCGCCTCGGCCTCGACAGGCGCCACCGGCTCCGCCGGAGCGACGGGAGCGGTTTCCTGGGGCTTTCTGCGCAGCCAGCCGAACAAGGATTTCTTTTCCCCGGCCTGCGCCGGAGCCTTCTTGTCGTCGTTGGAACCAAACATGAGTCGATTGCATCTCAAGGGAGCGGCCGTGCTGGCTCTATGCCGGCCAGCTTCGCCGCCCCGGGAAAGGATGGGGTATCCTAGCACCTCTTCGCCCGCAGGCGGTACGACCGCCGGGGCCGTCCGACAGGTCAAGAACATCGATGAAAGCCATTGCCCGACAAGCCGCCGGCTTGCTGTGTTGCGCTCTTTGTCTGCCCGCCCTGGCACTGGCTGCAGACAACCAGCCCACCCACGAGTTCACCCTGGACAACGGCCTGAAGGTCGTGGTCCGTGAAGACCACCGCGCCCCCGTGGTGGTCTCCCAGCTCTGGTACAAGGTCGGTTCGAGCTACGAGACGTCCGGCCAGACCGGCCTCTCCCACGCCCTGGAACACATGATGTTCAAGGGCAGCCGCAAGCTCGGGCCCGGCGAAGCCTCGCGCATCCTGCGGGAGCTTGGCGCCGAGGAGAATGCCTTCACCAGCGACGACTACACCGCCTATTACCAGGTGCTGGCCCGCGATCGCCTGGGCGTCGCCTTCGAACTGGAAGCCGACCGCCTCGCCAGCCTCAAGCTGCCGCCCGAGGAGTTCAATCGCGAGATCGAGGTCATCAAGGAAGAACGCCGCCTGCGCACCGACGACAAGCCCACCGCCAAGGCCTTCGAGCGCTTCAAGGCCATGGCCTACCCGGCCAGCGGCTACCACATCCCCACCATCGGCTGGATGGCCGATCTCAACCGCATGAAGGTCGAGGAGCTGCGCCACTGGTACGAATCCTGGTACGTGCCGAACAACGCCACCCTGGTGGTGGTGGGTGACGTCACCGTGGATGAGGTCAAGGGCCTGGCCGAACGCTTCTTCGCCGGCATCCCGAAGCGCGAAGTGCCACCCGCGAAGAAGCCCCTGGAGCTGGCCACCCCCGGCGAGCGCCGCCTGACCCTGCACGTCCGCACCCAGCTGCCGAGCCTGCTGATGGGCTTCAACGTACCGGGCCTGGCCACCGCCAAGGACGCCCGCCAGGTCCACGCCCTGCGGCTGATCTCCACCCTGCTCGACGGTGGCTACAGCGCACGCCTGCCGAGCCGCCTGGAGCGCGGCGAGGAGCTGGTCAGCGGCGCCTCCGCCTGGTACGACGGATTCCCCCGCGGCGACAGCCTGTTCGTCGTCAGTGCCACCCCCAACGTGCAGAAGGGCAAGACCCTGGAGCAGACCGAGGCCGGTATCTGGCACCAGTTGGAGGACCTGAAGAACACCCCGCCCAGCGCCGACGAGCTCAAGCGCGTGCGTGCCCAGGCGATCGCCGATCTGGTCTACCAGCGCGATTCCATCACCAGCCAGGCCACCACCATCGGCCAGCTGGAAACCGTCGGCCTGTCCTGGAAGCTGATGGACCAGGACCTCGCCGCCCTGGAAGCCGTGACCCCCGCCGACATCCAGGCCGCCGCCAAGACCTTCTTCACCCGCGACCGCCTGAGCGTCGCCCACATCCTGCCCGAGGAGGCCCGCAATGAGTGAGCGCAACGGCCTGCGTTACGGCCTGCTCGGCCTGGTCCTGATCGTCCTGCTCGGCGTGCTGGGCGTCATCGTCGACCGCCCGTCCAGCACCGCCACCGCCGACACCGTCGCCCCGGCAGCGACCGAGGGCCTGCAGACCCTGGCCGAGGTGGGCGGCAAGGCGCCCGGGCGCCGCACCCTGGACATCCAGAGCTGGACCACCGCCGAAGGCGCCAAGGTACTCTTCGTCGCCGCCCCCGAGCTGCCGATGTTCGACCTGCGCCTGACCTTTGCCGCCGGCAGCAGCCAGGATGCGGGCACACCGGGCCTGGCCACCCTGACCAACGCCATGCTCAATGAGGGCGTGGCCGGCAAGGACGTCACCGCCATCGCCGAAGGCTTCGAGAGCCTGGGGGCGGAGTTCGGCAACGGCGCCTACCGCGACATGGCCATCGCCAGCCTGCGCAGCCTGACCGCGCCCGAGCAGCGCCAGCCCGCCCTGGAACTCTTCAACCAGGTGATCGGCGCGCCGACCTTCCCGGAAGACTCCCTGGCGCGAATCAAGAACCAGATGCTCGCCGGCTTCGAGTACCAGAAGCAGAACCCCGGCAAGCTGGCTGGCCTGGAGCTGTTCGAGAAGCTCTATGGCCAGCACCCCTATGCGCACCCCAGCGACGGAGACGAGAAATCCATCCCCGGCATCAGCGTGGCCCAGCTGCGCGCCTTCCACCAGAAGGCCTACGCCGCCGGCAATGTGGTGATCGCCCTGGTCGGCGACCTGTCCCGCGCTGATGCCGAAACCATCGCCAGCCAGGTGTCCAGGGCCCTGCCGAAAGGCCCGGCGCTGGCCAAGCTGCCCGAACCGGAGGCTCCCAAACCCGGCCTCAACCACATCGAGTTCCCGTCCAAGCAGACCCACCTGATGCTGGCCCAGCTCGGTATCGACCGGAACGACCCGGACTACGCCGCGCTCTACCTGGGCAACCAGATCCTCGGCGGCGGCGGCTTCGGCACCCGGCTGATGGAAGAGGTGCGCGAGAAACGCGGCCTTACCTACGGCATCAGCTCCGGCTTCACCGCCATGCAGGTGCGCGGTCCCTTCATGATCGGCCTGCAGACCCGCGCCGAGATGAGCCAGGGCACCCTCAAACTGATCCAGGACATCGTCCGCCAGTACCTGGCAGACGGCCCGACCCAGAAGGAACTGGACGACGCCAAGCGCGAACTGGCCGGCAGCTTCCCGCTGTCCACCGCGAGCAACGCCGACATCGTCGGCCAGCTCGGCGCCATCGGCTTCTACAACCTGCCGCTGACCTACCTGGAAGACTTCATGACCAAGATCCAGGCGCTGGATGTGGCCCAGGTCAAGGCGGCCATGGCCAAGCACCTGAACCCCGACCAGTTCGTCATCGTCACCGCCGGCCCGACCGTCACCCAGAAGGACCTGCCGCCCCCCACCGACAAACCCGCTGAAATGCCCAGCGGCGTACCGGAGCACTGATGCGCAAGCCAACCGCCAAACCTGCCCGACCCAGCCACGGCGGCCAGGGCCAACTCCGTATCATCGGCGGCGAATGGCGCTCGCGGCGCTTCGCCTTCCCCGACGGTCCTGGCCTGCGTCCTACCCCCGACCGGGTGCGCGAGACGCTGTTCAACTGGCTGGCGCCCCATGTGGAAGGCGCGCGCGTACTGGACCCCTTCGCCGGCAGCGGCGCGCTCTATCTGGAAGCGCTGTCCCGTGGCGCAGCCGAAGGCCTGGCCCTGGACCTCAACCCCGACTCGGTGGCCGCCCTGCGCGGCCACCTGGACGTGCTGCGCTGCAGCAACGGCCAGCTGCTGCAAAGCGACGCCCTGCGCTACCTGCAGACGCAGGCGCCCAGCGCCTTCGACCTGGTATTCCTCGATCCGCCCTTCAACCAGGGCCTGCTGGTGCCCGTCTGCGACCTTCTGGAACATCGCGGCTGGCTGGCACCCCGCGCCTGGGTCTATACCGAAAGCGAGAACCCGCCCTCCACGCTGGGCCTGCCGGGCAACTGGCGCCTGCACCGGGAGAAGAAAGCCGGCCAGGTGTACTACGCCCTGTGGCAGCGCGCAGTCGGAGAGAGCCCCGACGCCTGAGGCACCTGTTCACGATCAGCTGCGCGTCGGAACATCGGCGTTGAACGTGAACAGGCTCCTGAGTGACGGCTATACCGATGAACCAGTTCCACACCCAGGTCTCCCCCCGCATCGACTACCAGCCCGCCTGGTGGTTGCCCGGGCCGCACCTGCAGACCCTCTGGTCGCCCTTCTGCCGCACGCCGCCGCAGCTGGAACGTCGGCGCGAGCGCCTGTGGCTGGAGGATGGTGATTTCCTCGACCTGGACTGGCATGGCCCCCACGAGGCCAGCTCACCGCTGGTGCTGGTTCTCCATGGCCTGACCGGGTCGTCCACATCGCTTTACGTGCTTGGCCTGCAGCAGGAGCTCGCCACCCGCGGCTGGGCCAGCGTGGCCATCAACTGGCGCGGCTGCTCGGGCGAGCCCAATCTACTGCCCCGCGGTTACCACTCCGGGGTGAGCGAGGACCTGGCCGCCGCCATCCACCACCTGAAGGCCAGCCGTCCGCTGGCGCCGCTCTATGCCGTGGGCTATTCCCTCGGCGGCAATGTGCTGCTCAAGCACCTGGGCGAGGCCGGTGAAGACTGTGGCCTGGAAGGCGCGGTGGCGGTTTCGGTGCCCTATCGCCTGGACCAGTGCGCCGACCGCATCGCCCTCGGCTTCTCGCGGGTCTACCAGGCGCACTTCATGCGCGAGATGGTGGCCTATGTGAAGAGCAAGCAGCGTCTGTTCGCCCACCAGGGCCAGGCCGAACACCTGTCCACCCTGGAGCGCCTGGGCTCACTGGAAGGTCTGAATACCTTCTGGGAATTCGACGGCCGCATCACCGCACCGCTGCACGGTTTCAGCGACGCCCAGGACTACTACCGCCGTGCCTCCAGCCGCTACTACCTGGGCGGCATCCGCATCCCCACCCTGCTGATCCACGCCGCCGACGATCCCTTCGTGTTCCGCCACAGCTTGCCGCAGGCCCACGAACTCTCCGCCACCACCCGCATGGAACTCCACGCACGGGGCGGCCATGTGGGCTTCGTCGAAGGATCGCCGCAGAACCCCGCCTACTACCTGGAGCGGCGGATTCCGGGCTGGCTGGCAACCTGCTGCTAGGACGGAGCGCCCGCAGGGACGCTTTTTCAGCTGAGCCCACGACGGCTCGACTTCATTCCTCGGCGAACCAGCGATCGAACCAGCTCCAGCGGTGCGGGAAGCGCGCCTTGAGGCCCAGGCGATCCACGCGCCAGAACGCCGGCCATTCGCCCTTGACCCGCGCCAGCAGGCGCAGGTTGCGGTTCGACTCGCCGAATGCCTCACGCAGCTCCACGGGCACGGGCACGGCGTCCTCCACCAGGCGCACCACCTCCGCGGGCAGCCAGGTGCCATCCGGCAGGCGCAGCCGGAAAGGCTGGCCCGGCGTGGCATAGGCGGCATGGCGCGGATCGAGGTAGACCCAGAGCTCGGCGTCGCCCAGGCGCTGCAGGCGCATGAGCAAGGTGCCGGGGCCGACGTTCTCGCCCTCGCCCACCAGCACCTCGCTGATCACCCCCGCCTCGCCGGCCTTCAGCTCCAGGCCCTGCAGTCGCGCCTGCAGCCAGTCGCTCTCCAGCCGGCGCTGGCGCTCCAGAGTGTCGTCCGCCGGCAGCGACTCGCGGCGATCAAACTCCAGCAATTCGCGCAGGCGCCTGTCGCGCTCGTCCTCGGCCCGCTGCAGCTCGCCGCGGGTGGCGGCGCCGGCGGCGAGCAGGCCGCGCAGGCGGCCGAGGCGGGATTCCGCGCTGTCCAGCAGACGCTGGAGGGCCTGGCGCTCCTGCTCCCGCATCGCCGGCTGCCCGGCAGACGACGGCGACAGGGTCGAAGGCTGGGCGAGCAAGGCAAGACGCCCGCGCCATTCGGGGTTGTCCATCCGCAGCAGCAACTGGCCGGCTTCCACCCGTTCGCCGGGCCGGACCAGCACACGCTCCACCTGCCCGGCCTCCCGCGCGCGCAGTTCGCTGGAGGGCAGATGCAGCTGGACCGGCGCCTCGATCAGCCAGAGGCCGAAGAACTCACGCCCGACCAGAAACAGCAGGGGGCTGGTGACGGCCAGCAGGATCAGGTACCAGCGCAGCTTGAAGGCCAGGCGCTTGCCCGGCGCATAGAGGACCTTGAGGCCCTGGTCCTGGGTGGGCTGCTGTTCCTTGGGGCTGGAGAATCGAATCTTCATGGGTTGGCTCAACGGGGGAAGTGGGTCCAGTCCTGCCAGTCGACACCGGCGACGCCGACCGCCTGCAAACGCGTGCGCCAGCGCTCCATCTGCTCCCGCAGTTGCGCGCGCGAGGCGCCGGCCCAGGACTCCTCGGCCGACAGCTGCGGTTCGACGCTCTGCGCCAGGCGAAAGCGCAGCGCCGGCCAGCGCCGGGCGATAGATGCCGCCAGCTCGGCGCTGCGCGCGGGATCGCGGGTATAGATCATCAGGTTGACCTGCCGCACGCCGCGCTGCGGCAGGGCGCAAGGCACGCAGGTCCTGCCGGCGACGGGCTCGGCGAACCAGCGGTGATGGCTGGACAGTTCCAGCGGCCAAGGCGAGCGCCCGGCCGCGGCGCCCAAGGTATCCAGCCAGGCCTGCAGGCGGCTGTCGGGCACCGGCCAGCCGGCCTGCTCGACTTCCAGGTCCAGGTGCAGGGCGTCGAAGCGCAGCCCCTGGAGCCGGCCGATCAGGTCCAGCAGCCCCTGGCGTCCGGAGGGCTCCAGCCAGGCCGGATCGCCCAGCAGCAGGGCGACCTCCAGGCCCTGGGCGTGGGCCTCATCGAGCGTGTCCTGCAATTGCTTGCGCAGGGCCGGGACGTCCGCCACCTGCCGGGCATCGAGTCCCAGGTAGAGCCGCTTCATGCCGGCACGGCGCAACTCGCCCAACTCGGCGCGGCGGCTGTCCGGCTGCAGCAGCGCATGGCTGTTCCACAGGTAGACGCCCTGGCTCCAAGAAGCCGGGCTACGTGCCTTGGGCGCCGCCTCGCCCGCTTCCAGGGCCTGCCAGTCGACCCGCTGCGGACCGAGCAGGGAGGACAATGCCTGGTCGTCGTCGACGAACAGGCGCAACGCCGCCTCGCGCAACCAGGCGCCATGCCAGGCGGCGATCAGGCGCAATCCCGTGTTGTAGCGCTCCAGCTCCACGGCCAGCTCCTCACCGGGATTCTCGGACACCGCGCGCTCGGCCCGCAGCCGCTGCTCCCGCAGGGCCTGCTCGGAAACGGCGAGCTGCTCACGCTCCCGCTCCAGATCGGCAACCGCCTGGCGCTGCGACTGCAGGGTCTGGCCCAGGGACTGCAGCAGTTGCTGGCGCTCGGCCTCCAGTTGTGCCACGGCGGCTTGATGCCGCGCCTCGCCCTCGCGCCCGCGAGCCTGGCCGTAGGCCAGCAGATCGAAGGGAGCGGACAGGCTGAGGCTGGCCACCAGGCCATCGCCACGCTTGCTGGCGCCACTGCGGTCTTCATAGCTCTGCGCCAGGCTGAAGCTGGAATCGACGCTCGCATACCAGGGCGATTGCCGATTGCCTTCGGCATGACGCACCTCGTCTTGCCGCTCCTGCAGACGCGGATGGCCCTCGATGGCCTGCCGCCAGTTGGCCACGGGCATGACCTGCATGGACAACGGCTCCGCCCGGGCCCACTGGCCGGGGGCGATCTCCAGGCCGGCCAACCCGGCCAGGCTGGCGCGGGTGTCTTCCTCCAGCAGTGCGCTACGCGCGCAACGGCGCTGCAGGCCCTGCCACTGGCCATCCAGCAGCCGCGCCTGGGACGGCAGCAGCCAGCCCTCGCGCTGGCGGCGGGCCAGGCGTTCGCGGGCGACCGCCGCAGCGGGCAGCAGTGACTCGCACCAGCGCGCCTCCTGATCGGCGCGCCACCAGTCGGCGTAGGCGCTGCGCAAGGCCAGCCGCTGCTCGGCCAGGCGCAACAGGCGGCGGGCCTTCTGCCGCTCTTGTTCGAGTTCGACCGCGGACACCGCCTGCACCTGCCGGCGCAGGCTGCCGAGCAGGGGATGGCGCAGGCCGAGAGCCAGGTCGCGACCGTAGTAGTCGTCGCGCAGATCGTCGGTCACCAGCTCGCGATAACGCCCTGTGCTGCCCGCGCCGAACCATTGCCAGCCCGCCTCGGCCTCGCGCTGCTCCTTGAGGGCGTCCAGCGCCCTCAGTTCGGCGGCGTTGGCCTGCAACGCGGCGCCTTCCTCGGCGCGCTCCAGCACCCGGTCCAGCGGCAGCACCTCGGCCCGGGCGACGCCCACCGCCGACAGCAGTGCACAGAGAAGCAGGGAACGGATCATGGATTCAGAACCTCTTCGCCCTGCGCAGGACCCACCAGGGCGCCATGCTGGTTTCCTCGTGGCCGCGGCGCAGGGCCTCGTTGAGCATGGCCACCGCGCTCCACAGGCGCATGACCAGCATGAACAGGGGGAAGACGAAGACCACCGGGAACAGCCGCAGGTCCTGGCGCGGGCGCTCGGACACCAGGGCTAGCATGGCCAGGTAGAGCAGCAGCGTCATGCCCAGATAGACCAGGTAGATGAGCGCCGCCAGGGCCAGGAAGCGCGGCCAGGGCAGCACCAGGGGCCCCGCCAGGCAGTAGCCGAAGATGATGAACGGCAGCACCAGTTGGAAGAAGAAGCCGGTGATCAGGGTCATCAGGAAGTTCGGCCAGCCCAGCAGGCGCGGATTGAAGCTGTGGCGATGCTTGCGGATATAGAGGAAGTACAGGTCACCGTCCCAGCGCAGGCGCTGCATGAGGAACTGGCGAAAGGTCACGGGCGCGTCGGTATGGCCGATGGCGGCAGGCTCGAAGGGTATGCGCAGGGGCCGGCGGCCGAAGTAGTTCTTGATCCGCAGGGTGATGTCGAGGTCTTCCGCGGTGTGGGTGTCCCAGCCACCGATCTTGTCGAGGAAACTGCGGCGAAAGGCACCGAATGCACCGGACACGTTGTTCACCAGGTTCCATTCGCTGAGGCCGATCTTGGCCATGTGGATCGACAGCTGGTACTCCAGCGCCTGCATGGCGGTGGTCAACGAGGCCCAGGCGTTGCGCACCCGCAGGCTGCCCGCCACCGCCGGCACGTCCGGATCCGCGAAGTGGCGGACCATTCGGCTGACCATGTCGTTGTCGAAGGACGTGTCGCCATCGAGGGCCATCACCACTTCACCGGTGCAGTGCGCCAGGCCCGCGTTCAGCGAGGAGACCCGGCCGCCGCGCTGCCACTTGGCGATGGGTCGCAACAGGCGCCGCGGATGGAGCAGCGGGTCGACGCGGAAATCTCGCACCGCCTGCATGGTCGGCCGGTTCACGGCGGCGCCGTCGACCACCGGGATCATCTCGATGTAGCCGGGGTAGGTCTGCTCGCACAGGCTGCGCAGGGTCTGCTGCACGTCGCGCCCTTCGCTGTAGCAGGTGATGATGCAGGACACCCGCGGGCGATAGCCGTTGTCCCGTGGCAGCTCGAAGGGTTTGCGCATGAACCAGCGCAGCACGCCGATCAGCACCAGCAGGTTGAGCGGCACCTCCAGCAGCAGGAAGGCCGGCAGCAACTTGAACACGCCCTCCAGGATCCCATCGCTCCTGGCCAGCTCACCAACCAGCAACAGCCACTGCTCGAAGAATGCTTCCATGCTCGCGGCTCAGCTCAGTTGTCCGCCCAGGCGCGCCAGCAGCAGGGCGGCATCCTCTTGATCCTGCTGATCGTCCGGCGCGGTGAACACGGCCAGCCGCACCTCGATGGGCGCCGCCTGCTCGGCGGTCAGGCGCTCTGCCCCCTTGACCAGGCGCTTGCGCACCACCTCCAGTCCGACGGCATCGGTGTAGGGCATCATCAGCCAGAGCACCTCCTCACTCGCCCGGCAACAGCGATCGGTTTCGCGCACGGCTTCCTGCAGGCGCTCCACCAGCCCGTCCACCAGTGCGTGGCCGCGCATCTCGCCGAGTTGGGCGAGGGTTTCCAGCAGGTTGACGAAACGCAGGCCGAGCAGGGAGAAGGGCGGCGTCCGGTGCCGCCGGGTCAGTTGCAGCTGCCAGTTGAGCAGTTCGAAGAAGGCCTGGCGCGGCAACAGGTTGAGGCTGCCGAAACGCTCGATGCTCACCGGTCCGGCGCCGAAGCCCTCGCGGCAGCGCAGACGCCCGGCCTCGGCCAGGCGGAAGTGGCGTACCTCGCGCACGCGCAGCTTGTCCGGCCCATGGGACAGGCCGCAATCCAGACAACGCGCCTCCACCGCGGCGTCGACGAAGAACGCCTGGCAGCCGCGACAGCGGTAGTTCTCCAGTGGCCGGTCGTAGTCGCTGCCGATGTGGCGCAGGCGGGTCAGGCAGTTCGGACAGAGCAGCAGGCCTTCCTTGAGGAAGTGCTCCTGGGGGCCGACATGCCCGCAGGTGAAGCAATGCAGCGAAGGTTGGCGGCCGATGTCCAGGGCCTGGCACTCGGGGCAGACATCCACATAGTTGAGGCGCCCCGACCCGCAGCCGGTGCACAAGCGCAGCCGGTCCAGCAGCTCGCCCTCCTCCAGCCACCCTTGCTGGCCCATCAGCTGCAGCCAGGAGAACTGGTTGACGACTTCGCCATCCCCCAGCGCCTCCAGCAGCGGATAGCGGTAGTGCTGGGGCACGGCGGAGTCACGCACGGCGTGGACCTCACCCCGGGAACGCAACCAGAGCCAGGCCAGCACCCGCTCTTCGAAGCGTTCCGGCGGGGCGCCGCGATTGAACAGGCCGAAGCGTTCGCGCCAGAGGCGCCAGAGCGGCGAGATGGCACCGAGGTCGGCCGGCGGCGGGCCGTCCCCCAGGGCGACGCACCAGGGGTCCTGGTCCTGGCAGCAATAGATCAGGCCGAAGCGGTACTTCCGATCCATGCGCAGGCTGCGCAGCACCTGGCCGGCCTGCGGGCCGGGCAGGTCGAGAAGCAGCACATCGTAGGCCTGCGCCGCCTGCAGGCTGGCAAGGTCGCTGAAGCGATCCAGTTCGCTGCCGGCGAAGTGGGAAGCCGTCGTGCCGACAACGGCGACATGGGGCGAGGCGATAGTCATCGAAAACCTTGGAAGTCGTCCTTAACCAAAGTGCCACTATAACGCAGGGAAATTAGGGATATGGCGGTTATTCGACACCTTCCCGAAGGAAAGCGTAACCGCCAAGCTTCGAATGTCAAATATCCGGCGTACGTCTACCCTCACCCGGAAATATCCGCTCCAGCGGCACGTGCAGCTTGTCGTAGAGCGCCTGTACCGACGGCTTCGCCTCGGGCGCGAGGTAGCCGCTCTCCAGCGCCAGCACCTGGTAGATGCCGCGGCGAAGCATTTCCTGGTCGATATCGCCGGTATCGCCCCGGGTGGTGCAGAGGAAGCGCACCCAGGAGGTGACCACGATCCAGCTGTTGAGGGCCAGGGCCTCCACCTGGGCCGCGTTCATGCGCAGGATGCCGGCGGCGACGAAGCCATGGTAGATGGCATAGGCGTGGTCCAGGCAACGCTGGGCGAACTGGCGGTAGCGCGCGGCCAGTTCCGGGTCGGACTCCAGCAGATGCTCCAGGTCACGATGCAGGAAGCGGAAGTCCCACATGGCCGCCAGCAAGGACTCCAGGTAGAAGGTCTTGTCCTCCACCGTAACTTCGCGCCCTTCCGGCAGGCGCAGGAAGCCGTCCACCCGGCCTTCGTACTGGCCGAACAGCTCGGCGATGATCTCCTGCTTGTTGCGGAAGTGGTAATAGAGGTTGCCCGGCGACATGCCCAGGTGCGCGGCGATGTGGTTGGTGGTCACGTTGCGCTCGCCCTGGATGTTGAACAACGCGAGGCTCTCCAGAACGATGCGGTCGCGGGTCTTGGGTCGTTGGGCCATCGGACAATCTTTCCTGCTATCGGTGGGGCACGGCAAAGGTACACCGCTCGGGCGCCGGGAAACACCCAGTGATACCCGGCACCGGTCCGCCCAGCTTTTCGTTGGGCTGCCACGGGGCGGACCGACGGGCAAGCTAATTGACAGGTTAGAGTAATTGCTCTAAAAATCCAGCGATACGCTAACAACGGAGTCCCGCCGCATCCATCCAAAGGGTACGGACGACTCCCCCGGAGCCCGCCGAGGAGCCGCGCCATGGTCGTCGACATCGCCTACCTGCAACAGAGCCAGCAGCAGATCAGCCAGCTGGAATCCCTCTTCCAGTGTCAGCGCGAGGCCTTTCGCGCCCACCCGATGCCCAGCGCCGAGCAACGCATCCAGTGGCTGCGCAGCCTGGGCGAGTTGCTCTCCGCCGAGCGCGACGCCCTGATCGCGGCCATCTCCCGGGACTTCAGCAACCGCTCGGCGGATGAAACCCTGCTGGCCGAAATCATGCCCAGCCTCCACGGCATCCATTACGCAGCCAAACGCCTGAAAAAATGGATGAAGCCGTCCCGCCGTGGCGTCGGCCTGGCCTTCCAGCCCGCCTCGGCCAAGGTGGTCTACCAGCCCCTGGGCGTGGTCGGCGTGATCGTGCCCTGGAACTACCCGCTGTACCTGGCCATCGGCCCCCTGGTGGGTGCCTTGGCCGCCGGCAACCGGGTGATGCTCAAGATGAGCGAATCCACCCCGGCCACCTCGCAGCTGGTCAAGGACCTGCTGGCGCGCATCTTCCCCGAGGACCTGGTGGCCGTGGCCCTGGGCGAGGCGGACGTTGGCGTGGCCTTCTCCCGCCTGCCCTTCGACCACCTGCTGTTCACTGGCGCCACCAGCATCGGCAAGCACGTGATGCGCGCCGCCGCCGAGAACCTGACCCCGGTGACCCTTGAGCTGGGCGGCAAGTCGCCGGCCATCGTCTCCGCCGATGTGCCGCTCGCCGACGCCGCCGAGCGCATCGCCTTCGGCAAGACCATCAATGCCGGCCAGACCTGCGTGGCGCCGGACTACGTGCTGGTGCCCGAGGATCGCATCGAGGGTTTCATCGAAGCCTACCGCCAGGTCGTGCAGGGCTTCTTCCCGAAAATGGCGGACAACCCCGACTACACCGCGATCATCAACGAGCGCCAGTTGGGCCGCCTGAAGGGTTACCTGGACGACGCCCAAGCCAAGGGCGCGCGCCTGGTGCCGCTGTTCCCCGAGGCCCAGGGCCGGCGCCTGCCACACACCCTGGTGCTGAACGCCACCGACGAGATGAAGCTGATGCAGGAGGAAATCTTCGGCCCCCTGCTGCCCGTCGTGCCCTACCGCCGCATCGAGGATGCCTTCGCCTATATCAACGATCGCCCGCGGCCGCTGGCACTCTACTACTTCGGCTACGGCAAGGCCGAGCAGCAGCGCGTGCTGCACGAGACCCACTCGGGCGGCGTGTGCCTGAACGACACCCTGTTGCACGTGGCCCAGGACGACATGCCCTTCGGCGGCATCGGCTCCTCGGGCATGGGCCACTATCACGGCCAGGAGGGTTTCCTCACCTTCAGCAAGGCCAAGGGCGTGTTCATCAAGCAGCGCTTCAATGCCGCGAAGATGATCTACCCGCCCTACGGCAGGGCCATCCAGAAGTTGGTCTATAAACTCTTCGTCCGCTGAGACGGGCTTTCGCAGGCAGATAACAAGAATGAGCGAAACCACCCTCGACGCGCCGGGGCTGTCCCGGCGCAACCTGCTCAAGGTCGGCCTGTTCGGCTCGGCCTTCCTCGCCACCGCCGGGGTCACCGCCAGCCTCACCGGCTGCTCGGCCAGCGTGCCGGCCGGTGGTTTTGCGGTGCTGCGCGAATCCGACCTGCCCTTCCTCCGCGCCCTGGTGCCGGTGATGCTGGACGGCGCGGCGCCCGCCGAGAAGATGTCCCGGGCCGTGGACGGCACCCTGCAGAGCCTGGACTACGCCCTGCATCGCCTGTCGCCGGAGATGCTCAAGCTGACCCTGCAGTTGTTCGACGTGCTCGCCCTGCCGATCACCCGCGGCCCGCTGACCGGCATCTGGGGCAGCTGGGAAAAGGCCAGCGCCCAGGACATCCGCGAATTCCTCGAACGCTGGCAGAACAGTTCCATCGGCCTGCTGAAGATGGGCCATGCCTCCCTGCTGCAACTGGTGATGATGGCCTGGTACGGCCGCCCGGAGTCCTGGGCGCACTGCGGCTATCCCGGCCCGCCTGCCGTCTGATTCCTGCACACCCCAGATAACGACAAGAACTCGCCCGAGACCCTGACATGCCTGTACCCGATCTGTTCGCCGGAGGCCTGGCCCGCGGCTGGAAAACCCACGACGGCTCGCGCCTGGAGCAGGACCTGACCCTGGAAGCCGACGTCGCCATCGTCGGCAGCGGCGCCGGCGGCGGCACCACCGCGGAAATCCTCAGCGCCGCAGGGTTCAAGGTGCTGCTGATCGAGGAAGGCCCGCTCAAGACCAGCTCCGACTTCAGGATGCAGGAGGCCGAGGCCTACCCGAGCCTCTATCAGGAAGGCATCGGGCGCATGACCAAGGACGGCGCCATCACCATCCTCCAGGGCCGCGCCGTGGGCGGCACCACCCTGGTGAACTGGACGTCCAGTTTCCGGACGCCGGAGCCGACCCTGGAACACTGGGCTCGCGAGCACGGCGTGAAGGGCCTGTCGCCGGCCGAGATGGCGCCCTGGTTCGAGAAGATGGAACAGCGCCTGGGCGTGGCACCCTGGGCGATCCCGCCGAACCCGAACAACGACGTGATCCGCCTGGGCTGCGAGAAACTCGGGCTGCACTGGAAAGTCATCCCGCGCAACGTGCGCGGCTGCTGGAACCTCGGTTACTGCGGCATGGGCTGCCCGACCAACGCCAAACAGTCGATGCTGGTCACCACCATCCCCGCCACCCTCGACAAGGGCGGCGAGCTGCTCTACCTGGCCCGCGCCGAGAAGCTGCTGATCGAGGGCGACCAGGTCGCCGGCATCGAGTGCCTCGGGCTGGACGAGCGCTGCGTGGCGCCCAACGGCCGCAAGATCAGGGTGAAGGCACGCCACTACGTGCTCGCCGGCGGCGGCATCAACACCCCAGGCCTGCTCCTGCGCTCCGGCGCGCCGGACCCGCACAAGCGCGTTGGCAAACGCACCTTCCTGCACGTGGTGAACTTCTCCGCCGCGCAGTTCGATCGAGTGATCAACCCCTTCTACGGTGCCCCGCAGTCCATCTACTCCGACCATTTCCAGTGGGATGACGGCGCCACCGGGCGCATGTCCTACAAGCTGGAAGTGCCGCCGCTGCAGCCCGCGCTCACCACCACCCTGCTGGGCCGCTTCGGCGTCGACAACGCCCTGCGCATGGAACAACTGCCCCACACCAACGTGATGCTGGCGCTGATGCGCGACGGCTTCCACCCGGACAGCGCCGAAGGCACGGTGGAGCTGCGCGGCGACGGCAGCCCGGTGCTCGACTACCGCATGACCGACTACACCTGGGACGGCATCCGCCGGGCCTTCCATGTCATGGCCGAGATCCAGATCGCCGCCGGAGCCCGCGCCGTGCTGCCACTGCACAGCGACGCCGACTACGTGAAAACCCTGGCCGAGGCGCGCAGCCTGATCGACGGCCTGCCCATGGAGCTGTACCGCGCCCGCCTGGGCAGCGCCCACGTGATGGGTGGCTGCGCCATGGGCGAGGCCCCGCAGCAGGCGGTCACCGACAGCCTGGGACGCCATCATCAGCTGGGCAACCTGTCGATCCACGATGGCTCGCTGTTCCCCACCAGCATCGGCGCCAATCCGCAGTTGTCGGTCTACGGGCTCACGGCAAAACTGGCCAGCGCCCTGGCCGAGCGGCTGGGCCAGGCGTAACGGACCGCTCGGTAAGGAACACCGATTGGGTGGCCCTGGCCTGCCTGGACCTGGCGCTGATCCTCTGGCCGGTCCGTCGGCCGGCCGTGGCCGGATGAGCCCTCGTCTTGGCCGCCGGGGCCCGCTGCGCTACCATCCAAATCCCTTTCGAGCCCCTGCCAGGACGTCGCGATGAACCGAGTGTTGTACCCGGGCACCTTCGACCCCATCACCAAGGGTCACGGCGATCTGATCGAACGCGCCGCGCGCCTGTTCGATACCGTGATCATCGCCGTAGCCGCCAGCCCGAAGAAAAATCCGCTGTTCAGCCTGGAGCAGCGCGTCGAGCTGGCCCGCGAAGTCACCAAGCACCTGCCCAACGTGGAAGTGGTGGGCTTCTCCGGCCTGCTGGCGCACTTCGTCAAGGAACAGAACGCCAATGTGTTCCTCCGTGGCCTGCGCGCGGTCTCCGACTTCGAGTACGAATTCCAGCTGGCCAACATGAACCGTCAGTTGGCGCCGGACGTGGAGAGCATGTTCCTCACTCCGTCGGAAAAGTACTCCTTCATTTCCTCCACCCTGGTGCGCGAGATCGCAGCCCTGGGCGGCGACATCAGCAAGTTCGTGCATCCCGCCGTAGCCGCCGCTCTGGCTGAGCGCTTCAAGCGCTAACGACTGTCCCGTCGCGATCGACGCGTGCGTCGATCGCCCCAATCCGGCACAATTCCGCTATTTTCTGTTCAAGGCCGCCGCTTCCATGGCGACGGCAGGAGTTGTTCCCATGTCCCTCAAGATCACCGACGACTGCATCAACTGCGACGTCTGCGAACCCGAGTGCCCCAACGGCGCGATCTCCCAGGGCGAGGAGATCTACGTGATCGACCCCAACCTGTGCACCGAATGCGTCGGCCACTACGACGAACCCCAGTGCCAGCAAGTCTGCCCCGTCGACTGCATCCCGCTCGACGAGGCCCATGTCGAAAGCAAGGATGAGCTGATGCAGAAGTACCTGAAGCTCACCGGCAAGGCCTGAGCCATGGGCCGCCCGGAACGCGGCGCGTACCGTGGTGCGCTGCTCGCGACGCTGCTGCTCTGTGCGAGCACGTTGCAGGCAGCCGAGCCGGGCCGCGCGGCGGTGGCCACACCCAGCCCCTCGGCCACGGTAGCCGGCCTGGAAACCCTGGCCCAGGGCGGCAACGCCTTCGATGCCGCGGTGGCCATCAGCGCCGCCCTGGCGGTGGCCGAGCCCTACGGGTCGGGCCTGGGCGGCGGCGGTTTCTTCCTCCTGCGCCAGGGCGGCGACAAACCCGTCTATCGCTTCCTCGACGCCCGCGAACGCGCGCCGCTGGCCGCCCATCCGCGGCTCTACGTACGCGATGGCAAGGCCGACGCCCGCCTGTCCCTGGATGGCCCCCTGGCCGCCGCCATCCCCGGCCTGCCGGCGGCCCTGGCGGATCTCGCCGGCCGTTACGGCCGCCTGCCCCTGGCCGACAGCCTGACCCCGGCCATCCGCCTGGCCCGCGACGGTATCTCGGTGGACCGCATCTACCGCGAGCGCGCCACCTGGCGCCTGTCGGCGCTGCGCGACGACCCCGAGACGGCGCGACTGTTCCTCGACCACAAGCGCGAGGTTCCGGAAGAGTTCAGCCTGCTGCGCCAGCCGGAACTGGCCGACACCCTGGAACGCATCGCCCGCTACGGCAAGGCCGGCTTCTACAGCGGAGCGACGGCCGAGAAACTGGTGCGGGAGGTAAATGCCGCCGGGGGCATCTGGAGCCTGCGCGACCTCGCCGATTACCGCACCGTGGAGCGCCAGCCGATCCGCTTCCGCCTGGCCGAAGGCCGCGAGCTGATCAGCGCCCCGCCGCCGTCGGCCGGCGGCATCGCCCTGGCCCAGAGCCTGGCCATGTTGCAGCAGCTGCCCTGGCGCAAGGCCGACCGCGTGCAACGCACCCATTACGTGGTGGAAACCCTGCGCCGCGCCTACCGCGACCGCGGACTCCTGGGCGACCCGGATTTCGTTGCCATTCCCCAGGCGAAGCTGCTCGACGAGAGCTACCTGAAGAGCCTCGCCACTGGCATCGACGCCCGCCGCGCCACCCCCAGCAGCAGTCTGCCGCCCTCACCGCCCTGGCGCGAAGGCGACCACACCACCCATTTCGCGGTGATCGACAAGGACGGCAATGCGGTGGCCGCCACCCTGTCCATCAACCTGCCCTTCGGCGCCGCCTTCACCGTACCCGGCACCGGCGTGCTGTTGAATGACGAGATGGACGACTTCGCCGCGAACCCGGCAGGCGCCAACACCTACGGCCTGGCCGCCAGCCAGGCCAACGCGGTGGGTTCGGGCAAACGCCCGCTGTCCTCCATGAGCCCCACCTTCATCGAGAGCGAACAGGAATTCGCCGCCTTCGGCACGCCGGGGGGCAGCCGGATTCCCAGCATGGTGCTGCTCTCGGTGCTGGAGTACCTGGACGGCCAGCCGGTCAGCCGCTGGCCGGCAGTGGCGCGCTACCACCACCAGTACCTGCCGGACCAGATCGAGCACGAGCCGGGCGCCTTCAGCAGCGCCGAAAGCGCCGAATTGCGAGCCCGCGGCTACAGCCTCAAGCCACTGGAGCGCAACTACGGCAACCAGCAGGTGCTCTACTGGAACAAGGCCAAGGGCAGCCTCGAAGCCGCCAGCGACCCCCGCGGCCTGGGCCGTTCCGAAGTGCTCGAAGTGGAAAAGCTCCGGTAGGGGCGCGCTAGTTCGCTCCGTAGGGTGGACCACGCTTCATCGGTCCACCATGGGATTTCCCTGGGGCCGCGATGGTGGATAGAAAAGCGCTATCCACCCTACACGGAGGCTGGCCGGCAGGGTGCGCCGTGCGCACCAGAGACGCCGCGCGGACACCCGGTGCGCACAGCGCACCCTACATGGGGCCCCACACTGCGAAACGCACCTCGCTAAAGGACGATCAGCGACTCCTCTTCCTGCTCCAGGCGCCGCAGCTCGCGGAACAGCAGTTGCCCTTCACCCAGCAGCAATACGTTGCGCAGGCTCTGGAAGATGCGACTGGCGTAGCCCAGGTCGTTCATCAGCGAGCTGGTCTGCAGGCCGTCCAGTTCGCCACTGCGCACAGCGTTGAACAGGCGGGTGCGGAAGGCGCCGTCAAAGGCCGCGGCCTTCTTGTCCAGCCCGTTCAGGCGCTGGTTCCAGGCATCCTCGGGGAGGTCGGAGCGGCCCAGCTCGCGCAGCTCATGGAGCATGGCCAGCAGGTGCCGGCGCAGATCCACATAGGCGTCGCGGATGGGGGACGGGGTCTCTCCCAGGTAGCGCCCGAGGTTCTTCTGCAGGTGCTTGGCGTCCTTCACCGCATCCACCAGTTGCAGGGCGACGAGCTGGCTGTTGACCCAGAACTGCTGATGCGCCTCGTCCAGGGGCAGATCGAGCCGCCCCATGAAGCTCAGCAGGTCGCCATAGACGCCCTTGATATGCCGCTGGTAGAGCGCCTCGGCATCCAGGTGGTGGCGTTCCGGCCGCGCGTGCAGCAGGCGCTCGTCGCCCTGGGCCCTGGCCAACTGGTCCACCGGCAGGTAGAGGGCGTGGCAGATCACTTCGAGACTCAGGCGCGCCAGGTGGCGCAACTCGCGCACCACGGCGTTGGCGGCGGCGTCCACCGAGTCCAGGGCGCGCTCGTTGAGGTAGCGCGCGCGGGTGCGCTCGGGGACTTCCGGGCCGGCGGCCAGCTCGGTGATCAGCACCTGGGGCTCCTCACGCTCCGGCAGCCAGCGAACCAGCCACTGGGCGAGGCGTTCCTGCAGCGGCCAGAACAGCAGGACGCCCATGGCATTGATCAGGCTGTGGAACATCGCCAGCTGGATCAGCTCGTTGTCGCCCAGTCCGGTCAGGCCGGCGATACGCCCCACCAGCCAGCCGAGGGGCCCGAGCAGGATGAAGGCCAGGCTGCAGGTCACCACGTTGAACAGCACATGGGCCAGGGCCAGGCGCTGGCCGCTGCGGTTGCCACCCAGGGAACCGACGAAGGCGGTGGTGACGCTGCTGCCGACATTGGAGCCGATGGCGATGGCGAAGCCCTGGGCGAGGTCCAGCTGGCCACCGGCCAGGGCGGCGAGCGTCAGCATCAAGGTGGCGTGGCTGGACTGCAGCACCACGGTCACCAGCAGTCCGACCAGGGCGAACAGCAGGCTGCCCAGCAGGCCGTCGGCCTGGTAGGCGGTGAGGTCCAGGCCATCCCCGAAACTGGCGAAGCCGTCCTTGATCTGGTCGATGCCGAGGAAGATGAAGGCGATGCCCAGGACGATGCGCCCCGCTGCCTTGCTCCGCTCGCCGACGAAACCGCCGAGCACGCCGAACACCAGCAGCGGCAGGGCCAGCGGGCTGAGGCTGAGGTTCTGCCCAGCCATGGCCAGCAGCCAGATGCCGCTGGTGGCGCCCAGGTTGGCGCCGAAGAGAATCGCGATGCCTCCGGCCAGCTGGATCAGCCCGGCGCTGATGAAGGCGATGGTGAGCAGCGACACCAGGGTGCTCGATTGCAGCAGCAAGGTGCCGCAAATGCCGAACATCAGGCCCTTGAAGGAGGTGGACGTGCTGCGCGCCAGCAACTGCTCCAGCTTGCTCCCGGCCAGTTGCCGCAGGCCCTCCTCCAGGCACTGCATGCCGAACAGGAAGAGCGCGAGCCCCGCGCAGAGTTCCAGCCAGCCGGAGCTGAACCAGAAGCTGCAGGCCAGCCCGACGGCGGCCAGGACGAGCAGGAGAATGCGGGAGTAATGCTTCACGGGCGGTATTCCTTCACCAGATCACGCCCAGCTATTACCCGAAGCGCCGACCGGCCGGCAAGCCCCCCTGAAATGCCGACGGCCCCGCCCGGGAAGGGCTGGGGCCGTCGCTCTGGCGAAGGGGGACTCAGTAGCTTTCGCTGGACGTATCGTGCTGGTAACCGCTGATGGTGCAGCCCAGGCAGCGCACGAAGGCCTCGCGGCCCGGCACGCCAACCAGCTCGTTGGCGGCTTCCTCGACGTTACCGCCCAGGGCGGAGAAGGGCAGGCTGATGATGAACAGCCCGGCGCCGATCACCGTGGCGCCGATCAGCAGCGGCCGCGCGATGAGGATGTCGCCGGCCATGCGGTAGCCGGTAGGGGCGTCGGCGGTGTACATCGGGTCGCCGCTGACGTTCTCCTGCACAACTTCCGCGTTTGCCGGCAGCGCCAGCAGGCCGGTGGTCAGCGCCAGGACAGCAGCGGTGGTGCGGAACAGGTTCATGCGGACGATCCTTCAGCAATGGGTGTGCGGAAAACTATAACAGCGCATGGCAGTCTGACAGCGTGACGGCCTTCAATCGCCATAGAAAGCGTAGTCCGGTTTTTTCGGCACGTAGGGGCGGTAGAAGGCCAGCAGCGCGCGCAGGTCGCCCTGCTCGTCGCCCGTGGGGTAAAAGGGCTGGCCGAAGACCACGCGGCGGTTGGCGTAGTCCAGGGCCGCCGGGACTATGGGCACCCCGGCGCCACGGGCGATGTGATAGAAGCCCATCTTCCAGCGCTCCACCCGCTTGCGCGTCCCCTCCGGCGAAATCACCAGCATGAACTGGCGATTCTCGCGAAAGCGCTCCACCGCCTGCTCCACCATGTTCAACCTGAGGTGGCGGTGGATCGGCACCCCGCCCCAGCGCTGCAGGAGCCTGGCGAAGGGCCAGCGGAACAGGCTGTGCTTGGCGAACCAGCGGGCATTCAGGCGAAGCACGAATTTCACCGCGAGGAAGATCACGAAATCCCAGTTGGAAGTGTGGTGGGCGCCTATCACCACGAACTTGTCGAGGTCCGGCAGGCGCCCCTCGATGCGCCAGCCCAGCAGACGGAGCGTGCCGTGGCCGACGGCCTCGGCGAAGGGATTGCGGGGCAGGTAGTTACCGTACATGTGGATGATCCACTTTCTTGTCGTTATCAGGCAGGCACCGGGCCTGGCGCCCCGGCGCGGATTCAGCGCTGGCAGCGCGGGCAATAGACGCTGGCCCGCTGGCCGAGGCGGATTTCCCGCAGGGTCGAGCCGCAGACCTTGCAGAACTCGCCGGGGCGTCCGTAAACAAAGAGTTCCTGCTGGAAGTAGCCCGGCTTGCCGTCGCCGCCGACGAAGTCGCGCAGGGTCGTGCCGCCGCATTCGATGGCCTGGGCGAGGATGCGCTTGATCTCCCCGGCAAGCTTCAGGTAGCGCGCCCTCGAGATGGAGCCGGCCTCGCGGCGCGGGTCGATGCCGGCAGCGAACAGCGCCTCCGCCGCGTAGATGTTGCCGACCCCCACCACCACGGCGTTGTCCATGATGAAGGGTTTGACCGCCATGCTGCGGCCCCGGGAGAGCTGATACAGGCGCTCGCCGTCGAACAGGTCGGTCAACGGCTCGGGGCCGAGGTGGCGCAGCAACTCGTGGTTCAGCGGATCAATGCTCCAGAGCAGCGCGCCGAAACGGCGCGGGTCGGTATAGCGCAGCGCCATGCCCGACTCCAGCTCGATGTCCACGTGCTCGTGCTTGGCCGCCGGCAGTCCGGCCTCCACCAGGCGCAGGCTGCCGGACATGCCGAGGTGACTGATCAGGGTACCGGCCTCGGCTTCGAGCAACAGGTACTTGGCGCGACGCTCGACGTGCAGGATGAGCTGGCCGGAAAGGCGCACGTCCAGGTCCTCGGGAATCGGCCAGCGCAGGCGGCGCTCGCGCACGATCACCCGGCTGACGCGCTGGCCTTCGAGGAAGGGCGCGATGCCGCGGCGGGTGGTTTCGACTTCGGGTAGTTCAGGCATCGGTTTCTCTGGAATCGGTCGGTAACACGGGTTGGGAGGGCTTCAGTGCGCTCCCAGCTCGCGGATGCTTTCCTTGAGGTTCTCGAAGTCGTACTCCGAGAGCCCCACATAGTCCAGCACCTGGACGCGGATGCTCATCCACTCGTAATCCTCGGCCTGGTTGCCCAGCACCAGGTGGGAGGCGCAGATGTGCTCGGCCATCTTGAGGATCGCCAGCAGGGTCTTGAGCGGGGCATCGCGGCCGGACTCGTCGCTGAACAGAGACAGCGCGTTGTGGTGGTTGGCGATGGCCTCGCAAAGGTGTTCCGGCAGCCGCCAGGAGCGCGCGGTGAAATAACCCACCACGGCGTGGTTGGTGTTCAGCAGCCGGTTCTCGGTATCCACCACCCGACGCTCCGGGCCGGCGCAGGCGTAGGCCTCTTCCAGCACCAGCATGTAATCGGGGAAGCGCTTGAGCATCAGCGGGATGCCACAGTTGTGGAACAGGCCAAGGGCATAAGCCTCGTCCGCCGACTGGTAGCCGATGCGCTTGGCCAGGGTCAGGCAGGTCATGGCCACGTCTTGGGCGGAATCCCAGAAGCGGTTCAGGGTGACGATGGTCTCATCGCTCATCTCGCCCTTGATCGACTGCGCGTTGATCAGGTTGATCACGGTGTTGCAGCCCAGCAGGTTCACCGCCTGCTGGATCGAGGCGATGCGGTTGGTCAGGCCGAAGAAGGGCGAGTTGACGATCTTCAGCAACGCGCCGGACAGGCCCGGGTCCTGGCTGATGAGGCGAGCAATGGTCTTCAGGTCCGGATTGGGCATGACCTGCTCCATCTGCAGGTCGACCATGATCTGCGGCTGCGGGGGCACGCTTATGCCCTGCAGCACCTGGCGGATCTGATCTGCGGAAAGTTCTTGAGCCATGGGGACAGGGAAGCCTCTGAGCGAGGCGACAGTCTACCCGGTTGCTTGCGCCCATTGCGCGGGATTTCCGGCCGCAGTCGAGGCCCGCCGGGCGGCCCCCGGCGCGGCTGCGGGCTAGGGTATAATCCCGGCCTTTTTTCCGGAGAGCGACACATGTCCCTGCCCAGCCTGCGCCTCAAAGCCAACGCCGATCGACGCCTGCGCGCCGGCCACCTGTGGGTCTACAGCAACGAAGTGGATGTGGTCGCCACCCCGCTGAACCTTTTCCAGCCCGGTGACCAGGCCATCCTCGAGGCCGCCGGCGGCAAGCCGCTGGGCGTGGTCGCGCTCTCCCCGAACAACCTGATCTGCGCCCGCCTGGTGTCCCGCGACGTCAAGCACGTGCTGGACAAGTCCCTGCTGGTGCACCGCATCAACGTCGCCCTGAGCCTGCGCGAGCGCCTCTTCGACAAGCCCTTCTACCGCCTGGTCTACGGCGATTCCGACCTGCTCCCAGGACTGGTGGTGGACCGTTTCGGCGACCATCTGGTCGTACAGCTGGCCTCCGCCGCCATGGAGCGCCACAAGGACGCCGTGCTCGACGCCCTGGTGCAGGTACTCAAGCCCCGCGGTGTGCTCTGGAAGAACGATTCCAGCGCCCGTGACGCCGAAGGCCTGGAGCGTTACGTGGACACCGCCTTCGGCGTGGTCCCCGAATGGGTCGCCCTGGAAGAGAACGGCGTGAAGTTCGAAGCGCCGGTGATGGAAGGCCAGAAGACCGGCTGGTTCTACGACCACCGCATGAACCGCGCGCGCCTGGCGCCCTACGTGAAGGGCAAGCGCGTGCTCGACCTGTTCAGCTACATCGGCGGCTGGGGCGTGCAGGCCGCGGCCTTCGGCGCCAGCGAAGTGTTCTGCGTCGACGCCTCCGGCTTCGCCCTCGACGGCGTCGAGCGCAACGCCACCCTCAACGGCGTGGCCGAGCAGGTCACCTGCGTGGAAGGCGACGTCTTCGAGGCCCTGAAGGAGCTCAAGGCCGCCGAGGAGCGCTTCGACGTGGTGGTCGCCGACCCGCCCGCCTTCATCAAGCGCAAGAAGGACCTGAAGAACGGCGAGGCCGCCTACCGCCGCCTCAACGAGCAGGCCATGCGCCTGCTCAACAAGGACGGCATCCTGGTCAGCGCCTCCTGCTCCATGCACCTGCCGGAAGACGACCTGCAGAACATCCTGCTCGGCAGTGCCCGCCATCTGGACCGCAACATCCTCCTGCTGGAGCGCGGCGGCCAGGGCCCTGACCACCCGGTGCACCCGGCCATCCCCGAGACCCGCTACATCAAGAGCCTGACCTGCCGCCTGCTGCCGAACAGCTGACGGCACAGGACCTGTGGGGGCGAATGAAACTGCCCCCACAGCGTGTAGGGTGGATAACGCTCTTTTATCCACCAGCGGAGTCGAGCCGAGCATCGCCCGGTGGACAGAAAAGCGCTGTCCACCCTACGCATCTCGGCCCTGCGGCCCCACCGATCAATGCAGGATCTGCGCGAGGAACGCCTTCGCCCGCTCGCTCTTCGGCGCATTGAAGAAGGTTTCCGGCGGGCTGTCCTCGACGATGCGCCCGCCCTCCAGGAACAGCACCCGTTCCGCCACCTGCCGCGCGAAGCCCATTTCGTGGGTGACGCAGAGCATGGTCATGCCGCTGCCGGCCAGCTTCACCATCACGTCCAGCACCTCGCCGACCATTTCCGGGTCCAGCGCCGAGGTGGGCTCGTCGAACAGCATGATCTTCGGCTCCATGCACAACGCCCGGGCAATCGCCACGCGCTGTTGCTGGCCGCCGGAGAGCTGGCTGGGATACTTGTGCGCGTGGCTTTCGATGCCGACCTTGCGCAGGAACTCCCTGGCGCGCGCCTCCGCCTCGGCGCGGGAGAGGCCGCGCACCGACATCGGCGCCAGGGTGCAGTTGTCCAGCACGCTCATGTGCGGGAACAGGTTGAAGTGCTGGAACACCATGCCCACCTCGCGCAATGCGGCGGCGCCGCGCGCGGGATCGGCCTGCGGGTCGCAGCCGTTGATGAGGATGCGCCCGCCGCTGATGGTCTCCAGCCGGTTGATGCAGCGGATCAGGGTCGACTTGCCGGAGCCCGAGGGCCCGCACAGGACGATGCGCTCGCCCGGCCGCACCACCAGATCGATGCCCTTGAGCACGGCAAAGTCGCCGTACTGCTTCTCGAGGCCCTCGATCACCACCGCCGGCGTCTGCGGTACGGCGCTGAGGTGAGGCGATTGGGCGGGGGCGGCTTTCATGCTCGATAACATCTTGTTGTCCTCTTTGTTGCGTATCGGCAAGTCGGAACGCCCTGGCGCTCAGCGGAAGCGCTGGGCGCCGTAGGGCGTCGGGTCGGTGAAGGGGCGCGCGCCGGTCATCATCTCCGCCAGCAGGCGGCCGCTGACCGGGCCCAGGGTCAGGCCGTGGTGGGCATGACCGAAGTTGAACCAGAGGCCCGGATGGTCCGGCGCTTGGCCGATCACCGGGCGCATGTCCGGCAGGCAGGGTCGGCGCCCCAGCCAGGGCTCGGCGTCCAGGCGGCGGCCCAGGGGGAAGAGTTCGCGTGCGAGGCGTTCGGCACGGCGCAACTGGATCTCGTTGGCCGGGTCCTCGGGAGCGGCGAATTCGATGCCGGTGGTCAGGCGAATGCCGCGCGCCATGGGCGCCAGCACATAGCCGCTCTGGGCATCGCAGACGGAGTGGCCCAGTTCGGCGCCTTCCGCTGGCGCGTAGTGCATGTGATAGCCGCGCTTGATCGCCAGCGGGATGCGATAGCCCAGGGCACGGAACAGATCGCCCGACTGCGGCCCCATGGCCACCACCACATCGGGTGCCTGCAATTCCACGCCATCCACGTCGAGGCACCAGGCACCGTTGCGCTGGCGCAGGCCCTTGGCGTCCCCCGTGAGCAGGCGGCCGCCGCGCTGCACGAAGAGTTCGGCATAGCCGCGCACCAGGGCACCGGGGTCGAGCACCGTCTTCGGGTCATGCCAATGGATGCCGCCAGCCGCCACCCTGCCCAGGTGTGGCTCGCGCTGGTGCAGGCTGGCCGCGTCCAGCACCTCGAAGCGCAGGCCGAAGCGGTCCAGCGCGCGGGCTTCCGCCACGGCCTGGTCGAGGGCCTCGCGGCTGCGGTAGACGTCCATCCAGCCCCGTGCGCGGATCAGGTGCCCGAGGCCTGCGGCCTCCACCAGTTGGTCATGCTCCTCCACGCAGCGTTCCACCAGCGGCAGCATGGCCCGCGACGCCTCCTCCAGCAGGCGCGCGGAAGAGTTGTGCCAGTAGGACGCCAGCCAGGGTGCGAGCTTCGGCAGGTAGCTCGGGCTGTAGCGCACGTCCGGCTGCTGGTTCAGGCCGTAGCGCAGCAGCGCGGCAAAGCTGCGCGGGAAGGCGTAGGGCACCACGCTGGAGCGCTCGATCAGGCCGGCGTTGCCGTGGCTGGTGCCCGAGCCGGGCTCGGCGCGGTCCACCAGGCAGACGTCACGGCCGCGCGCCTGCAGGTGAAGGGCGGTGGAAACGCCGACGATGCCGGCGCCCAGGACAAGGATGTCGCAGTCCATGAAAGGATCCTTCGATGGGCACCCTGGCGGTGCCTGGATGTGGGTTGGTCTAGTTCAGGTGGCGGCCGAGGCGCCCTTCGGCCAGCAGCAGGCCGCGCCGGATCACCTCCACCAGTACCAGGTAGAGGACCGCCGCCCAGAGGTAGAGCTGGAAGTCGAAGGTGCGCGAGAAACCGGCCTTGGCCACGCCCATCAGGTCGTGGATGGTCACCAGGGAGGCGATGGCGCTGGCCTTGATCATCAGGATCAGCTCGTTGCCCAGCGGCGCGATGGCCACCAGCAGCGACTGCGGCAGCACCACCTTGAAGAAGGTGGTGCTGCGCGACAGGCCCAGCGCCGAGGCGGCCTCGTACTGGCCGGGGGCGATGGCCAGCAGGCTGCCGCGGAAGATCTCCGCCTGGTAGGCGGCGGTGTTCAGGGTGAAGGCTGCCAGCGCGCAGTACCAGGCATCGCGGAAGAACCACCAGAGCCCCGCGTCCTGCCAGAACTCGCGGAAGGAACCCACGCCGTAGTAGAGCAGGAACAGCTGGGCCAGCAGCGGCGAGCCGCGGAACAGGTAGATGTAGCCGCCGCTGAAGCCACGCAGCAGCCGATTGCGCGAATTGCGCGCCAGGGCCAGGAGCAGCCCCAGCAACATGCCCAGCGTGAAGGAGATGGCCACCAGTTTGGCGGTCACCAGCAGGCCGTCCAGCAGGCGCAGGCCATAGCGGTCCAGCAGTTCGGGATCGACGAAGAAATGCAGGAACTCGCTCATGTGCGCTGACTCCTGTAACCGAGGCTGTAACGCTTCTCGGCGTAGCTGAATACGCGGCCGGACAGGGCCGAGAAGAACAGGTAGATCAGGCAGGCGCTGCCGTAGAACAGCATCGGCTCCTTGGTGGCGCTGACCGCCAGGTTGGTCTGGCGCATCACATCCACCAGGGAGATGGTGGAGACCAGCGAGGTGTCCTTGAGCAGGCTCAGCCAGTTATTCGACAGGCCTGGCAGCGCGACGCGGGTCAGCTGCGGCAGGATCACCTTGAAGAAGGCGGTGGCGCGCGACAGGCCCAGGACCTGGGCGGCTTCGTACTGCCCCTTGCCGACCACCTTGAAGGCACCCAGCCAGACCTGGCTGGAGAAGGCGGCGAAGACCAGGCTGAAGGCGACCATGGCGGCGAGGAAAGCGTTGATGGTGACTTCGGTGTGATGACCAAAGTGGGCCAGCAGCTTCTGCACGCCGATCTGGCAACCGTAGTAGACGATCAGCAGGGTCAGCAGCTCCGGTAGGCCACGGAACACCGTGGCGAAGGCCGAAGCCAGGCCGCGCCGCCAGCGGCGCGGCGAACGGGCTCCGAGGGCGACGATGAGCCCCAGGGAAAGCCCCAGGGGCACGCAGGCCAGCGCCAGGGACAGGGTGACCAGGGCGCCGGCCAGCAGGGCCATGCCCCAGCCGCCCTCGCCGAGGGAAAGTAGAGCCAACTGCTCGAACATGATTCAGGCCTCGCATCGAGGTGCCCGGCCGGGGCCGGGCACGCGGCGGACAATCAATAGATGTCGAAGGGGAAGTAGCGGCTGGCGATCTGCTGGTAGGTGCCGTCCTTGATGATCTCCGCCAGGGCCTTGTTCAGGCGCTCGCGCAGGGCGTTGTCGTCCTGGCGCACGGCGATGGCGACCTCGTCGTCGGTGCCCTGGATATCGCCGAGCAGGGTGCAGCAGTCCTTGCCGTCCTTGGCCAGCCAGTCGAGCAGGGGAAACTTGTCGTGGACCAGGGCATCGAGGCGGCCGGTGTTCAGGTCGGCGTTGGCCTCGTCCTGGGAGGGGTAGAGCTTCACCTCGGCGCCAGCGGCGCCGTAGATGTCCTCGGCATACATGCCCTGGGTGGTGGCGGACTGGGCGCCGACCACCAGGCCCTTGAAGCTTTCCGGGTTGGTGTCCTTCAGCGCCGAGCCCTTGGCCACGGCCACGGCGAGACGGGTGCGGTAGTAGCGGTCGGTGAAGGCCACCTTCTTCTGGCGCTCTTCGGTGATCACCATGGAGGCGACTACGGCGTCGTATTTCTTGGCCAGCAGCGCGGGGATGATGCCGTCCCAGTCCTGGGCCACCAGCGTGCACTCCACCTGCATCTTCGCGCACAAGGCGTTGGCGACGTCCACGTCGAAACCGTGCAGCTGGTTGTTGGAATCCACGTAGTTGAAGGGCGGATAGGCCCCCTCGGTCGCGATGCGAATCGTCTCGGCCTGGGCGGTCGCGACGACGCCGCAGAGAGCCAGGGATGCCAATGCCAAGCGGGTGAGTCGTTTCATCGGTGCTGCCTCTTTCTTATTAGGGTTGTTCTAGCGGGGTGAACCGGGTGAGGAGGTGTAGCCAACAAACTCGTTATGCAGGGCGGCGACGGACTCCAGGCGCTGCTCGACATCGGGGCCGAGGCACTTGAACACGTCGTTGAGCAAGAGATTGACCAGCGAGAGCATCGGGCCGGTGGACTCCCAGAACAGGCCGAGGTCCGTGGGCACGCGGAAGACCTCATCGGCGTTCTGCTCGGCCCAATCGCAGTAGTCGTCGGTGACCAGGGTCACCGGGATGCCCGCCGCGCGGGCCTGGCGGCAGAGCACCAGGGCATGGCGCGAATAGCGCCGCGCCTCGAAGACCACCAGCGCCGCCTGGCCGGGAGCGGACAGCAGCACGTCGCCGAAGTAGCCGGAGGCGCCATCGACCAGTTGGACGCCGTCGCGCAGGTACTGCAACAGGTGGACGAAGGACACCGAGACGCCGCGCTCGGTCTGGAAGCCGGCGGCGTAGACCCGCGGAATGCTCGCCAGGCGCTCGCAGACGGTGCGCCACTGTGGCGTGCGGCTGTGTTCGTAGACGCGCACCAGGGCGGCCATTTCCCGCTGCAGGCTGGCCGACAGGGCGTCTTCGCCGGCGACTTCCTGCTGGCGGAACTCCTTCAGGCGGTCGCCGATCAGCCAGGGGCTGTCCCCCAGGTCGTCCTTGAGGTCGGCCTTCAGTGCCTTGAAGTGGGCATAACCCAGGGCGCGGCAGAAACGCCCGACCGTGGACTCGCTGATGCCGAGTTTCTCGGCGATGGCGGCGGAGGTCTCGAAGGGCAGCTCCTGCAGGTTGGCCAGCATGTAGTTGGCAATCGCCCGCGACGACGCCGTGCGGGCGGACAGGCTGGCTTCCAGGCGTTCTTTGAGGGATCGATTCATGGGGACCTCCGGTGGCGAGGAAAATGATTGTTTTCTGTCATCAAGTCAATATTTGACAGTTAACTTGCAATTCTTATGATGCGGAACCATCGACCACCCACGAGAGCCCATCCATGCAGAGCCACTCCAGCGACACGGTCCACCTGTCCTTCAATGAGCTGCGGGACCTGCTCGCAGGCATCTTCGAGCGTCACGGCACCTCATCGGGAACGGCCGCCATCCTCGCCGAGAACTGCGCCGCGGCCCAGCGCGACGGCTCCGACAGCCACGGCGTGTTCCGCATCCCCGGTTACCTGTCGTCGCTGGCCAGCGGCTGGGTGAACGGCCAGGCCGAACCCCGGGTGGAAGACCTGGGTTCCTCCTTCGTGCGCGTGGACGCCGGCGGCGGCTTCGCCCAGCCGGCATTGGAAGCAGCCCGTACGCTGGTTATGGAAAAGGTGCGGGCAAGCGGCATGGCGCTGCTGGCGATCCGCAACAGCCACCACTTCGCCGCGCTCTGGCCCGACGTCGAGCCCTTCGCCCGCGAGGGCCTGGTGGCCCTCAGCTTCGTCAACAGCATGACCTGCGTGGTGCCCCATGGCGGCCACAGCGCCCTGTTCGGCACCAACCCCATCGCCTTCGCCGCGCCGCGCGCCGGCGGCCATCCGCTGGTGTTCGACCTGGCCACCAGCGCCATCGCCCACGGCGACGTGCAGATCGCCGCCCGCGAGGGCAAGACCCTGCCGGAAGGCTACGGCGTCGACGCCCGGGGCCAGCCGACCCGCGATCCGCAGGCGATCCTCGAGGGTGGCGCCCTGCTCTCCTTCGGCGGCTACAAGGGCTCGGCCCTGTCGATGATGGTGGAGCTGCTGGCCGCGGCGCTGACCGGCGGCAACTTCTCCTTCGAGTTCGACTGGTCCGGCCACCCCGGCGCGCAGACGCCCTGGACCGGCCAGCTGCTGATCCTCATCGACCCGGACCGTGGTGCCACGCGCCCCTTCGCCGAGCGCTGCGAAGCCCTGATCGCCCGCATGGTGGAGGCAGGCCAGGAGCGCCAGCCGGGCGATCGCCGCTACCGCCAGCGCGAGCGTGCCGCACGCGAGGGCATCCCCCTGCCGGCGGCCGAGCTGGCGCGCCTGCGCGCACTCGCCGACCGCTGAGCGGCGCGCCCCCGCGCCTTTCCAGTGCCGCGCGGCCGGGGTTAGAATCGGGCATCCCTCGCCAGCTACCCTTCGGCAGGCCGAACGAGCCCCTGCCGGGCACGCGGAGACCCCGCTACCCCGGCCCCCTGCAGACGCGACCATCACCACGCCTGCACGCGCCCCGGGCTCCATACGCACATGACTCTTACAAGCGGGTCGTGCAGGACTCGCAACCGTATCAGCCGCAGGAATCCCCATGCCCGACTATCGCTCGAAAACCTCCACCCACGGCCGCAACATGGCCGGCGCCCGCGCCCTCTGGCGCGCCACCGGGATGAAGGACGAAGACTTCAAGAAACCGATCATCGCCATCGCCAACTCCTTCACCCAGTTCGTGCCCGGCCACGTGCACCTGAAGGACCTGGGCCAGCTGGTGGCCCGCGAGATCGAGAAGGCCGGCGGCGTGGCCAAGGAATTCAACACCATCGCCGTCGACGACGGCATCGCCATGGGCCATGACGGCATGCTCTATTCCCTGCCGAGTCGCGAGATCATCGCCGACTCCGTGGAATACATGGTCAACGCCCACTGCGCCGACGCCATCGTCTGCATTTCCAACTGCGACAAGATCACCCCCGGCATGCTGATGGCCGCCCTGCGCCTGAACATCCCGGTGGTATTCGTCTCCGGCGGCCCGATGGAAGCCGGCAAGACCAAGCTGGCCAACCACGGCCTGGACCTGGTGGACGCGATGGTCGTGGCCGCCGACGACTCCTGCTCCGACGAGAAGGTCGCCGAGTACGAGCGCAGCGCCTGCCCGACCTGCGGTTCCTGCTCCGGCATGTTCACCGCCAACTCGATGAACTGCCTGACCGAGGCCCTCGGCCTGTCGCTGCCGGGCAACGGTTCGACCCTGGCCACCCACGCCGACCGCGAACAGCTGTTCCTGCGCGCCGGCCGCCTGGCCGTCGAGCTGTGCCAGCGCTACTACGGCGAAGGCGACGACAGCGTGCTGCCGCGAAACGTCGCCAGCTTCAAGGCCTTCGAGAACGCCATGACCCTGGACATCGCCATGGGCGGCTCGACCAATACCATCCTGCACCTGCTGGCCGCCGCCCAGGAGGCGGAAATCGACTTCGACTTGCGCGACATCGATCGCCTGTCGCGCCGCGTGCCGCAGCTGTGCAAGGTGGCGCCGAACATTCAGAAGTACCACATGGAAGACGTGCACCGCGCCGGCGGCGTCTTCGGCATCCTCGGCGAGCTGGCCCGTGGCGGCCTGCTGCACACCGACGTGCCCACCGTGCACAGCCCGAGCATGGCCGATGCCATTGCCCAATGGGATATCACCCAGACCCAGGACGAAGCCGTCCACACCTTCTTCAAGGCCGGCCCCGCAGGCATCCCGACCCAAACCGCGTTCAGCCAGGCGACCCGCTGGCCGACCCTGGACAACGACCGTGCCGAAGGTTGCATCCGCAGCGTCGAGCACGCCTACTCCCAGGAAGGCGGCCTGGCCGTGCTCTACGGCAACATCGCCCTGGACGGCTGCGTGGTGAAGACTGCCGGCGTGGATGAGTCCATCCACGTGTTCGAAGGCACCGCGAAGATCTTCGAGAGCCAGGACGCCGCGGTGAAGGGCATCCTCGCCGACGAAGTGAAGGCCGGTGACGTGGTGATCATCCGCTACGAAGGCCCGAAAGGCGGCCCGGGCATGCAGGAAATGCTCTACCCCACCAGCTACCTGAAGTCCAAGGGCCTGGGCAAGCAATGCGCGCTGCTCACCGACGGCCGCTTCTCCGGCGGCACCTCGGGCCTGTCCATCGGCCACGCTTCTCCGGAAGCCGCTGCCGGTGGTGCCATCGGCCTGGTGGAAGACGGCGACAAGATCCACATCGACATCCACAACCGCACCATCCAGTTGCTGGTCAGCGATGAGGAACTGTCCCACCGTCGCCACGCCCAGGACAAGAAAGGCTGGAAACCCGCCGCGCCGCGCGCGCGACGCGTGACCACTGCCCTCAAGGCCTACGCCCTGCTCGCCACCAGCGCCGACAAGGGCGCGGTGCGCAACAAGGCGATGCTGGACGACTGATCACAGCCGCTGCAACGAAAGCCCGGCCCCGCGCCGGGCTTTCTTTTGTGTAGGGGCGAATTCATTCGCCAAGCAGGCCGCAGGTCTGCCCTGCGAGATCTCAGGGGGCAGCTGCGCCGCCCTTGGCGAATGAATTCGCCCCTACAAGAGCCAGCGCCCTCACCAAACTTGACCACTCAGGTAGAATCGCCGCTTTTTTGCGGTCGATCGCCATGACTTCACTGGAAAAGCCCCCTATTCCCGACGCTCGCAGCGAGCTGCTCTACGGCCTCGAAGACAAGCCGCGCCCGCTGGCCGCCCTGCTCGCCGCGCTGCAGCACCTGCTGGCGATCATCGTCCCCATCGTCACCCCGGGCCTGTTGATCTGCCAGGCGCTGGGCGTGTCGGCGCGCGATACCAACCTGATCGTCTCCATGTCCCTGGTGGTCTCCGGCATCGCCACCTTTGTGCAGTGCAAGCGCTTCGGTCCCTTCGGTGCCGGGCTGCTGATCGTCCAGGGCACCAGCTTCAACTTCGTCGGCCCGCTGATCGCCGGCGGCGCACTGATGGTCAAGCAGGGCACGCCGGTGGAAGCGGTGATGGCGGCCATCTTCGGCGTGGTGATGGCCGGCGCCTTCGTCGAGATGGGCATCTCGCGCGTGCTGCCCTTCATCAAGCGGCTGATCAATCCGCTGGTGACCGGCATCGTGGTGCTGATGATCGGCCTGACCCTGATCAAGGTGGGCCTGATCAGCATGGGCGGCGGCTTCGGCGCCATGGCCAACGGCAGCTTCGCCAACGGTGAGAACCTGCTGCTGTCCGGCACGGTGCTGGCGGTGATCCTGCTGCTCAACCGCATCCCGGTGGTCTGGATGCGCAGCTGCGCCATCGTCATCGCCCTGCTGGTGGGTTATGCCCTGGCCGCCTGGCTCGGCCGCCTGGACTTCAGCGGCCTGCACGACGCGCCGCTGGTGCAGGTGCCGATGCCGCTGCACTTCGGCCTGGGCTTTTCCTGGTCGCTGTTCGTGCCGATGCTGGTGATCTACCTGGTGACGTCCCTGGAGGCCATCGGCGACGTCACGGCCACCAGCAAGGTCTCGCGCCAGCCGGTGGAAGGCCCGCTGTGGATGCAGCGGATCAAGGGCGGCGTGCTGGTGAACGGCGCCAATTCTCTGCTCGCCGGCCTGTTCAATACTTTCCCCAGCTCGGTGTTCGCACAGAACAACGGCGTGATCCAGCTCACCGGCATCGCCAGCCGCCATATCGGCCTATGGATCGCCCTGATGCTGGTGCTGCTGGGCCTGTTCCCGGCGGTGGCCGGCGTGCTCCAGGCCATTCCCGAACCGGTGCTGGGCGGCGCCGCCATGGTGATGTTCGGCGCGGTGGCCGCCTCGGGCATCAATATCCTCGCCGGCACCACCCTGGATCGCCGTGCCCTGCTGATCATCGCCGTGTCCCTGGCCCTGGGCCTGGGCGTGTCCCAGGTGCCGGAGTTCCTCGCGCACGTGCCGGCCGCCCTGCGCAATATCCTCGAATCCGGTGTCGCCACCGGCGGCCTCTGCGCCCTGCTGCTGAACTGGTTCCTGCCGGAAACCCCGCAGTCCCGCTAAGTGGCAGAATGGGCCCTGTCTCCCGGCAGGGCCCTTCCCATGTCCACCCTTCGCATCGGCCTGATCTCCGACACCCACGGCCTCCTCCGCCCCCAGGCCCTGGCCGCGCTGCAAGGCTGCGACCGCATCCTCCATGCCGGCGACATCGGCAAGCCGGAAATCCTCGACGCCCTGCGCCAGTTGGCGCCGCTCACCGCCGTACGCGGCAACAACGACCGCGACGCCTGGGCGGATGGCATCAATGAGGCGGAGGAACTGGAGCTGGGCGGTGTTGGCCTCTATCTGGTTCACGACCAGGCCGATATTCCTGATGACCTGGCCGAGCGCGGCTTTTCCGTGGTGGTCACCGGCCATTCCCACAAGCCGCTGATCACCGAGCGCGCCGGGTTGCTGCACGTGAATCCGGGCAGCGCGGGGCCGCGGCGCTTCAAGTTGCCGGTTTCGGTGGGATTAATGACGGTGGAGGGGAGCGAAGTGCGGGCGGAGTTGCTCGAACTGGAGATCTAGCCGCGGAATGCAAGCCTCTCTGTAGGGGCGAATTCATTCGCCAAGGGATGCGCAGCAGCCCCGGGGACTCCTCAAGGCAGACCTTCGGCCTGCTTGGCGAATGAATTCGCCCCTACAGGGTGTCCCCGCCTGCAACTGGCAAAGCCTCAGCGCTTCTCCCATACCTGGAAGGCGTAGGCGGGGCTCTGTTCCGTCGCCTCGTGCTCGATGCTGGAGGCCAGGCGCCAGTCCTGCTGCGATACTTCCGGGAACCAGGCATCGCCTTCCGGAGCCAATTCCACCTGAGTCAGGTAGAGGCGGTCGGCCAGTGCCAGGCCTTCGGCGTAGAGCTGGGCGCCGCCGATCAGCATCAGCTCCTCGACCTCCACTTCGCGGGCCCAGGCTTCGGCGCGCTCGATGGCGGCTTCCAGGCTGGGGAAGACTTCCGCCCCCTCCAGCACCAGGTCGCTCTGGCGACTGACCACCAGGTTGAGCCGGCCGGGCAGCGGGCGACCGAGGGAATCCCAGGTCTTGCGGCCCATGATGATCGGCTTGCCAAGGGTCATGGCCTTGAAGTGCTTGAGGTCCGCCGGCAGGTGCCAGGGCAGTTGGTTGTCGCGGCCGATCACGCGGTTCTGCGCGAGGGCTGCGATCAGGCAGAGGGGCAGGGTCTTGTTCATGGCGGCGAGGATACCGGCTGGCGTGGTCCAGAGAAAGCCAACGGACGCTGGGCGCCCGGGAGCTGGCCGGCGGACTCCCCCAAAGGACATTGCACCGGGGAACGCCAGGGCGTATCAGCGCCATTCGTCGTCAAACCTTTTCCTGATCAACCAGTCAATTACAGACTTGCCACATATCAGAGAAATTGTCCGACATTAACCAGGAGATTGACGAAAAAACGCGCCTTAAAAATTGTATACAAACCACTAGTCAACAGGCGCATTAATTGTCTACAGTTGCCAGCACAATAACAAAACCGAGTGCTCACCATGACAGTCCCATCCGCAAGTCCGTCTCCGGTGCAACGCCCTGAAGACGAAAACCTCGGCATTGGAGCCAACCTCGCCTACGGTCTGCAGCATGTGCTGACCATGTATGGCGGAATTGTCGCGGTACCCCTGATCATCGGCCAGGCGGCCGGGCTATCGCCCGCCGACATCGGCCTGCTGATCGCGGCCTCACTGTTCGCCGGCGGGCTGGCCACCCTGCTGCAAACCATCGGCCTGCCGTTCTTCGGCTGCCAGTTGCCGCTGGTCCAGGGCGTCTCCTTCGCCGGCGTGGCGACCATGATCGCCATCATCGGCAGCAACGGCGCGGGCGGCATCCCCGCAGTGCTGGGGGCAGTGATCGCCGCCTCGCTGATCGGCCTGCTGATCACCCCGGTGTTCTCACGCATCACCAAGTTCTTCCCGCCCCTGGTCACCGGCATCGTCATCACCACCATCGGCCTGACGCTGATGCCCGTGGCCGCCCGCTGGGCCATGGGTGGCAACAGCCAGTCGCCGGAGTTCGGCAGCATGGCCAACGTCTGCCTGGCCGCCTTCACCCTCGGCACCGTCCTGCTACTGAGCAAGCTGGGCAGTGCCGCCATCTCGCGCCTGTCGATCCTGCTCGCCATGGTGATCGGCACAGTGGTGGCCGTGTTCTTCGGCATGGCGGACTTCTCCAAGGTGCTCGAAGGCCCGCTGGTGGCGATGCCCACTCCGCTGCACTTCGGCATGCCGGAGTTCCATATCGCCGCGATCCTGTCGATGCTGATCGTGATCATCGTGACCCTGGTGGAAACCTCGGCAGATATCCTCGCTGTGGGCGAAATCATCGGCACCAAGGTCGACTCCAAGCGCCTCGGCAATGGCCTGCGCGCGGACATGATCTCCAGCTCCCTGGCACCGCTGTTCGGTTCCTTCACCCAGAGCGCCTTCGCCCAGAACGTCGGCCTGGTGGCCGTGACCGGTGTGAAGAGCCGCTATGTGGTGGCCACAGCCGGCCTGATCCTGGTGACCCTCGGCCTGCTGCCGGTGATGGGCCGCCTGATCGCCGCGGTGCCCACCTCGGTACTGGGCGGCGCGGGCGTGGTGCTGTTCGGCACCGTGGCCGCCTCGGGCATCCGCACCCTGGCCCAGGTGGACTACCGCAACAACATGAACCTGATCATCGTCGCCACCTCCATCGGCTTCGGCATGATCCCGATCGCCGCGCCGACCTTCTACCACCACTTCCCGGCCTGGTTCGAAACCATCTTCCACTCCGGCATCAGCTCGGCGGCGATCATGGCGATTCTGCTGAACCTGATCTTCAACCACCTGAAGGCCGGCAACTCCGACCAGCAGTCGGTATTCGTCGCCGCCAGCGAGCGCACCCTGCGCTACCAGGACATCGCCGCCCTGCACGAGGGCGACTATTTCCGCGACGGCAAGCTCTACGACTGCGAAGGCAACGAAGTGAAGATCACCGGCCACGACGACCACCACGGTGCGCCACCGGCACCGCCGCGCAGCAAAGTGGCGGCGGGCTCCACCACGGGGTGAATCGAGAAGGCCGGCGCAATGCGCCGGCCTTCTTCTGTCGATGGCTCCCGCCACAAGCGGTTATTCTCTGGGCTCACCCTTGGCCAAGAGGCCCTTCGTGAGCGAGCCCAACCCCCTGTCCACCCCCCTCTCCCGCCTCGACCGGCTCTGGCTGACAGAAGCCATCCGCCTGCGCGAGGAACACGCCGGCCCCCTCGAAGACGCGGAAGCCAATCGCCGCGCCAATGCCGCCGGCGGCGACCTGGCACAACGCATCCAGGCCCGCGCGCTCTGGCTCGCCGAGCGCGACGGCCAATTGCCAGCCCAGCAGCACTGGCGCCAAGGCGCGCGCCTGGCCGGATTGCTGCTGGCGATCCTGGCCCTGGTCAGCGGCGCCGGCCTGGCAGTCGCCGCCCTGGGCGACGGCCAGCGTCCGGTCAACCTGTTCTGGGCCCTGGGCAGCCTGCTCGGGCTGCACCTGCTGATGCTGCTGGGCTGGGCCCTGACCTTCGCCCTCGGCAGCAACGCCAGCCTGCTCGGCCGCCTCTGGCTCTGGGCGAGCGGCAAACTGGCGCGCGATGCCCAGGCCGCCCACCTGGCGCCCGCCCTGCTCCTGCTGCTGCAACGCCAGGGCCTGGCCCGTTGGGCGCTGGGCACCCTGGTCCATGGCCTCTGGTCGCTGACCCTGGGCTGCGCCCTGGTGGTGCTCCTGCTGCTGCTGGCGACCAGGCGCTACGGCTTCGTCTGGGAAACCACCATTCTCGGCGCCGACACCTTCGTCTTCCTCACCCAGGCCCTCGGCGCCTTGCCGTCCCTGCTGGGCTTCAGCATGCCGGACGCGCAGACCATCCGCGCCAGCAGCAGCGCGCTGGCCGAGGAAGGCGCACGCCAGGCCTGGTCCGGCTGGCTGTTGGGAGTGACCTTCACCTACGGCCTGCTGCCGCGCTTGCTGCTCGGCCTGTTCTGCCTCTGGCGCTGGCTGCAGGGCCGCGCACGCCTCGGGCTGGACTTCGGCCTCCCCGGCTATAGCCTGCTGCGCGATCGCCTGCAGCCGGCCAGCGAACGCCTCGGCGTCTGCGATGCCGCGCCCAGCGAACTGGCCGAACCCCACGCCGGCAACCGGAATGGCGACAGCCAGGGTGCCCTGTTGGTGGCCATCGAACTGGACGACCGCCGTCCCTGGCCACCCGCCCTGCCCAAGGGCGTGGGCGACGCCGGCGTGCTGGACAGCCGCGAGCAGCGCCAACGCCTGCTGGACCAGCTCAGCCGCTTTCCGCCGGAGCGTCTGGCGGTGGCCTGCGATCCACGACGCTCGCCGGACCGCGGCACCCTGGCGCTGATCGGCGAACTCTCCCGCAGCGCCGCGGCGACTCGTATCTGGCTGCTCCCCGCGCCGCCCGGCGAAGCCCTGGACGCGCAGCGCCTGGAGGACTGGCACCAGGCCCTGGACCGCCTGGCGCTGCCCCACGCCCAGGGCGCGCCGATGAACTGGTTGGAGACCGGCCATGACTAAGCCGCTGAAGCTGGCCGTGGTCGGCCATACCAACGTCGGCAAGACCTCGCTGCTGCGCACCCTGCTGCGGGACCGCGATTTCGGCGAGGTGTCCCACCGCCCCAGCACCACCCGCCACGTGGAAGGTGCGCGGCTCTCGGTGGAGGGCGACCCGCTGCTGGAGCTCTACGACACCCCCGGCCTGGAAGATGCCATCGCCCTGCTCGACCACCTGGAACGCCTGGAGCGTCCTGGCGAACGCCTGGATGGCCCGGCCCGGCTCGCCCGCTTCCTCGACGGCAGTGAGGCGCGCCAGCGTTTCGAGCAGGAAGCCAAGGTGCTGCGCCAGTTGCTGGCCTCCGATGCCGGGCTCTATGTGATCGATGCCCGGGAACCGGTACTGGCCAAATACCGCGACGAGCTGGCGGTGCTCGCCATGTGCGGGCGTCCGCTGTTGCCGGTGCTGAACTTCGTCGCCAGCGAAGGCCACCGCGAGGCCGATTGGCGCGATGCCCTGGCCCGCCTCGGCCTGCACGCCCTGGTGCGTTTCGACAGCGTGGCGCCGCCGCTGGATGGCGAGCAGCGCCTTTACGATAGCCTGGCGCTGCTGCTGGAGCGGGCGCGTCCGCAGCTGCAGCGGCTGGTGGACGATCACCAGGCACAGCGCCGCCTGCGGCTGGAATCCGGCAGCCGGCTGATCGCCGAACTGCTGCTGGACGTGGCCGCCTGCCGACGCAGCGTGCCGGCCCAGGAAGCCGCCCTGCTGGCCGCCACCGAGGCGCTGCGCCAGCAGGTTCGCCAACGCGAGCAGCGCTGCGTGGAGGCCCTGCTGAGGCTCTACGCCTTCGGCCGGGAGGACGCCGCCGCCGGTGACCTGCCGCTGTTGGGCGGCCGCTGGGGCGACGACCTGTTCAACCCGGAAACCCTCAAGCAACTGGGCGTGCGCCTGGGCGGCGGCATGGCGGCGGGCGCCGCGGCCGGTGCCGGCGTCGACCTGCTGGTGGGCGGCCTGACCCTGGGCGCCGCGGCGGCCCTCGGCGCCCTCGCCGGCGGCGCCTGGCAGACCTTCGGCCATTACGGCGAACGGCTGCTGGGCAAGATCAAGGGACAGCGCGAGCTGACCGTGGACGACGCCATCCTGCGCCTGCTCGCCCTGCGCCAGCGCCAGTTGCTGGCGGCCCTGGACGCCCGTGGCCACGCCGCTTTCGAAGCGATCCGGGTGAGCACGCCGGAAGAGAAGCAATGGCGCGAAGGCAAACTGCCGGCGGTGCTGGGCAAGGCCCGCGCCCATCCGGAATGGTCGTCGCTGAACCCCGGTGCCGAGCTGGAACAGGCGGAGCGCCAGGGCTGGGTCGCGGCCCTGGCGGAAGGCTTGCGGCCCTGATCAGCGGCCGCCGGCCTCGATCAGGATGCGGTCGGCGCGACACTCGCTGCGGTCGTTCGGCCGGCGGCTGGCGAACTGGCCATCGACCACGCCCACCAGGCTGTCGGCCGCTTTCAGCTCACGGGGCAGGGAAACGCGGATTTCCTGCAGGTACTGACCGCTGCAGATGAGCAGGAAGTTGTTCTGCGCATCCGTGCTGCCGAACTCGTCCTCCACCTTCTGGTAGAAGGCACGCCTGGAGATGGCGCCGCCGATATTGGCGACCACGTATTGTCCGGCCTTCGACGCGTCCAGCTGGCGCACCAGGTCGGCGGCGCGACGGAAATAGGCGTCGTCATCCATCTGCGTTTGGCAGATCCCGTGCTTGTCCCACTGGTAGCGACCGAAGCTGGTGCCGTAGCGGAAGTTCGGCATCCAGGGGCGGACATAGGCCAGGGTATCGGCGCTGAGCTTCATCGCCGGGCCGTCGCAATGGCCATAGCTCGTGCCGCAGGACTGGCGGTTGGGCCAGAGGCCGTGCAGGGTCAGGTGGGAAATCTGCAACTCGCCCGATTCCAGGCCCTCGCATTCGGGCTTGCTGCCCTTGTAGGAGGCGTGTTCGCAGAATCCCGGCTGCCAGGTGGCGGCCAGCACGTAGCCATCGTGCTGGTCCGGCAGGCTGCAGATATCGCCGCCGGCCGCCGGCTTTTCAGTCTTGCCGGTATTGAACACCAGCCCCTCGACCGTGCCGCAGCCAGCGGCGACCCAGCGCAGCGGCGTCGTGCTGCCCGGAACCCGGATGCGCAACCAGTCGAAGTCGCGCTTGTTCACTTCCACCACCTCATAGCGCTGGCCCGGCTGGACCTCGAGCTCATCCGGGTTGCTCTGCTTGCGAATGGACTGGAAGGCCTCGCAGCGCTGGCTGGCGGTGAAACTGCCCTGGGCGGGCTCGGCCCAGGCGGCGAAGGACGGGCAGAGACCGACAAGGCCCGCGAGCAGGACCGCGAACGGGACTTTCATGAACACTCCTGGCGGGGAACGGCCGGGGCAGGACGCCCCGGCACGGCGGATCAGACGGCGACCGGCGCCTTGATGTGCGGATGGGACTGGTAGCCCACCAGCTCGAAGTCCTCGAAGCTGAAGGCGAACAGATCCTTCACCTCGGGATTGAGCTTCATGGTCGGCAGCGGCAGCGGCTCGCGGGTGAGCTGCAGGTCGGTCTGCTCGATGTGGTTGGCGTACAGGTGGCAGTCGCCGCCGGTCCAGATGAACTCGCCCGGCTGCAGGTCGCAGACCTGGGCCACCATCAGGGTCAACAGGGCGTAGCTGGCGATGTTGAAAGGCACGCCGAGGAAGCTCCCCGCCCCACTTTTTTGCACATTACGCAGAATTATGTGGCCTTCCGAGCAATATGTAGCATGTGCAATATAGACAATGCACATACCGCATGCAAGATCTTTCTTCAATCCCCCGCGACAACTCGCGCTCTTCTCCATGGAGGACGCGAATTGGGTCGCCCTCTCTGACAATCGCGACCTCTTGCCTGATTGTGCACGCTCGACCTTCAGCGAGTGGAGCAACTCGCCGACGCCGCGTCGCAAAGCTCCCTGCTCGTGGCCTGATAGCATGCAAACGTCAAAAGCAAGAAATAGGATGGGGATGGAAAAGGAATTTGTTCTCGCGGCGGTGAGCGCCACCATCTGGCTAATGCTCGTGGGTCTGATTGTCGTCACCAGCTATACCGTCCATGGCGACGAAGATCACTGCGTAAAGCTAGTGAATGCCATTCTGCTTGGAGTTATGTCTACTGCCGGTTGCTTTGCGCTTTATCTGGCGATGACCCTCCCCTAGCGTCTCCCGGACTCGAAATGTGAAAGCCACCGCGTTCCATATGCCCGATGGGGAGGGACGTGCGATGGCTTTCTGTCCTTCTTACGGGACAACCCTAGGATACACCCCGCCTGCGGGGGCAAGCCTAGGGGGTGACGGTCGCCAGAAGGAAAGAAGCAGCCACAACGGCGAGCACATACGTTGTGGCGGAATGGTTCCAGCAAGAATTGCCACCACACCCGTCGAAATGGGCAACGAAAGCGCGACGGCAGTTGTCCTGGGGGGAGGACATTGTGAGCATAGACAGACACGTATACGTGCAATCTTGTAGGTGACAAATGGAATACTGCTCCGCAAGGTCAGCAGTATTGGTTCCCGCTCTGATGTTTTCTGTTCGGATTCGGCGATGCTGAAACTCAACCGGACGCTGACGCCGTCCTTCTTCCGTCCTTCCTGCCGAATAGCGCCTTGATTCGTTAGAGCCTACGTAGCTCATCCCTTGGACGCACTGCCCGAATCACGAGCAGACAACCAATGCCCCAACCAATCCGAACGCGTGCTAGATCATTTCAAGCCTGATCTCGCGCTGAACCTCGTCTAACAGCTGCTTCACGTTGGTTTCCGGTTCACGTGTTAGGTAGCACTGAAGCACGAGCGTTAGAGGGTGTACCCCTATGACGCCTGCTAGATCATCAATTGTTTCCAGGCTGGGCGAGCGAACGCCCCGTTCCAGCAGGCTCACGTACTCGCGGCTGACCTTGGGCGGAAAATCTGTCTGAGCCAGATTCGCACCTAGTCTCAGATCCCTCAAAGCCTTCCCAAATGCGTCGTTCAGATCCCGCATGCGGCTCTCTCCAAAAGAGAGTATGTAGCCACATTGAGCTATTTTTAGCAGCGTACTATAGTACGCATTACATATTTAACATTGGATATATAATATGTTCGAAACTAACGAACAGGCGCGGGTGCATAGCTTGTTTTCGCTGGAGGAAGGGACGCATCGCTGGGCATACGTCTCACAGACCTCCAATAAGGAGTGGTTCTTCGTCACGCATGAATCCCATCAGGAAGAAGATCCCGAGGTCCGCAGCAAGCAGCAGCTTATGATTCCCACCGTCCCGATCCTCCTGGGGTTGGCATCCACAGATTCCGATCAGGCATTCGTCAAGGAAATCCAGTTGGTGTCCCCACCCTGGTTGAACAAAAGCCGCCAGTGGCTAATGGAGCCGATTCGAACGATTCGCGTGGTAGGCAACCGCTATGGCTACGAATTGGAAAATGGCCGCATTTACCCAGCTGAATTTCGTGAGCGCATGAGCGCAGCGAATGTCGTCTGGCAGAACGGAAGGCTGCCCGATGAATGAATTCAACGAAAGAAAGCTTTCATCGCGCTTCGCCAGCCTGTTGTCTGGCCGTCCTGGCCACAACATTGAACTGTTCGGATTCGAGTGCCTGGACGGTTGGTCCGACCTGATCGAGGCGACATTGGAAATCGTTAGGACCTATGCCGAGCACCAAGACATTGAGGTGCGGGTCGTGCAGGTGAAGGAGAAGTTCGGCCAGCTGCGTATCTACCAGCGAGGGGGCGATGAGTGCGTAGATACCGCATTGCATATCGCAGAGCTGGTGTCCGAGACGGTCTGTGAGTGTTGCGGTAGGCCAGGCGAAGTCACCGCCCGAGAGGGATGGCTCCAAGCTCGCTGTCCCGAGCATGTCGGGTGGCAGCAAACAGGGATCGAGCCGAGGGAGTCGGGCGAGGAGTACATAAGAATGTACGTGCACACCGTCACTCAGCTCATGTCGTTCTTTATCTTTAACGCTAACTCAGTGCTATGGGTGCAGCAACCAAGCGTGGCCTTGGGCGGCAAGCGCCCATACGAAGTCCTCGGTACAACTGTGGGCTGCATGGAGGTCGTAACGCTGATCCAGCGACTCAAGTTTGGCGTGGGAATTTAGTGTCAGATGGCGCCGATCAAAGCTACCGCTGTGGTAATGGCAAACCACCCTCATCTGCTGGAACACATCCGAGGTGCGCTGGCTTGGGAGTTTGAGCGTGGCCCAGTAGAACTTAAGCTCGTGCGGAACCTCGTCTCCTCCCCACGATTGATGTCCTTCTACGTGAAACCATTCACTCATCTGGAGCTATCGGTAGCGGGAGATAGTTACCTCGATGAGAGGACAATGCTCGCTGACGACTACCGGAAGACCTATGCGATTTCGATCAACGCTTGGCAGGGGATCGCGGAGCAGGTTGAGTTCGTCGAGGAATTTCTGCCGAGGGATACTTCAGTGATGAAGCTTCAGATTTGGCCGTTTGCCCCCAACAGCCTTAGCGACTTTGCGATGGCAGTTGCCGTAGCTTTGAGCTTCACGCCGGGCGAGTTAATGCAGGAGGACAGGATCTCTTTGGCCATCGACGAACTGGTGAGCCAGTACGGTTTTTCCACAGACCGGTTCTAGCCACGCAAATTCCCTTCCACACGGGCCGCGCTTCCACTGCGGAAGCGCGACCATGCCGCGCAATCGCTGCCCTCGCTACCTACCTATCACTGCAACCAAGATTCGACAGTGTCGCTACCGTACTCGGCTTTCCACTCTTTCAAGACGCGGTGATTGCCGCCTTTGGTCTCAACGACCTCATCCGTGTGAGGGTTCTTGTAGCGCTTGACCGTACGTGCTTTTCGACCGGAAGGCTGGACGGGCGTACCTGTACGAGTTGCTTTCGGATCAAGGATCGCGATGACTTGACGAAGCGAGAAGCCATAGTCAGCAAGGAGAGAGCGCAGCTTCTGCTCGAAATCAATTTCGCGCTTCAGTTCTTCATCGTTTTTTAGCGCGTCGAGCTGAGCAAGCTGTTCGGCGAGCTTGGCTTCGAGGGCTTTATATTCCGCGAGTTTAGACATTTTGGCTCCAATGAATAGACGGGGACAATGGCTCCAAGAGCTACGGCCAATGGGATATTAGACAGTTATATTCACAACGAACCACTCTTTTCGATTTCTGGTGATCTTTCCTTTAATAGAGTTCGCTACTTTGTTCCAGAGTTGATCTTGTGGGATGTGCCATGGATCTGCCATTGTTTGGATTGTAGTGTCGAAAACTACGATCTGTCCTCCGGACTGCAACCAAGGGGCAGCCTCGTTGATTACATTGCAAACGTGGTTATCCATCGCAATGGAGTTTGTATATCCCCTGGCGTGGGCAGAAATCCCAATTACTTGCCCAAACAAAATGTAGTCGTATAGATGCTTTAGGGGAGGCCAAGGATCGCAGATGTCAAAGCTGTGATGAATATGGCTAGACCATTTTTGGTGCAGCGCGAGATCAGCGCAATGAATTGAAGAAGGAGGAACGCCAAGGCTTTTTATCAAGTACTCCTCATAATCACCTGGACCTATGCCGACAGAGAGCAGCGTAGCGCCATTTTTTAGTGCCTGGATATCATTAGCGGTCAGGACTTGGTATTTTTCATATTGCTCGGCGTCAAAATATATGTATGGCATTTTAGTTCGTGATAGCGATTATTAATCTTTCCAAAGATTTTCTAGATCAACGTCATCACTGCTAGGGCGATGCTCTTTAAGTAATGGATCTACCTTGATGATCATGGGCAATTCGAAAGCCGTGCCGGTAACGACACAGCATCCTTTGGCAAGAGTTGGGATGAGCGCCCTAGATGAGTTATCCAGAGTGCTAATGGCATTATCCAATAGTTTAAGGTCTCGATCATTAACCAGTCTATGGATAAAAAAATTATGCACTTGGGACACTATTGTTGGAGAAATATCGGCGGGTCTCTGGCTGGAAAGAGTCAGGTAGGCACCGTATTTCCGGCCCTCTTTAATGACTTCCTCAAAAAGCTCAAGCCTATAATCCTTCCAGACTTCGTGCTCTCTAGAGGATTGCTCGGAGAGAATGTTGTGCGCCTCATCAATGATTAGATGAAGAGTCTTGTTGGGTGGACTTTTTACTGTATCTTTGTGCCTGGAGTATGCACTCTTTGCTATAAGTAGAGGAAGAATCTTCTTGATGTCGTTCTTGCACTTCTTTAATGAAATGATGTGCAAAAGGTCCGATGGCGGTGGGGCGTTTACCAGCTCTACAACCTTGCGCAGTTCAGTGATGGATGACTTGGCCCTAGCCAACACTGGCTGAATATGCTCATGCTGGGCATAACCTAATATTACATCTGAGCACAACTGCAAGTAGGCTCTTAGGAGGAACTCATCAAATTGGTCTAGCTGAGTTGTATCTAGTTTTTCGAGTATGGGGAGAAATTTCTCACCAAAACCCTGTCCGTCAGAGTTATAGAAGGGGCCATCATTGCTCTTGAATACTCGATGATTTGTTAAATACTTAATGCCCTTGAGCAACTCTAGAAGATCCTCGGAGCCAATGATTCTCGCTATTTCCCTACACAACTCCAGAGCATCTGGCTTTGCCTCTGCGGAGCTGAAAGCCTTTTGGAACGTCTTCAGAATAAAGTTTTCAAGTGAATTCTGGTGATGTTTAAATTTATCTCTGCCGGTTAGTATTCTGCGAATGAAAGGCTGTTGAGTGTTGGTTGTTGCTTGAAATAGAAGACTGAGGGTTTCCGTGTCCCAGAAGTGCGAAGAGTACAGCTTCAGTTTGTCCTGAGGTTTCTTCTGGTTTAATATGGTGATTCGCTTTTTTTCAGCAGGAAGAATCTGGTCTTCTGTGTACTCGCCATTGAAGTCAATGATGATAAAGCTGCTCTTGTGCTTAAGCGAATCAGCCTTCTGACGAAAAAGAGTGGTATAAAGCTTTGCGAGCGTGTTGGATTTGCCGCTGCCTGTATTTCCAAAGATCCCTAAATGGCTATTGAATATTCTAGACCATGGTAGCGATATGGGGACATCTTCTTTTAGCATCACACCTATGGAAAAAGGGTGCGCTTCACCTTTCCCATAAATTTTTGCAACAGCTGGCTCACTTAGTAGAGAGGCTTTATCGCGAATCATCGGCATATACTTTACGCCTTCGTAAAATATGCCATCCACTATATATCCGATAGGCCGTACATTCACCTTTCTGGTGTAGATTATCTTTTCACCATCTTCGTCGGAATTGCGCTCGTCTAAGTATTCTCCCTCGACAAAGCAAACAATATCGATGAAGCCGCGCTGAATTGTAATATGCTCTCGTATCGAAATTCCACGGTACTTTATCCCATTATAGAATATTGACTCATGATTTGAATCTTCAAATATTCGCAGAGAGATATTTATTCCCGAAACGGCTATCACCTCACCAACGACGATGGTCATGTTGCCTCATCCTCATCTGGGGCAACGTACCTTTCTGGCCTAAGCGAGAATACGTACTTATTGAAATTAGTGAAGTTGAGCACTTCACCCTTTGGCGGACCTATGATGGAAACATTGCTCCAGCCTCTAAACTCCTCGGAAATTCTCAGAACCCCAGAGTCGCTATAACAGCACACAAAAGCCTGAAGGTAGGGATTGGTTAACGACCTCTGAATTAACTTCAATATGTGCTCATCCGCGAAAGAGAATCCGAACGTAATTAGTATGGAATTCGGCTTCTCAAGCTCGTAACTAAGAAGCCTGAGCATCTGGTAGTAATGCTCTTCAAACAACGTTTCGTGAAACTTCCATTTCGTTGGATTGACAATTGGGAGCTGGTTGTAGGACTCCCAGAAATTGCTGATTTCGTCCTGGCTTAGGGGGACTTCTGGGATATCTTTAGTTTTGTTCCCCTTAGTTGCCAGGTAGCTGGAATAATCGTAGAGATTTTCTCGTATAGCGGCAGGCAAGAAATTATTTGCGCTAGAGTTGTAGTTGACCTGGATCTTGTCTCGGCTTTTTGACCAATACACAGAACCGTGCAAATTTATTATGTTGAGCTGTGGAATTCCATAGTTGTGACGCTCCAAGGCACTGGTCTGGCATTGGAATGAATTGAAGTTCTTTATATGCAGGTGCTTTGTGTGGAATCCTGATGCGCCATCATTCACTACAAAATTATGCGTGTCGTTCATTAATACGGAATCAGCAGCAAAAGATAGACACCCATCATAGTTCGTTGTAAATATATTTATCTTTCTGCTGAGGCCTTTCTTCTTATCAAGTAGACCTACAAGTGTTTTGATAAACGACTCATAGTTCTCCTGATTTTTTGTCTCCTGTTCTCTGACGAGAAGCATGGGGTCATAGTTTTGAACAGGGTGTATGCAGGTGTTGTAGTAGTGCATGAATAGAGCGGCGTGTTTGCTCGGGACATGCGCGAATTGTGTTGCAAGTGTTTCTATGGTTTCGGTTTCATCATTTTCATTGGTGATCGCGAGGCCGAGAGTGGGGAATAGGTCTGCTGAAGCGCCGGAGCCTATGAGAATATTGATATTTTTGTTATAGATGTCGATTGCATCAATCGATTCGAACATTTTTGCTCCCTGCGCTGACGCTAATTCTTCTTCCGGCCTGATCTGCCATTAGACCTGTCTATAGCACTCTTGCTCAGAGTGTTCCGACTATTGCTGAAACAATCGTGCTAATACTAGCAACATGAGGAAGTGCATTTAGCAATGTTGAAACGACAGCTTTGCTTGGATTTGTGCTACTGAGTTGTTGTTCGACGCAGTCTATAATTTCGTGCGCACCTTTCTTTTGTTCAAAGTTGTCTAGCGAGTTGACGATTTGACGTAGAACCTCTAGATAGTCTTTGTGATCGCTAGAGATGGTCACCGAATTGTTTGAATTGTCGACAGAGTTGTTGTTGACTCTGGCGTTGTTGCCCGTAATGTTGTAGGTGATTGATTGAATGCGTTGCTTTGCCTCAGGAAGCCCAAGCTTCCTTACCGTCATTTGATAGCCGGCTGGGAATCCCTGGAATGCCTCTTGGAATCCTGGATCAATAACGTCAAATGTTTCAATTCCGCCGTTCGACATTCTTCTCTCAATAAGATCGCTTGGCTCAACTAATATGTCAGAACGATCTAGAAATATTTTTCCTGGCTGAACAGCTGCTTTAAGCCCTTCAAAAGTCTGCCCATTCTTTTTGCGCACAGTGATCGTGTCTGTCATGAAGGCATCGAAATTCATTGCATAGCTCCTTGAATTATTAACTCGCCAAGCTTTGTTACGGAGAGAAATTAGATTCCCGGCGCCTCGTATGGTCTACGATTCATGGCTGGGAATTCTGCGCCAAAGACGTCAAGCATTATATTGGTCAACCTGATCTGGCTTGGTAATACAGTAGTGAGGACGCATGGAGAACTGCGCAGTATGCTAAGAAGAATATTTAGGGGATTGAAACAAGCGATTAACACTGCATCTTTCACTGCCCCCAAACAACGATGAGTGCAGGTGGACATCAAGGCATAGCTACTGTCATATATTTCTTTACAGTATGCCTTTTCGTCCAAGCCTTTTAGCTTTGCTTGCCCCCCGTGCGCAGTGCTTGTTTCTAAGTAGGAGTCAAAGTTATGGCCTTTGATCCTCGAATGATTGCGACGCTTATTTCTTCCTTTTTTCTGCGGCATGACATCCCTGATCCTACTGCTCTATTAGCGATTAATATGATCAAACGAGATGGCCTAGTCAAACGCCAATTACTCGTCTGAAAGACTCGATTTACGGTCATGGGGATGGTTCAGCAGAGGCCCGTGTCTCTGGTTCTCCCAGCGAGCCCCTGTGGATAATTTCATGCCTTGACGGAGAGCGTGGGCATACCACTTGATGCGAGTTACCGTTGCCGTCAGCGGCTAGGATGTCGCAGAGTGATTAACCTCCTTGCGTACCCCGGACCGTAGATGCGCCGTGCGATGCTTGGCGCTCACCAATGCGACTCAGTGGGGGTGGCCACTGCGATACCCCTTCAGAGGGCTCAAAGCCGCCCGCGAGCTGAAGTAGGTAGCCACCCTGTATCGGCACCTGTCGGCACGAATTGGCTGTGAGATTCAGTAGTTCACCCTAAAAACCACTGGCAGGGAACTGCTGGATCAAGAGAGCTAGGAATTGGGCAGTTATGACAGATCGCCATCTTTCTCTTAGAGAAGCCGAAAACGAGTTGGAACCATTATATTCTGAGGATGAGCTTTCTGAGTACTTAGAAGAACTTGCCCCGTACGTGGGCTGGATAATTATTTATTTCAACTCGCTAGAGGATGGCGTGTCTCACTGTATAAGGGAAACCATCCTACATGACCCTTATCAAGATGAGCGAATGGATGTATTTCTCTCAGAAATGATGTTCTCTGGGAAATGCCGGTCGCTTATGCATCTGTATGGCCAGCTCATTCAAACAGGCCAAGTCAAATTCAAGCAACAAGATCTCGTGGCCTTAGAAAATAAGCTGCTTGAGTGCTCCAGGCGACGTAACGAGTACGCGCATGCAGATTGGGTTGGGATAAAGGAGGGTCGGTACGTGCGTGTTAAGTCTCAATCGAAACGAGAGGGCATCGTTCATCGCTACAGGAAGTTCGAACTTTCACGCATCCAAAACGACGTTGATTTTATTTGTCAGGCTAGAGACGAACTCGATGAGTTTCATGAACGGATCAATGATCAGTTGTGGGGGCGTGAGTAATCCATGGCTACCAGAGCAAATTAGCCATAGACTGCTCTAGTTGAAGACCCGACAATCACAATGGACAGAAGCCCCCAACCGGACACTGATAGCGAAGGACAGCTCTGACGATGCAGCAACTAAGAAAAGATAATCATTACGTTCCGAAGTTGTATCTAAAGCAGTGGACCCATAACGGCAAGATCCCTACATACCGGCTACTGGTGCCCAGCAGCAATGTTCCGCTATGGAAAGAGCAATCGCTGAAAGGAATCGCCTTTCACCAGCATCTTTATACCTACTTAGCGGGACAAGAAGAAACAGATGAATTTGAGCGCTGGCTCGACAGTGAATTCGAAAACCCTGCGGAAGACGCAATTCATCGGGTTGTTTGTGAGGGGCGCCTCTCCCCTGAGCATTGGCGACGATTGGTGCGATTCGCTGTGGCGCTAGACGTACGAACCCCCGCTCGACTTAGGGAGTTTATCCGCCGGCAAAGCGACACGATGCCTACATTAATGAACGAAACACTTGAACGCTCCATAATGAAGCTGGAAAAAGCGGCCAGTAGGGGAGAATCACTGCCGGCCAACCCAGTGGGCGGAGATAACTCCTTTCCACTAAAGGTCTCCATTGAAAGGCAGCCAGATGGTAGCGGGAGAGTGCGTACAGAAACCATTGTTGGAAGGCGACTCTGGATCTGGCAAATGAAACATTTGCTGACGGAAACGCTGAGAAAATTGCCAAGACACAAATGGACCATTTTGCACGCACCATCAGGCATGTGTTGGCCTACGTCAGACAATCCACTTATACGATTAAATTTCCAAGACTCAAAACGATATGATTTTGGCGGCGGCTGGGGGGTCAAGAATGGAGATGTACTTCTGCCGCTAAGCCCCAAGCACCTCCTCTATACCTGCATTGGAACTCGCTCTAAACAGCGAGGAACTACTCTTGATAAAGAAACCGCTCAGCTAATAAGAAAATTAATAATTGAACACGCTGATCGCTATGTATTCGCTCAAGAACCAAGTGATATTCACTTGATTCGCCCCAGGCTGGTTTGCCCAGACACCTACAAGAATGAGCAGGCCGAATGGCAGAATTGGCACCACGAGCAATGCCAGGCAGAGATAAATCTACTGCGCTAGATTGTGCTACGTGATCTGGATTTCCAGATGAAGAAGGTCGCATTCGAGGTATCAAATTGACTTGGGCAGACCACAGGCAAGAAACTCCCGGAGGCAATCACATCAGTTTCCGGGAGCTTATGCCAAAGAGTCTGAGGCCTGGCGACAGGGCAAGTTATCCCATGACGGCCATTATCTGGCCGCATGTAGCACAAGTTGCATGAACACCAAACCGCTATCCGAGCCAGCATTAGTGAATACGCGAGCCCTCGCCGACATAGCGCCGCATCACGAAATCCCACACCTGGCTGACCTTTGCATTCCACAGGGCATCCGGATAGGGTTCCTGCGGCAATTCGTTCAACCGCTGCCGGATTTCCGACCACACCGCACCGCGCGTTTCCTGGCCGCGCAACCAGTCCACGCCGTCCACTAGCTCGTGGAGCTTGGCCAGCAGCGCCCTCGCCACGCGCTTTACCTCCGTCTCCTCGGCCTTGGTCAGCTTCGGCTCCGGGGTGGTAAGCAGGTCGAAGATCGCCAGCTCCTCCTCAGTCAGTCCTTCGCGGGTGGCACGCTGTTCTTCCTCGGAGAGGCCGGCGACGAATTCTTTCAGCGCCTCGAAGAATTTCTCCGCGTCGATAGATCCAGCGTTGTATTCGGCAACCAGCTTTTCCAGCTTCCCGACCAGATCGACACGAGTGGGATTGGCCTCGGCCATCTTTTTGACCCTGTTCTCAGCCTCCTCCCGCACGCGTTCGGCAGCGACCTTGGGGCTGGTCTCGAACAGCTTGGCCAGCTTGTCAAAGTCGATGCCGGAGAGATCGACGCGTCCCTCAGCGCCCGCACCTTCAACAATAGGCGTCAGGATCGCAACCCCTTCCAGTTTCTCGTCGAGCAGTTCGGCAATTTTCGCCTGGATGGCCGATATATCGACCGGCCCCAGCTTGGCCTTCACCGCGTCCGCCAGCATATGGAACACGGCAACCGGCTTGAGATAGGGCGCGGCCCGCTCATCGGGCAGCAACGCCTTGTAGGCCTTGGTGACCGCCCCGGCAAGCTGGCCAAATTCCCTCCGCCGATCATCGGGCGCGACCAGCACCTCGACGGCCTTGGCAATCAATCCGAGACGGGAGAGCGCATCGGCCGCCATGATAGAATTGGAATCAACGCCTAACGGCTGAGTGAAGTTCTTCGCCTGCTCCAGCGCCTCTTCCAGCGCCTTCACCAAGGCTTCCTTGTCCTTGATCGGCGTTTCGTCCTTATCCGCGCCTCCCGCGCTACCGGCATAAATCGCCAACGCCTTTTGCAGATTGTTGAACACGCCCACGTAATCGACGATCACGCCGCTGGTTTTGCCCGGCGCGTTGCGGTTGGCGCGCGCGATGGTTTGCATCAGCGTGTGGTTCTTCATCGGCTTGTCGAGATAGACGGTGCCGATACTGGGCACGTCAAAGCCAGTGATCCACATCGCGCAGACGAAGACGAGCCGCAGCGGGTCGTTCTTGTCCTTGAACTTCTCCTCCAGGTCTTCCTTCTGCATCCTGTCGCGGTGAGGGAGGATATCGAGGCCCTTTTTCTTGAGGTCGTCGATCTCGTTCTGGCTCTGGCTGACAACCACAGCCATATCCAACTCGCGCAGCCACGAGAGCCGCTCGGCAATAGCCGCGCCTTCCGCCTCATGCGCGGTCTTGAGCGCCTTCTCATCCGCCGCGATCAGCCGGGCGACCGCCGCTTTGACGCGATCATGCATGGAAACCGCAGTCGCCTTGTCGATGGCAACGAACATCGCCTTGCCGCGATAGCCGCGCATGGCGAAGTGCAGCGCTACATCGTCGGCCACCTTGTCGAGCCGGTCGGGACTGGTAATGAGCGTATATTGTCGGCCGAATTCGCGTTGGAGCCTCTTCTCCTGTTCCTCGCTCAACTCCACCTCATCGAGCAGCTCGTCCAGCTCCGCCTTCAGCTCGTCAGCATTGAGCTGAAGCTCGGGTTTACGTGACTCATAGTAGAGCGGCACCGTCGCGCCATCGCGGACGGACTGGGCGAAGTCGTAGACCGAAACGTAATCGCCAAACACCTCGCGAGTGCGGCTTTCCTCGCCCTGGATCAGCGGCGTGCCGGTGAAGCCGATGAAGGCGGCATTGGGCAGCGCCGCGCGCATATTGGCGGCGAGCTGGTCATACTGGCTGCGGTGCGCCTCGTCCGTAATCACGATAATGTCGGAACGCTCGGAGAGTACCGGCATCGGCTCCCGATCAGCGGTCGAGAATTTCTGGATCAGGGTGAAGACGTAACGTTCGTTCCCCGCCAGCAATTCCCGCAAATGCGCCCGGCTACCCGCCTGCACCTGTTGCGTATCCTTGGTGAGCGCGCCGACACTGGCGAATTGCCCGGCGATCTGGTCGTCCAACTCGGTGCGGTCGGTCACGATCACGAAGGTGTAATTGCCGCCCAGGCGCCGCAGCACCTTTTCGGCGAACATCACCATGGAGAGGGACTTGCCCGAACCCTGCGTGTGCCAGAAGACGCCGAGCCTGCCCTTGTTCTGGCCGACATGTTTTACCGCCGCCATGGCACGGTTCACGCCCAACACCTGATGGTATTTGCCCACCACCTTGCGCAAGCCGCCCTTGGCCTCATCGAACAGCAGGAAGTTTTCGATCAGGTCGAGGAAGCGTGCCGGCTCGCAAGTGGCGCGCAGCATCGTCTCAAGGCTCGGGTCTTCCGGACCATCCTCATCGAGTCGTTTCCACGGTGCGAAGAAGTCGAAATCAGTATGCGCCCCACCCATCAGCGATTCATGGCCGTTGGAAAGGACCACAAAGCCGTTGAAGGGGAACAGTTGCGGGATGGTGTCGCGATAATCGCGTAGGTTTTCGTCGTAGGCGTTGAATACCGGCTTGGAGAGCGCCTTCCATTCCGCATGGAGCAATGGCAAGCCGTTGACGAAACCGATGGTATCCGGCCGGCGCTTATGCAGCAGCCCCACGATCCAGACCTGGCTGGCGACAAGAAAATCATTGGCCGCCACATCGCGCCAGTCGATCACGCGGACAGTGACGGTTTCGCTCTTACCGTCATCGGGGCGTTTCACCTCCACACGGACGCCATCGCGCAGCAGTTGGCACAGCTCGCGATTGGCGGCGATGGGAGAGAGAGCGGAGCGATCCTGCACCAGCGTCTCCTCGGCCAGCTTCAGCGCTTCCGCCGGAAGGCCGGGATTAAGTTTGGCGAGGGCGGTGCGAAGGCGCGTGGGCAGCCATGCCTGATGGAAGCCCGTGCGACCAGTAGGATTATCCGCCCCCGGCTTTTCCTCCATCAGGTTCACGTGCTGCCAGCCCAATTGCTGCAATAACGCTAGTGCCGGCTGCTCCACGGCGTCGTCTTCGGAAAACTCGCTGGAGAGTGAAGGCAGCAGCATCTCAGACGACCTCCAGTTCCGACTCGGCCTGCATGATCGAAAGCTGGCCGGAAATCAAACGCGGGAGAAGCAGGTCGCGCGCGGCGGCGAGTGTTTCAGACTCACGACGAATTACGTCGATTGCTTTGAAATTGGCCATCGCGACCTGCTCGAAGCGATTCAATAGAGGTGATGGCGCGATTGCAAGTTTGACGCCGTGAACATGGTTACGATTCAACGTCGGGACCGCCGCCCCCGTGCTGTGCTTGGACAGGTCCAGGTGACGCAAAAGTAGGGTCGCATACGCAGGCCCGGCCTTTTTGAACTCTTTGACATACAAGGCGGTATTGAGCGGCCAGAAATCGCCCAACACAAGATGGACTTGACCGATAGTGCCCGAGCGCCCCGTTGCGACCCCCGGCCCCGACACGCGACTCTCAGTATGACTGCCAGTAATACCGCTGGCGGAAACAATTGGGAAGGCCCCGTCAACGCGCTGAGCCGAAGGAAGATCAAAGCCACGTTGGAGTGTCAGGAAATCCCCAAGCGTTCCCCAACTCCACCCCGTCGGCAGGGGGCCATCGGTGGTAACTTCGCTGGCCACATCTTCATGTCCGGGGAAGCGTAGTCGGATGAACCATTCGCTGAACAATCCGCGCGCCATATCCTCCAGCACCGCGATCCGACGCCGGTTGACCTCAATCAGATCGTCATAAGCCCCCAAAACTCCCGTGATCCGGCGCTGGATTTCGAGGGGTGGGAGGAGAATTTCCAATGCCTGCGCAACCTTCACGTTGAAGTGTTGCTGCGCAGCACCGACAAGCCGACCATTGACTTGCCCTTTTCCCCAAGGGCTGTTGAGGACAAAGGCCAAATAGCGTGGATTGAGACTTGGGCCAGGCCTCGCAATCACGAGATCGGAACAATTGGCATCGGGCAAATTATCTGGAACAACCGCTGCGGTTCCAGGATAGCCGGTTCGCACAATGGCAACGTCTCCCGGTGAAAGCCGAGATTTGCGAATTCGGTGGTGGAACTCAGGCGAAATGAACTTCAAACTGCTCGTGTCAATGTGCCCAGGCTTGATGTCCTGCGACCGCAGAAATGGAACGCCAGCATCTACGTACTGATCGGACATTTTCCCGACGAAACCGACTGTGACTTCAGTGCAGAGTTCACCAAGCCTGCGAGTTGACCAACCATTCATATCGCCAGTACCTCAGCGACATTCGCCGCGATCACGGCCTGCAACCTCACCGCCTCGGCGCTCAGCCCTTCCAGTTCCTCCTGCAAAGCCTCTAGCCGCTCGCGGAAATCCTCATCCTCGAAATGCTCGCCCGGAGAAACCCCGACATAGCGACCGGGGTTCAGGCTCCAGTCCTGCGCGGCGATCTCGGCGCAGGTGGCGACTTTGCACAGGCCGGCAATGTCCTTGTAGCCTTGACCCTCGAAATACGCGGTCATCGCCGTGCCGCTGCCCGCTGTCAATTCCGCCCCCTCGCCACGCCACAGGCGCACGATATTGCCCAGGAACTCGATCTGGTCAGGCGTGAAGTCGCGATGGGCACGTGTGACCTGTCGGAAGATATGGCGCGCATCGATAAACAGCACCTGATCCTCGCGGGGGATGCCCTTCTTCCCCTTGTCGAGGAACCACAGCGTCACCGGCAGTGTGACGGTGAAGAACATATTGGGCGAGGTGGAGATGATCACATCCACTGCCCCACTCTCAATCAGCTTGCGTCGCATCTCCCGCTCGGAACCGCCCGCGTCCGAAGCGGAATTGGCCATCACGAAGCCGGCGCGGCCGTGATCATTGAGCGCGGCATTGAACAGACCGATCCACAGGTAGTTGGCGTTGTTGACACTGGGCACACCCAGCGAAAAGCGCGCGTCCACATGCCCCGCCTCATTCACCAAGCGGGCGGTATCCACCTCTTTCTGGTTGAAGGGCGGATTCGCCATCACGAAATCGAACTTGCCCACCATCTGGTGCGGGTCTTCGTAATAGCTACTAGCAACGCGGATATCACCGGAAAGGCCATGGACCGCGAGATTGAGCCGGCACAGCTTCTGCGTATCAGCCATCTTCTCCACACCATAGACGCTGATGGCGCGGGCGGGGTTTTCATTATGCCGCTTCACGAATTCGGCGGAGTGAACGAACATGCCGCCGGAGCCGCAGGCGGGATCGAGGATGCGGCCATGAAAAGGCTCGATCACCTCGACAATCAGCTTCACTATGCTGGAGGGCGTGAAATATTCGCCACCCTTCTGCATGAAGGCGGAGGCGAACTCGCCCATAAAATATTCGAAGATCAGGCCATAAGCGTCGCCTGCAATCGCAAGCGGTTGCAGCAGCCGCAGCAGCTCGCGCAGCACCGAATTGGGCAGAGAGCCGTAGCCCTGCGGCAGCACACCAGCGAGATCCGGATTGTGCTCGGCGATGGCCTTCATCGCCTTGTTCAGCGCCTCGGCCAGATTCTCTGTTTCTGGCAGGCCAAGCAGATAGGAAAAGCGTGCATGCGGCGGCAGGAATATTGCGCCCTTCGCATGGTAATCCGGCGGCGTGGGATTGCCGAGTCGCCCCCCGCGGGGAAGCTCGGCATCGACAACATCGAACCGCGCCTCCATCTGCCGCAGAGCAATCAGCGCCAATACTGGCTGCGCATACTGATCAGGCCTCAGCTCGGTATTGGTCCAAAGCTGGTTCGCCGTAGCAAACAAGCGCCGAGAAAGGTCTTGAAGATCGACTACCAATGTTTACCCCCGGGTGGCCATACACCACCTAATAAGCCAATTCCTACTAACGCACCCAGCGACTATATCAATGCCGTGCATATGATACTCGGTGGTTCCATTGCATCGCGCGAAAGGACGTGACCCTGCGCGGGTTCATCCGCGCACGTCAACGCGACATAAAGCTTCAAGCGGGTGAAGTCCTCTACCACGACAAGGGCATCGACTGGACTCGCTTGGAGTGAACCACTTACCTGGGCGGCTCCATCCATATGACTACCGCTAAGACGCTGGCAGCGCGACAGCAACCGCTTCATTAGTGGGCGGAAGAGAAGAAGGCCGCTACGGATTTGCCAGTGCTTCGGGTATGGGAGGTCAGCAAGGAAAGCATCCGTAGCAGCCTAGGTGTCCACCTTTAGGACATTCCAGAGAATAGATGGCAGGGAAGGCATTGCACTCTCCCATCATGCGACCTCTACCGGCGCCAGCAGCTCCGGATAGTCATTCCGTGTGTTGCCTACGTCTGGGCTCACAGGGTGGGCTACGAAGTCTTCACGCGGGAAGGCGATAGCCAACTGAACCTGCTCGCTGGGAGTCTTGAGCGACAGCCAGGATTCCCATTGTTCGGGGTTGAGTATCACCGGCATTCGATGGTGGATGTGGGCAACGGATGGGGCCGCTTCTTTCGACAGCAGAGCGCAGGACAGCACGTCGTTCCCATCAGGAGCTGTCCACGTTGACCACAATCCAGCGATAGCTAGCAGGCCATCATCTGCGGCGTGATGGTAGTAGGGCTGATTGACCAGTCGCCCTGATCGACTCCTGACTTGCTGATGCTCGTTCCATTCGTACCAGCCAGCGACGGGCATGAGGCAACGGTGGGTACGCAGGCTCTGGCGCCACATGGGTTTGTTGGCTGCTTCTTCACTCCTGGCATTGAACGAGAGGGCCGGGAGTTTCGCTTGCTTCCACCAGAACGGAATCAATCCCCAGCGGGCCGGGACAACCTCTGGCTCTCCATCGTCTCCCAGCTTCACCATTGGAACGATTGCCGTCGGGGCTGCATTGAAGCTCTGTATCCACCGGCCACTATTTCGGGCTCCGATGTGCCAATACGCCTCGATGGCCCGATCTGATGGGGTGACAGCTCGTCCACACATGGCGCTTCCCTACCGTGCCGTGACCTACTAGGAACGTCGTTATCCCAAGGTAAGGGAAGAGAGGGCTTCAGCCCAGCACGACAATCGCAAGTTTCGACACCTGGCTAGTGCGACCGAATTTGACGCGAGAAGCGCACATGATCGACTTGCTGACGCCCTCTCCATGTGACGGCCAAATGCCAGCAACACAACATCTAGTGGTAGGCAGAAGAGGCGGGAGACCTCGAAAAAATGTGATATCCACAGAATGTGAGCCTGACGAACGGCGAAAGCTTACTGCCGCGCAGCCTTCAGGCTTCTGATCAAAGATCACCCACAAATCACCCACAAGTTATCCACAGACTAGATGCTGTGTGTCGCCTTGCAATCCCCAAAAGGAGGCAATATCTTCGAGCACAAGGCAAAGCCCAGACGCAGCAAAGGGTCATTGCCTGACCTGCTGGCCTTGAATGAGGCATGGGCGGAAGGAAAGGAAGCTAGCGAGTGATCACGTCAAGTTTGGCGACCGAAGCGCGATCACCCGCTCCATACCAGACGCACTACGGCAGGAAACCGTGTGGCCCGATTGGGGTATCTATTCAGCCAAATCGTTGGCGGAAACGTCAACGGAAGTTTGACGAATGGTTCCCAGTTGAGGCCGAAAGATCAGTGCTCAACTAGAGGAATCCTTCCCATGAGCAATTCAAAGAAGACTTCGCAAGACGTTGCATCGCTTGCGTCCCAGACCCTCCGTGACCCTAACGCTTCGGCCATCGCTAAGAGCCTTGCCGCTTCGGCCCTGGCTCAAGCATCGACTGGAAAGCAGACCGGGGCCGATATGGAGACGAAAGCCGCCAAGGCACTTCAGAGCGACAAGTACAGCGAGACGACCAAGACCCTCGCGGGCTCCGTTGTTTCCCAGTCTGACAAGAAGCGCTGAGGAGGTGGGTCATGGATAACTACTACGTACACACTGGCACCGATAAGCAGGGTGACCATGAGGTTCACAAGGACGGGTGCTACTTCCTGCCGCTGCCCGAGAACCGGATTTACCTGGGAATGCACGGAAGCTGCTATGGCGCCGTAGTAGCCGCTCGGCAGTATTACCTCCGCTCCAATGGCTGTGCCTTCTGCTCGGCAGCCTGCCACACCTCCTAGGAGCATTGGGGCAAGGACGCCCCCTTTCCGCTATGTCGCTTTGAGCAATACCTCCAGCGGGAGAACGGCATCTTCCCCAGTTCCCGGCTCGAATAACTCAGCAGCAGGTTACCCCCACTGGTCTAGTGAACGCTTCGACTGGATTGGGAGGAGAGTCTTTCTTGCTTATCGACAGTCCGGCGTAAGCGGCTGGTTAATACACCTGTACATCGCGTTCACGTCAATTCACGTGTCTGCATCAGCTTCTGACATCCCCGTCGGATAAGAGGTCTGATTATTTTCCAGGGAGCGATGCGATCATTTGATCAAAGGCCGTTACCGAATATCTTCCATCAAGGTTCTCCACGGCGGGCATTTCTGAAGGAAACCCGAATCGCACTCTGCCGGGAAGCACCTCATCCATAGCCGAGTACCAGCTCAAAAGAGCTTGTTGGAGGCGCACATGTAGCTCAAACCGTCCCCGTCGGCGGGTCGTGTCTGCTTTGGCTCTTTCTCGCGCGAGCTGAGGATCGATGCGGCCAACAATGTAACAGTCAGCAAAGCCAATACGCCCTTGTGCGATCGTTTCTCTAGTGGCGTCCAACTCTAATCGCCAGTCGTGTTCGCTCGCCTCGCCGATTTGCCAAAGGCTCCAGATGTAGTGGAGCTTGAGGGGGTCAGTGTCACACAAGGCCCACGAAGAGATGTCTTCCATCGCCACCGCTTTCTGCCAGCGATCCACGTTTCGCTCTGCCCAAAAGGTTGCTGCTCCGACTGGTTCCTTTAGCCGATCCGGCTCGTTTTCAAAGCGCCCGTTTTCAGGAATGACATGTTGCCCTCCATGCTTAGCGCACCAAGTGGTTTTCCCGCTGGCGCTAATCCCCTCAACAACCAGAATCATCGCTATGACTGCTCCTTTGATTGCGCCATCCTTGTAAATCCCAAAGCTTCGGAGGCTTACGTGGTTATTCCCGCCACCCACTGATGCGGCAACAGTTGCCCAATCTCACTCGCCCGCTGCGTCGGCAGTCGTGTCAGCACATCCTAGAGATAGGCATACGGAAGTTGCTCGCTGCGCTTGGCGAACACTGCCCCATCATGCTGCCTGCCCTCATGTCCGCCGACTCACCGATTCTGCCTGCGGACTAAGGGGGTAGCCAATTCCATGGCAGCCGCGCTATTGCCCCTGTCGTGTGCCTGACGTCCTATCGAAGGGACTCTTATGCGATCCTTTCGGCACCGAATACCAAGGAGGTCAGGGATGCAACCAACATTCGACACAGCCAGGGTCAGGCAGCTTCGTCAGCAGCGATTTTGGTCGCAGGATGAATTAGCAGCCATTTCAGGCCTCAGTGTTCGCACTATTCAACGTATAGAGCGCAGTGGAGTCTGCTCCACCGAATCGAAAATGGCCCTGGCCTCCGCGTTCGATCTGACTCCAAGTGACCTGATCGCAGCGAGTGCACCAGCAACTCAAGGATATTGGGTGAGCCTATGCATCTTCGTCCCAAACTCAGTAGCAGCCCTAGACTTCTACGTTAATGGATTCGGGGCCGAGGTTCTTCAGCGTTGGACTTCTATCGAGCCGTCTCGTCCTCCGTCGGTCGATATTCGAATAGGCAACGGCGTTTTCCGCATCATCTCGGTCAATCCCCGAGTCGAAACAACTCCTCGGCACGGCTGGGCGAACAGCCCCAGGCGACTCGGCGGTGTTAGCACGCTGATCCCTGTTCTGGTCGACGACCTCTGTGGCGTCATGAATCGGGCGATACAACTAGGGGCATCTCAAAGGTTAGGTGACCAACTCACGCATCAATCCGAAGACGGAATGGAGCTTGGCGTCCTTGTTGATCCTTTCGGGTACATCTGGGCTCTTCATGGCTCCATCGACTGACCGGATTCAGCTCGCCAAATTGAACAGATCGATCAGGGCCAGTGGATTAGGCCGGCGTCGACGTAGTCATAGGACGGCGAGGCTCGGATTCGAGTTTTTCAACAGAATCGGCCAGAAGCGGACGACCAAGGCTAGGCTGAGTTGACCTCACAACGAGGTATTGAACTCTCTAGAGAAACAGGGGCTATCCACTTAGCCATCTCGTCCTTCAAACGGCTAGCGCATCGCGATTTCAAGAGTGTACTATCGACGTACGCGCACATCGACGCGTGCTGCCCATCTACGGCTCACCTGGTTCGCCGGGACGATGAAGCTTCACCTTTGCGTTGATTCCATAGTTAGCGGAATTCAGCAGTGGGCACTGGATTTATCCGCTTCAACTTTTGGAGCACGCATGAACCACCCTCAGATCACCGCTACCGCTGTCGAGAAACTCAAGCGCGCAGCAAAGTCTCTTCGAAACGCCTCTGGTTGCAATCTAGCGACCGCGCTAGACCACGTTGCAGCGCAGGCAGGTTATTCGAACTGGAAGCGGGTCACCGAACTCGCTGCTAAGCCCTCCCTCCCAGATCGCCAATTGCTGCCGGCCAAACACCGGAACCGGCTCACTTGGGTGCATACCAGGGACCAGAAGCTAATTAAGGTACATACCGTTTCTGAACTCTGCGAAGCGTTAGGTGGCGCGACCCCATTTTTCATTCGCCAGCCCTGCGAATGGTCCACCCCGGAAAACCCTTGCTTCTGCCAGCTGGACCCGTTCGCCACCGCAATGCAGGCGGGCGTAGCACTAGACATCGGTGATAAGCACGACTTTTGGAACTACTTGTTCGATCTGAACAAGCCTGCTCGTGAATTCCCCGCTTGGGAGAAGCGCGTGGTTGTCGGCCTGGCGACCTGGGACCATTACCCCAACGAGCATCTGACAACGCAGAGCAATGATGATCGGAGCAATACGCTCAACCCCAATAACTCTGCGAACAAAGCAACGGCCAACAACCGGGCCACTCAGCTGAACCCAAACAACTGGAGATATCAGGGCCACAAGCGTGACTGACAGCGATCAGGGGGACAGGGTGTTGGCATAAGCCCCATTGCCCCCCGGGTGACCGCTCTTGGCCGATTCTGTTGAAAAAGGCGGTATTGTCCGGCTCCACCTGCCCAGAGCCGCAAGAACGCCAATTTGCGCGATTGCACGAAAAGCCTGGAGCCGGTCCGATGTCCGCAACGACTCAGATTCAGCGTGAGACATACTTTCGTGATCTGAAATTGCGCAGGGAGTCTTTCAACAGAATCAGCCAGTAGCAGACATCATGCTAGTCTCCGCCCCTTCACATGGATGCCCAGGCAATCGCCTATGAGCCTGATATCACAGGTGCAGACAATCATCGCTGGCGATCCGGTGCGTTGGCGGATTCTCCAGCTTGTACAAGAGCTGGAGCTTCCAGATTGCTGGGTCGCGGCGGGCTTTGTGCGTAGTGCGGTATGGGACCATCTGCATCAGCGAAGCGCTTCACCGCTGCCGGCTGACATCGATGTCATCTGGTTTGACTGCGAGCAGACCTCCCGGGAGCTGGATGCCCGCCTCGAGTCCATCTTGCGGCGCAAGGATCACAGGGTGAATTGGTCCGTGAAGAACCAGGCGCACATGCACCTTCGCAATGATGATCTTCCTTATGCCTCGGCCACCGACGCCATGACCTGCTGGCCGGAAACAGCCACTGCGGTAGCCGTACGGTTGGGGGTGAATGGCGAGATCGAAGTCGCGGCGCCCCTGGGGCTGGACGACCTCTTCAACCTTGTCGTCCGACCCACGACGAAGTTCCAGGCAGAGAAACGGCAGGTATATCAAGATCGGCTTCGTTCAAAGAACTGGCTCGCAACCTGGCCCGGTCTGAAGCTCTTCGAAACTTGGTGAACTGAGTAGTGAAAACGTAGCAGCACCTTCGTGCAGCCGGCAGAATTGCCCGGTCGGCAAGCAGGGGGGGCAACAGGACGCTTTCCAGGCCTAGATTCGCAGTGCGGTCGGCCCGACACTCAACAGTCCCGGTAGTCCTCCGGGTACTCGATCCCATGCAGGAACCATAAGCTCTTGGCTTTGCTGTCGTTGGTAAGCGTACGCCCAACTCACCTTGCCTCAGGCAGGCGGAACCGGACATTCGCCTAGCAGCACAACTCACCTAGGTTGCAGTAGCGGTAGGGGTGTGCAGAACGAATTCAGCGATCTGCTGAGCTTTTGCTGCGGTTATCCCATTCACCTGATCCAGGATCAGCGGGTGATCGTCCGTGCTGCCAGAATGTAGACGCAGCAGAGGCCGACATCCGTCCGTTTGCACATAGACATCGGTGGCCAGATTTCCAGCCTCGGGATACCACGGAATCGCGTTGCAGACCCATCCAAAAAAGCAATCGCCCTCTACCGGGGTGTCGTAGGTCTCTACGTATCGCTCATAGCTTTTTTGCGAGAGAGATACCCAGACGCCCCAAAGAAAGGGCTCGCTCACACCGTGAATGGGAATTTCAAGCACCGCGCGGATGAAAAAATCTGTCTGGTCTTCGAAGGTGATTTCGCATAGATCCGATGTGATCCGTGCATTCACCGCCTTTTGCTCATCGGTGAGACATGCATAGTGGTCTGGGGCATTAAATCCAAACGATGGAGACCCCTCATGGATTTCCTCGCAAGACCCACATCGGAAGGCAAAAATCCCTGCCATTTCTAGTTCCTTGACTGTGTTGAATGCGTAGAAGGCCTGCTCATTGGGCATCTGGTCTCCCATTTAATGCAAGCTCAGTTTCTTTGCAGCGTGGTGCAGCACGTCGAGCACTCTTTCAACCATAACCGTCTGCCCACCAACCTTGCGCAGGCTAAGCCGGCACCCACCGATGCGGCAACAGTTGGCCGATCTCACTCGCCCGCTGCGTCGGCAGCCGCGTGAGCACATCTTTGAGATAGGCATACGGATCATGCCCATTCATCCGAGCTGACTGGATCAAACTCATGATCGCCGCCGCCCGCTTGCCACTGCGCAGCGACCCGGCAAACAGCCAGTTCGAGCGTCCAAGTGCCCATGGCCGGATCTGGTTCTCGACCCAGTTATTGTCCACGGGCACAGCGCCGTCCTCGAGATATCGAGTCAGCGCACTCCAGCGTTTCAAGCTGTAGTCCAGCGCCTTGGCAGTCGCTGACCCTTCAGGCACCAAGTCGCGCTGGGCCAGCATCCAGGTATGCAGTGTTTCGAGGATGGGAGCTGCTTTCTCCTGTCGTATTCGCCAGCGATCCTCATCGCTCAAGTCGCGGGCTTGCCGTTCGATTTCGTACAGGCCGGCAATCGAGTGCAGTGCCTGTTCGGCCAGTTGGCTTTTGTTTGCCGCGTGCAGGTCGAAGAACTTGCACCGGGCGTGGGCCATGCAGCCGATTTCGGTAATGCCTTGCTCGAAGCTGGCCTTATAGCCGGCGAAGTCGTCACAGACCAGCTTGCCGTTCCATTGGCCAAGGAAGTTGCGCGCATGCTCGCCGGCGCGGCTGGGGCTGGGGCTGAAGTCGTAGACCACGGCGCGCAGGTCGGCAAACGGCGTGGTGCTGTAGGCCCAGACGTAGGCCCGGCGGGTCTTCTTCTCTCCGGGCGCGAGCATCTGTACCGGGGTTTCGTCGGCGTGGATCACGCGCTGGGCCAGTACCGCTTCGCGCAGGGCATCGACCAGCGGCTGAAGTTGTACGCCGGTTTGCCCGACCCACTGAGCCAGCGTCGAACGGGCGATGGCCAGGCCGGCACGGCCGAAGATCTTCTCCTGCCGGTACAGCGGCAGGTGATCGGCGAACTTGGCCACCATCACGTGGGCCAATAGCCCGGCGGTGGGGATGCCCTTGTCGATCACCTGGGCCGGCACCGGTGCCTGGATCAGCGTTTCACATTTACGGCAGGCCCATTTCCCACGCACATGCTGCTCGACGGTGAAGGTGCCGGGTGTGTAGTCGAGCTTTTCGCTGACATCTTCGCCGACGCGTTGAAGCTGGCAGCCGCAAGCGCATTGGGTGTTGTCGGGCTCGTGGCGGATCACGGTACGCGGGAATTGCGCTGGCAGCGGCGCACGCTTGGGCTGCTGGCGCGGCTCTGCCGGGACGGTCGGCGGGTTTACCGCCTTCAGCTCGGCCTCGATGGCGGCGATGTCGGTGTCGATCAGGTCTTCCAGCAAACTGCCTTGGGCCGGGCTCAGCTGCTCGCTGCGCTTGGCGAACTTGTGCCGCTTGAGCAGAGCGATCTCGTGGGTCAGCTGTTCGTTGACCGTTTCGATGCGCTGGATCTTCTTGCCCAGCGTCTCGACTTGCGACATCAACTGCGCGGCCAGTGCGCGCAGTTGGTCAGGGGTCATCTGGTCGAGGTTGGGCGAGGAAGTCATGTCGGCGATTGTGCCAGGGAGGGCAATCAGCGGCGACGAATCGATGGGCTAATGGCGGGGGCTACAGCACTGTGATTGAGCCGCCTGAACCCACACGCTGCCAGGGTAAACCCAGCACTAAAGCCTGAAGTTGCTCGGCGTCCAACTCCATATCGGTTCCATGTCGGAGACCCGGCCAGATGAAGCGCCCCTGGTGCAATCGCCGGGCAGCGAGCCAGATCCCGACACCGTCGTGCACCAGCACCTTGATCCGGTTGGTCGCGGTAGAGCGGTAACCACTTGCGCACGACATTGGCGTTGATGCCATGGCTCAGGGCAACACTGGCCACCGAGGCACCAGGTTGCAGGCATTCCTGGACGACCTGGGATTTGAACGGCTTTGGATAGGAGTTTCGTTGGCGCATGGCGATCCGCTTGCAGGAGCTAAAAATGGTGTCCACTTAAATAGGTGGACACCATCGCCCTTAATACAGGGATCAGGTAGGTGCCTTTGCAGAACGCTTACAGTCCGGCTCCCCATCAGGAGCGCGCTCAGCGCCCCAGGACATTCATGCATGGGCATGGATGGGATGGCCAGCCTTAGGCTGAATGTATCCATGAGCGGGGCGCATGCTACACCGCCCCCCTCCGCCAACTCTCGTGTCAAATGGACACGGGGGCCGGGATATGCGGATGTGGGTCATACCCGACAATCTCGAAATCTTCGAAAGTATAGTCGTAGATACTCGCCGGTTTTCGTTTAATCACCAGTTTCGGAAGCGGCTTAGGTTCTCGGGCCAACTGAAGCTTCACCTGCTCTAAATGATTCAGGTAAATGTGCGCGTCCCCCATGGTAATTACAACTTCGCCAACCCCAAGATCACACTGCTGCGCAAGCATATGAGTTAGAAAACTAGCCCCAGCCAAATTGTATGGATTCCCGAGCAGGAGATCACTCGAACGAATGTATAAATGCGTGGACAACTTATTGTTGGCAACATAGAACTGATATAGCAAGTGGCACGGCGGAAGCGCCATCTTTCCATTGCGAGCGTTTTCTTGAGGACTCAAGCTTTCATCAGGAAGATATTCCACATTCCAGCCATGAAAGAGAATACGACGACTATTGGGATTAGTCTTTAAGGTATTTACGACATAGTCGATCTGATTGATGGTTTTTCCATCACGTGTTGGCCAAGCTGTCCACTGCTTCCCATAGATCGGACCAAGATCGCCATCCTCAGTTGCCCACTCGTCCCAGATACTTACTCCGCGTTCTTTTAGCCACTTTGTATTGGTATCGCCATTTAGGAACCAAATCATCTCATTGATGATACTTTTAAAGTGAAGCTTCTTGGTCGTAAGAAGAGGGAAGCCATCCTCTAAATTATGGCGAAACTGACGGCCAAATACGCTAATCGTACCTGTCCCCGTTCGATCACCTTTTTGAACACCATTTTTAAGCACATCAGAAAGAAGATCTTGATAGGCCTTCACTTTGAGTCCTCTAAGCCAGAGCTGATTAATTGGAGCGCATTATGAAGCCTCAATATTTCAGCCTCTCGATCTTGTACTTTGACACGCTCTTCTTCATACATTTTAACATAGAAATCCCTTGACTCGCGAATTGAATTTAAGCGCTTCTCAAGTGTGAACATCACACTCTCGGAATGCTGAAATTTATCGAACCAATACAAGACTTCCAAACGGCTCTTTTCGAGTCTTTCCAGCAATATGCTCTTTGGGTCTTTTTTCTTCTCTGCCTTGACCTTCTCAGCAATAACCTCTGCCCGACGGTTTTCCTTAATAGCCTCTAAGCGCTCGACTGGCCATTTACGCTGCCGAATTGTATTTCTATGAATTCCAGTTATCCGGCTAAGTTCGGCGGCGGTTGGCTTCAGTGACTTATCTGACGCAATCCGCAGCAGCCCTTGAGTGAGCGCTTCAGTATTTTTGTCAAAATCGATCTGATTCGCAGTATCAAACGAATTGGCACTCATACTTCGACCTCTTCACCCAAGTATTCCAGGACTCCTTTGGCTTCATCCATCGCAGCTCGTAATTCCTCCTGATCAGAAGAGTCCGTGGTGTTAAGGGCCATAAGATTTTGCGTATAGATCTCCCTCCACTTCGGCGCATTGGCCTTCGTCACCACTGCGTTCTTGCAGCGGTTTGGGTTGCATCGCAGCGACCCAATACACGGGAGTGACTCATCGAAGTCTTCTTTACGGCCCCCATAGCAAAACCCTTGGCCAACGTTAATGACAGCAAGGCGCTTTTTTACCATTTGGTCAAAGACCTGGTCTTTTGTGTACCCAGCGGCCAGGAATCCTTCAAACACTTTCTTTATTCGCGCCCGGTGACCTTCTGCATTCGGCCCGGCAAAACTACCATCCGGATCGCAAAAATTTTTTATGTATTCCAATTCGGCCAACTCGCGGGGAGTCCGCCCACTAGACCGCCCGCCTTTAGAAAGGATGTCCGCAATGGCGCCATAGCCGAGCGTGTCTGCACTGAAGGATTTATTTTGGCCGGCGGAACCAATCAAGTTACCGAAATGCTTGAGTTGATAAGAAATGAAAGGCAGCCCAATCTCAGCCCTTGCCATCTGATAAGCAAGGGTGTGACGAAGGGTATAGGGAGAAAACTCCAAAGACGTATACTCTTCGTCCGTGAGTATCTCCGTGAAAAACAAATCGAACTGGTGCGCAATCCCTTGAGACCCCATCGATTTAGCCTCGCCACTTTGATCGACGGTGTCAACATTGGAAAACAGATACGGACTCTGCTTTATCTTCGCTACCAACTGAGCAACCCGAACTGCATCTCGCACAATTGGGATTGCGATCCATTTGTCGTCAAACAACGTTGAAAGATTCTGGCGATGCTTAATGACATTGCTGATTATGAGCCAGTAGTCCCCCTCCGACTCAAGACAGGAATCAACCAATATCCCGGACAGTTCAGATGGGCGCATGCCTGTATATTGAGCCACAAGATAGCAAGCACTATAGGATACAAAGTTCAAGTACAATCTAAAACTATTATCTATATCTGCCCCAGCGTAATCCCTCAAATCTGACGCCGACCTAATTTCCCCCGGCAGCCGATCTGAATACAGCCGTTGGCTAACGCTACCAAGGACAGACTCAACCCCGAAAGTGTCATACCCCTTACGACGCAAACGCAACACGGTATAAAGTTCAAGTTTGTCACGGTTTAACCCATTGACTGAAGCCAAACAGTACTCTTTGACGTTGCGTCGGCTTAGAGTGTCTGCATCTCGAATCTCTTCACCTAAAGCATCAAGAAAATCGACAACTGCAAACGATGCTTCTCGCGATGCCTTCTCGAATACTGGATTCGGCAATATTCGATAGGTTTTCTCTGACTCCTCTGGACTTTGAAGCACCTTACCCCAAGTTAACTCATCTAACTCAACATATGGCAAGGGAGAACCAAATACATGTTCCTCTAAAAAAGGCGATCTCAGAATTTTAAAAAACAACTTGAGATCTGGCCCAAACGAATAGGGATGTACTACTGCCGCTTCACGATATGTCCCCGCATCGAAGTAGGCGATACCATGATAGCCATCTTCGAAAAACCTATCTGTTAGAAGGCTTCGAGCTTGCTGTGACATAGTGTTGATAAAACTGATACCGGCCTTGAAGCAAGCAATTACGGTATTGGACTTGGAAACCCTGCCGCTGACCGTAACGCCCCTCACGCTTGAGGGCATCTTCAAATAGCAATACATCGCAATTTTAACTTCAAGAACAGCAAGCTGATTCAGCTCCGAAAACTTCCTAAAGTCGATGCGCAGCTTCGCACCTTGTACGTTCTTTGCTGCATGGGGTTCGTCGGCGTTAAAATCCCAGAACGGATCTCCGATTTTTGAGGTTTTACTCACAGGCAGAGCTAATAGCCCCTCATACCACTCCAGAGCCTTAAGCAGTTCAACACTATTTTGTGTTGTCGCCTGGTTAAAGCCTCCAGCGAGATGATGTAGAACGCTGCGCCATTTCCTGAACTCTCTGACTATCAGCATCATGCGCTCAGTCATAGCAACACCTTCTCCACCAAAACATTCGTATCCAAATTTTCTGACAAGCGCTCTGCCTCTGACAATTCATGCTCAGAGAAATCCGATGTTTCCGGGTCCAGGATACTATTCAGAATGTCTAAGTTCTCCAGAATGACCTCGCCATAGGGCGTGTCCAGCACCCTATTCACCTCAATCATTCGCTGGTAATCCCTTCGCATTGCGAAAAGAGAAGGCAAGTGCGAGACCGTAATGATGCTATTGCTGCACGCCAGACACTTATTAAAAAGCGTACAAGGCCTCTTCGGGTCATAGCTCTTTAGGTTCTTAATGAAATCTGGAGGGTCATACATATTCCGGCATGTCACGAGGCCGTTGCTAATAGACATCCCGCCAGCGGGGGCTTCAAGGTTGTTTATTGGTATAACAGCTTGCTCATCTTTGAGCGTACCTTGGTGCATCTCATGCAAGGCCTTGTTCAGAAGCTTCCTTGCGGTAAAGTTGAAATCCATCCGATCAAGATATGCAAGTGTCTTAGAAATATCAGAATGCCCAAGCAAAACTTGTATTTCACGAATTGAGACGCCCCGCTCAACCAGCTCACTAACGAAACTTGGCCTAAACCGTGACGCTGATAGCTTGAGCGGACTGCCATCTTCGTTCAGCAGACCATGATCAGCAGAAAAGCTGGCAAACATCTCATTCATCAAATTGGGTGTAGATGCTTGAATTGAGTCCACGACACCAAATTTTCGACGAGAGCTGGACTGGTAGATAAATAGTTTGTTTTTCTCAGGCTCCGGTGCCAGATCACGGATATTCCTTGTGAGATAAATCACATCGTCGAATATCTGCTTTACCTCTCGACCCTGCGAGCTGGTCAACCAAGAAATATCCGCTTGAAACAGATCAAGATGATAAAGCTTTTCTCCACTTGACCTCTCTTTCCAATAGAGCAAACAAGGTCGACCTGTCAGGTCGTGACTCTCAACAAAGTCATCAAGCTCTAAGCCTTTAAGGGAATCAGCATTTATACCAGTGACCTGAGCAAGCCGTGCCATGTAGGGAGCCAGCACTCTTGAGTCAACTTGATAAAGACAGCCCCAACTCCTATAAATCTGATCGATAGACTCGGCCGCAACATTAATTATCGATAAGAATGCTTTATGGTAACGATTGTCCTTATCGGCAGTTGCATAGCCTATTGGCAGACACCCCAATTTATTTTCAAATATCCAACGCGCATTATCGATAGTTGCGTACCCACGGCGAATCCGGCCATCACTATCAAACGGGTCTTGACCAACAAAACTGGGCACGTAGGGTTGAGCCAACTGATTCGTCTCCGCAATTTCTTGTTGAATTGCTTTCGCGATATTGCTTCGAACTGCGGCGGGGTATGGCTTATAGATGTCAGTTTCTCGCTCTGTGTCGAATCCACCCGATGCCACGAAACTGGTTAGGCCGAACCCCTCGATTTGTAGAACGCGTTTCATCACCGCTCTTGCCGCACTCATTAGCGTGCTGCAATGGTTTGTTGAGAAAACTCCCTCAATGATCTTTTCTTGGAGATAATTACGAAGTCGGGGCAACGAATATGCCGTTACTAGCTCCTTGATGTCTTCAGTGCCGCTGAAGCCCGAAGATTCTAAGCAGTCACGCATCGCTTTAAAGCATTCGATGAAGTTGCCTTGCCCTGAAGCACTACTACTCTTCATTGAGGAAACGCTGAAAATGTGCAGCAGATGATAGAACGGCTCTTCAGTGGCTGAAGCTATATCCGCCAAAACAATGACTCGACGACCCCGCAACTCGATGAATTTTTCCTTTAAAGACTTACCCTTCTCCAGAACTACTTTTGATTCAATCCTCTGCTTGACAGTTTTATATTCACCATCAAGCACTCCGATCTTTCGAAGATCTTCGAGGATATCGTCAAAGGTTGCGCTAACCAGTTCGTGCTGAGTTCGAGCGCCACGCAACCCGGAAAGCTCGTCTATGTCGTCAAGATAACCGCGCGCTTTTATAGTGTTGCCGGCAACAGGGATCATGGCTTTTGCTTCGGGAGTCATGCCTTCGTACCAGCAGAGCAATTTCCGCCTCCACTCGCATGCGGTAGAAGAGTGCCCCTCTACAATAATTCCATGGGCGCGCATCGCATCCAATACTGGTGCAAACTTATGGCTCCTATTGTTTACAGTTGATGCGCTCAACCCAGTTTGCTCAATCAGTGCATCGCTCGATAAAATTGGCGCGCATCCCTTCCTACCCAACGATACGTTAAGGAGTGACTCTCGGCTCTCAGTAGCACGAGCCACCCAAGCCTCAATGATCGCATCGACCTCTTCTGGTCTAGGCCTGAGCTTCACTTCGAGTCTCCTATGTCAATTCGAAGACGCGTTTGCTTGACCAGCTCCTCCATCTCACCTGCTTTGGTTTTGGTCTCAGTACCAGGACGCAAAAGTTTCTGGTAGAGGTCGTACGGGATGTGGGTATAGACCTCTGTGGTCGAAAGGTCTGAGTGGCCAAAAGTCTTCTGGACTGCCACTAACCTGTCGAGGTGATCTGTGCCTATGTCTGGGCTTCGGAGCATTGCATAGGCATTTCCATGGCGTAGCTTATGCGGCGAGATCTTCTTCGCGATTCTCCTGCTCGACAGCGCCCGAGTAGATACCCTGTCCAAGAGCTTGGTGACGGAATTCGGCGTGTATGCAGTGCCTTCGGCATTCAGGAACGCCGGGGTCTCATCTGCTTTGCCAAACTGCTTCCTGTACATTTTGTACAGCGGGGAGCTGTGGTACTTCTTCAAGCGCTGCAATGTCGCCCTGCTTACGAGCGTTGTCCGTGGCTTGATTTGGTCCGAATGCCCCTTGCTGCCTGCAATGTAGAGTGGGCAGTAATCAGCATTTATAGCCTCGCTCACGCCTGCTGATATGAAGAGGGAGTTCTGGAAATCCAACGCATCATCAATCGCAGCCAGCGTTACCCTTGGAACCTCAGAGCGCCTGACCCCAGTATCAAAGATAAACTGGAGAAGACATCGCTCTCGCTCACTTTTGGTCGAAAGCATCAGCTCCTTTAGGTCTGCAACTGAGCAAGCAGCAACGAGATTTCTCAGCGGGCGTGGCGACAGAAGCCCCTCAGCGTAAGGATTGGCGGCACTTCTCGGGGCCGGGGTGTCATCCACTCCCCGACACAGGTATTTGTTGAAGAAGGCCATCAAGGACGAATCTCTGTTACGTATCGTTTTTGTGGACAGGTCCTGATCTTCACGCAAATGGGAGAAGTATTCCTCGATGGCGTAAGTGCGGACATCGAGAAAGGCCGAGTCGCGCTCACAATCGGCAAACTCTCGGAGGCCTATGAGGAAGTCATGGGTGTATCCGATGTTTTTCCCGTACGTCAGGCAGGACTGATACGAGATCAGAGCATTCTGGAGCCCATGAGTCAGGAAACCAGATGCCAGAGGAAGCAGCCGCTCATCGTCGTCAAAGACAGCTGCACCCGTGAATCGCTGCTGGCCTTGAAGCTGAGTCTGGTCCACCCCCCTTTCCTCTAGGACTGGTGACTCACTGAGATCAAGCGTCTTTGCTTGTACTGCTAGTACCTTCATGTACTTCCATCCTTCCGACTGACCATGGGACTATACACACTGTGCATTTTATAGGTGGCACAATAATCACTGTCGGAAGGCAAATTTTTTTACGCAGCCATTACGTACTGTGCATTTTTCCGGAGGGGGCGTAAAAGGAAGATGTCGGCCGAGCGCTGGTACAGCTGGCAGGAGAGCTTGCCGTCGGCCACGTAGAACTGGAACAGCGCGTGACAGGGCGGCAGCGCCATCTCGTCCACCAGGGCCGGGTTCCAGGCCGACACGATCAGGCGGCGCGAATCCGGATTGCGCTTGATCATCTCCACCACCTTGGCGATCTGGTCGATGGACTCGCCATTGGGCGCCGGCCAGGAGCGCCACTGGTAGCCATAGACCGGGCCCAGGTTGCCTTCTTCGTCGGCCCACTCGTCCCAGATGGAGACGCCGTTGTCCTTCAGGTACCTGATGTTGGTATCACCCTGCAGGAACCAGAGCAGCTCGTGGATGATCGACTTCAGGTGGCACTTCTTGGTGGTCACCAGGGGAAAGCCCTCGGCCAGGTCGAAGCGCATCTGGTGACCGAACACGCTGTAGGTGCCGGTGCCGGTGCGGTCGCTCTTGAAGGTGCCGGTCTCGCGCACGCGGCGCATCAGCTCGAGATACTGTTTCATCAGACGACTCCTTGGGCGGCCTGGCGGCGATGGGCCCAGACAATCAGGGCGATGCCGCCGACGATCATCGGCAGGCAGAGAACCTGGCCCATGGTCAGCCAGCCGAAGGCCAGGTAACCGAGTTGGGCGTCAGGTACGCGGACGAACTCCACAGCGAAGCGGAAAATGCCGTAAAACAACGCGAACATGCCGGAAACCGCCATGGTCGGACGGGGTTTGCGCGAGTAGAACCAGAGGATGACGAACAGCGCCACGCCTTCCAGGGCAAACTGGTACAGCTGCGACGGATGGCGCGGCAGCTGGGCCGGGTCGGTGGGGAAGATCATCGCCCAGGACAGGTCGGTGGCCTTGCCCCAGAGCTCGGCGTTGATGAAGTTGCCGATACGGCCGGCGCCCAGGCCGATGGGTACCAGGGGCGCAATGAAGTCCATCAGCTGGAAGAAACTCTTGTTGTTGCGCTTGCCGAACCAGAGGGTGGCCAACATCACGCCAATCAGGCCGCCGTGGAAGGACATGCCGCCTTTCCAGACCTCGAAGATCAGCAGGGGATTGGCGATATAGGCCGACAGGTCGTAGAACAGCACGTAGCCGAGACGGCCACCGGCGATCACGCCGAGGGCGACCCAGAACACCAGGTCGGAGAGTTTTTCCTTGGTCCAGGTCGGGTCGAAGGCCTTCAGCCGGCGCGAGGCCAGCCACCAGGCGCCACCAATGCCGATCAGGTACATCAGGCCGTACCAGTGGATCTTCAGCGGGCCGATAGCGATGGCTACCGGGTCGATCTGGGGATAAGCCAGCATCACAGCTCCTTAGATCAGGAAGTTCAGGCCCACTGACAACAGCAGCAGGGCGAACAGGCGCTTCAGCAGGCGCGGCGACAGCCGGTGGGCCAGGCGCGCGCCGAAGCGGGCAAAGAACATGCTGGTCGCGGCAATGCCGACCAGCGCCGGAAGGTACACGAAGCCCAGGCTATGGGGCGGCAGGTGCTGATCGTTCCAGCCCAGCACCATGAACGACAGCGCGCTCGCCGCGGCGATGGGCAGGCCGCAGGCCGCGGACGTCGCCACCGCCTGCTGGATGGGCACGCTGCGCCAGGTGAGGAAGGGCACGGTCAGCGACCCGCCGCCGATGCCGAAGATCGCCGAAGCCCAGCCGATCGCCCCACCGGCCAGGGTCAGTCCCGGCTTGCCTGGGACATCGCGGCTGGCCTTGGGTTTCAGGTCCAGGCCCATCTGCACTGCAACAAGTATGGCGAAAACGCCGATGATCTTCTGCAGCATCGGGCCTTGGATAGCGGCCGCGGTCAGGGAGCCGAGGCCAGCGCCGATGAGGATGCCGACGGCCATCCAGCTGAAGATCGGCCAGCGCACCGCACCCCTGCGGTGATGCTCGCGCACCGAGTTGACCGAGGTGAAGATGATGGTCGCCAGCGAGGTGCCCACGGCCAGGTGGGTGAGGATGCCGGGGTCGAATCCCTGGGCCGTGAAGCTGAACACCAGCACCGGCACAATGATCATGCCGCCGCCAACGCCGAACAACCCGGCCAGCACGCCCGCACAGGCGCCAAGCACCAGGTAGAGCAGGAATTCCATGGACACCCCCGAAAACAAAGCGGCATGTTAACGGAAGGCCGATTCCCACTCCACCTGGGACGATGGACGCTTGCCGGAAGCTGCCGATAACCCGGAAGAAAACTCGATCTAGTTTTCCTCCCGACTGCTACACTCCGGCTCATAAAAAGGAGACGACTCCATGTGCCTGATCGTATTCGCATGGCGCCCCGGACACGAAGTCCCGCTGGTGCTCGCCGCAAACCGCGATGAATTCTATGCACGTCCCACCCTTCCCATGGCGAAATGGGAAGACGCGCCCGGCGTGATTGCCGGCCGTGACCTGGAGGCCGGTGGTACCTGGCTTGGCGCCGGGCCCGGAGGCCGCTTCGCCGCCCTCACCAATATCCGCGACCCGCGAACGCCCCCGGTGGGCCGCACCCGCGGCGAACTCTGCGTGCAGTTCCTGCGCGGAACCATGTCGCCTGGCGAATTCCTCGAGGACGCGCTGCGCCGCGCCGGCGACTATTCCGGCTTCAACCTGGTGGTGGGGGACGACCGCGAGCTGTGGTTCCTCAACCCGCGCAGCGGCGGCCCGATCAACCTCAGGCCGGGAATCTATGGCGTCTCCAACGCCGACCTGGACACCCCCTGGCCCAAGGTGGAGCGCGGCAAGGCGGCCATCGCCGAGTGCCTGAACCCGCCGTCCACCGACGCCCTGCTGAACCTGCTGCATGATCCCGAGCAGGCGCCGGACCATATCCTGCCGGAGACCGGCGTGGGGCTGAACACCGAGCGCATGCTCTCCAGCGTGTTCATCGCCACCCGCACCTACGGCACCCGCGCGAGCTCGGCGCTGATCGTCCGCGCCGACGGCAGCCGGGAACTGGTGGAGCGCAGCTACGGCCCCTACGGCGCCAAGCTGGGGGACGTGCGCCTCGAACTGCGGGACTGAGGCACGGACCGATGTAGGGTGGACAGCGCTTTTCTGTCCACCATCCGACCTCATGCCTGGCCTTGCTGGTGGATAAAAAGAGCGTTATCCACCCTACGGCTGGTTCACCATCCTTGTAGGAGCGAATTCATTCGCGATTGAAGTCGCTCCTACAAGACGAAACGACAAAGGCCACCCGAAGGTGGCCTTTGTGCTTTACAGCGCCGGGTCAGGCAGCCTGGCTGGCGGCCTGAGTGGGGGTGGTCGGCTTCCAGCTGGAGGAAGCGGCCTCCTCGGCCATGGTTTCCATCGCCTGCTGGATGGCGCGCTTGCGACGCTCCTCGGCCTGACGGGTAAAGAACCAGGCGAAGAAGGTGAACAGCGACACGGTCAGCAGGATCAGGCTGGCCACCGCGTTGATCTCCGGTTTCACGCCCAGGCGCACGGCGGAGAAGACCTCCATCGGCAGGGTGGTGGAACCGGGACCGGACACGAAGCTGGCCAGAACCAGGTCGTCCAGGGACAGGGCGAAGGACATCATGCCGCCCGCCGCCAGGGACGGCGCGATCATCGGGATGGTGATCAGGATGAACACCTTCCACGGCCGCGCGCCCAGGTCCATGGCCGCCTCCTCGATGGACAGGTCCAGCTCGCGCAGGCGCGCCGACACCACGATGGCCACGTAGGCCGAGCAGAAGGTGGTGTGGGCGATCCAGATGGTGACGATGCCACGCTCCTGGGGCCAGCCGATCAGTTGCGCCATGGCCACGAAGAGCAGCAGCAGCGACAGACCGGTGATCACCTCGGGCATCACCAGCGGCGCGGTGACCATGCCACCGAACATGGTGCGGCCACGGAAACGCGGAATGCGGGTCAGCACGAAGGCGGCCAGGGTGCCCAGGGCCACGGCGGCGATCGCGGTATAGAAGGCGATCTCCAGGGAACGACCCACCGAGTTCATCAGCTGGGTGTTGTCCAGGAGGCCCACGTACCACTTCACCGACCAGCCGCCCCAGACGGTCACCAGCTTGGAGGCGTTGAAGGAATAGATGACCAGGATGACCATCGGCAGGTAGATGAACAGCAGGCCCGCCCACAGCATCAGGTTGGAGAAACTGAAGCGCTTCATACCTTGCCCTCCAGTTCTTTGGCCTGGTTACGGTTGAAGAGGAAAGAAGGGGGGGCGATCAACAGAGTAATGCTCATACCTTGCCCTCCAGCTCTTTTGCCTGGTTACGGTTGAAGAGGATGATGGGGACGATCAGGATCGCCAGCATCACCACCGCCAGGGCGGACGCCACCGGCCAGTCGCGGTTGTTGAAGAACTCCTGCCACAGCACCTTGCCGATCATCAGGGTCTCCGGGCCGCCGAGCAGTTCCGGGATCACGAACTCGCCCACCACCGGGATGAACACCAGCATGGAGCCGGCGATGATGCCGTTCTTCGACAGCGGCACGGTGATCTTCCAGAAGCTGTTGAAGGTGCTCGAACCGAGGTCCGAGGCAGCCTCCAGCAGGCTCGGGTCATGCTTCACCAGGTTGGCGTAGAGCGGCAGGATCATGAACGGCAGGTACGAATAGACGACGCCGATGTACACCGCCAGGTTGGTGTTGAGGATCTGCAGCGGCTCGTCGATCAGCCCGATGCCCATCAGGAAGGCATTGAGCAGACCGTTGTTGCTGAGGATGCCCATCCAGGCATAGACGCGGATCAGGATCGCCGTCCAGGTCGGCATCATGATCAGCAGCAGCAGCACGGTCTGGGCTTCCTTGCTGGCGCGGGCGATGGCGTAGGCCATCGGGTAGCCGATCAGCAGGCAGATCAGGGTGCTGAGGAAGGCGATCTTCAGCGAGCCCAGATAGGCCGCCAGGTACAGTTCGTCCTCGTTGAGAATCAGGTAGTTACCCAGGTTGAGGATGAGCTGGATCTGGTTGTCCGCCCAGGTGTAGATCTCCGTATACGGCGGGATCGCCACGTCGGCTTCGGCGAAGCTGATCTTCAGCACGATGGCGAAGGGCAGCATGAAGAACAGGAACAGCCAGAAGAACGGAACCCCGATGACGAGGTGCCGGCCGGTCGGCAGCAGGTTTTTCAGTTGGGGAATTTTCATGACCGCAGTACCACGCCGCTGTCGTCTTCCCACCACACGAACACTTCGTCATCCCAGGTCGGACGGGCGCCGCGGCGCTCGGCGTTGGCGACGAAGGACTGCACGACGGAGCCGTTGGGCAGCTTGACGTAGAAGACCGAATGACCGCCCAGGTAGGCGATGTCGTGGACCCGGCCGCGCGACCAGTTGTATTCGCAGTTCGGCTGCTCGGTGGTCACCAGCAGCTTCTCCGGACGCAGGGCGTAGGTGATGCGCTTGTCCTGCACCGAGGTGGTCACGCCGTGGCCGACGTAGATTGGGCGCTCCAGCTGCGGGCAGGCGATCAGCGCATGGGCCTCGGCGTCTTCCACCACTTCGCCGTCGAAGAGGTTGACGTTGCCGATGAACTCGCACACCAGGCGGCTGATGGGGGTCTCGTAGATATCCACCGGGCTGCCGATCTGCTCGATGCAGCCCAGGTGCATGATGGCGATGCGCTGGGCCATGGTCATGGCCTCTTCCTGGTCGTGGGTCACCATCACGCAGGTCACGCCCACGCGCTCGATGATCTCCACCAGTTCCAGTTGCATCTGCGAGCGCAGCTTCTTGTCCAGCGCGCCCATGGGTTCGTCGAGCAGCAGCAGCTTCGGACGCTTGGCCAGCGAGCGGGCCAGGGCGACGCGCTGGCGCTGGCCACCGGAAAGCTGGTGCGGCTTGCGCTTGGCGAACTGGGTCATCTGCACGAGCTTGAGCATCTCGTTGACGCGCTCGTCGATCTCGGCGGCCGGCAGCCTGTCCTGTTTAAGTCCGAAGGCGATGTTCTGCGCAACAGTCATATGCGGGAAGAGCGCATAGGACTGGAACATCATGTTGATCGGGCGCTCGTAGGGCGGCATGTCGGTGATGTCCACGCCGTCGAGCATGATGCGCCCGTCCGTTGGCCGCTCGAAGCCCGCGAGCATGCGCAGCAGGGTTGATTTACCCGAACCGGAACCGCCGAGCAGGGCGAAGATCTCACCCTTGTTGATGGTCAGGGATACATCGTCCACGGCCACCGTCTCGTCGAACTTCTTGGTCACCCGGTCGATCTTGACCAGCACCTCTTTGGGTTGCTGGCTGCCCTCGAGGGCTTTCTTGTAGGCACCGGAGGCTATTGCCATTACCACAACTCCCAGAATTTGCTACCCGACCACCGCGGCCGGGCGCGTTTATACAGCATGAGCGTGAACGAGGCATCCTGCCCGGACCCGCCAGGTTTCATCCGGTGGCCCCGTAACACTGCGGGAACCACCGGCCTTGCATCACTTGCCCGACTTGACCTTGGTCCAGCTGCGGGTCATCAGCCGCTGGACTTTCGGCGGCAACTCCGCCGAAACATACAATTTGTCCAGCACCGCTTGTGGCGGGTAGACGGACTCGTCGGTGCGTACTTCCTGATTCATGAGCTCCCCAGCCTTGAGGTTGGGGTTGGCGTAGCCGACGTAATCGCTGACCTTGGCGATCACCTCGGGCTTGAGCAGATAGTTGATGAAGGCATGGGCCTGCTTGGTGTTCGCCGCATCCGCCGGGATGGCCAGCATGTCGAACCAGAGGTTGCCGCCCTCCTTCGGGATCGCGTAGGCGATCTTGATGCCCTTGCCGGCTTCCTCGGCGCGCGAGGCGGCCTGGAAGATGTCACCGGAGAAACCGGCGGCGACGCAAATGTCGCCATTGGCCAGGTCGCCGATGTACTTGGACGAGTGGAAATAGGTGACGTAGGGGCGCACCGCCAGCAGTTTCTCCTCGGCCTTCTTGTAGTCGTCCGGGTTGGTGCTGTTGGGGTCCAGACCCATGTAATTGAGCACGGCGGGGATCATTTCGTCCGCCGAGTCGAGGAAGGCCACGCCGCACTGGCTGAGCTTCTTGATGTTCTCGGGCTCGAAGATCACCGCCCAGGAGTCGATGCTGTCGACGCCGAGCACGGCCTTGACCTTCTCGACGTTGTAGCCGATGCCGTTGGTGCCCCACAGGTAGGGGACGGCGTACTGGTTGCCCGCGTCGTTGCGCTGGAGCTGCTTGAGCAGGTTGGGGTCCAGGTTCTGCCAATTGGGCAGCTGGCTGCGGTCGAGTTTCTGGAACGCGCCCGCCTTGATCTGTTTGCCGAGGAAGTGGTTGGACGGCACGACGACGTCATAGCCGGTACGGCCCGCCAGCAACTTGCCTTCCAGGGTCTCGTTGGAATCGAAGACGTCATACACCGGCTTGATGCCGGTTTCCTTCTGGAAATCCGCCAGCGTGGTCTCGCCGATGTAGTCCGACCAGTTGTAGATATGCACTGTCTGGTCCGCCTGGGCCTGGGAAACCAGGGTCAGGGTGGCCGCTGCAGTGATCATCATCTTGCGGATGTGGAAGTGCACAGAATCGTCCTCTCGTTGTGTCCGGCAGTGCCGGAAGAAGCCCAGGTCTGTCCCGCAACCCGGACATTTGAACGGGCGGTCCTTCGCCGCGGGGTCCAGGCGCCGGCGGGCAATTGCCCGCCGTGCCCGACAGTCGTGCTTACTTGCCCGACTTGATGGTGGTCCAGGTGCGGGTCATGGCGCGCTGCACCTTCGGCGGCAGGTCCGGGAAGGCATAGAGCTTGGCCATGGTCTCCGCGCTCGGGTAGATGCCCGGGTCCTTGCGGATCTCCTCGTTCACCAGCGGGGTGGCGGCGGCGTTGCCGTTGGGGAACTGCACCTCGTTGGTGATCTCCGCCATGATTTCCGGCTTCATCAGGAAGTTCATGAAGGCGTAGGCACCTTCCGGGTTCGCGGCGTCGGCCGGGATGGCGACCATGTCGAAGAAGGTACCGGCGCCTTCCTTCGGAATGTTGTAGGCCACCTTCACGCCACCCTTGGCCTCTTCGGCACGGGACTTGGCCTGGTAGACGTCACCCGAGTAGCCGACTGCCACGCAGAGGTTGCCGTTGGCCAGGTCGGAGATGTACTTGGAGGAGTGGAAGTAGGTGATGTACGGGCGGATCTTGAGGAACAGCGCCTCAGCTTCCTTCAGCTGCTTGGGATCCTGGCTCAGCGGGTCATGGCCCAGGTACTTCAAGGCGATCGGCAGGATCTCGGTCGGCGAATCGAGGAAGGACACGCCGCAGGCCTTCAGCTTCTCGATGTTCTCCGGCTTGAACAGCAGGTCCCAGGAATCCACCGGGGCGTTGTCACCCAGCACGGCCTTGACCTTGTCCGGGTTGTAGCCGATGCCGATGGAGCCCCACATGTAGGGGAAGGCGTGCTGGTTGCCCGGGTCGGAGACTTCGACGGTCTTCAGCAGGTTCGGGTCCAGGTTCTTCCAGTTCGGCAGCTTGGACTTGTCCAGGGGCTGGTAGACCTTGGCCTTGATCTGCTTGGCCAGGAAGTTGTTGGACGGTACGACGATGTCGTAACCGGACTTGCCGGCCAGCAGCTTGGCTTCCAGGGTCTCGTTGGAGTCGAAGACGTCGTAGACGACCTTGATGCCGGTTTCCTTGGTGAACTTCTCGACGGTATCCGGGGCGATGTAGTCCGACCAGTTGTAGACGTGCAGTACCTTGTCGTCAGCCTGCACCAGGCCGGCCGCGGCGCCCGCCAGGGTCATGGCGAGCAGGGTCTTGCCGAAGGTTTTGATCATGCGGGTAGCTCCATTTTTGTTGAAGTGTCCGAGTGGCGTCGTACCGAATACGTCACCACTCGGTGAGCCTGGCCAACGCACCGACGAAGTCTGGCAAGGGAGAGGGCTTGCTTACAACAGGCGCCACAGCGAAATGCCGCAAGCGCGCCCTCTTTTTCTTAGCCTTTGACTTCTGCCGCGGTGAGGTCCAGGCACTTGCGTGCCTTGGTCACCAGTTCGTCGACTTCGTCTTTGCTGATCACCAGCGGCGGCGAGATGATCATGGTGTCACCCACCGCACGCATGATCAGGCCGTTTCGGAAGCAATGCTCGCGGCACAGCATCCCGATGCCACCGGCGAAACGCTCACGGGTCTGCTTGTTCTTGACCAGTTCCAGGGCGGCGACCATGCCGACCCCGCGCGCTTCGCCAACCAACGGGTGGTCGGCCAGCTCCTGCCAGCGTTGCTGCAAATAAGGTGCCGTTTCAGCCTTCACTTTCTCGACGATCTTCTCTTCACGCAGGATGCGAATGTTCTCCAGGGCTACCGCCGCCGCCACCGGGTGACCGGAGTAGGTGAAGCCGTGGTAGAACTCGCCGCCTTCGTTGAGCACTTCGACGATCTCGTCACGCACGATCACGCCGCCCATGGGGATGTAGCCCGAGGTCAGGCCCTTGGCGATCGGCATCAGGTCCGGGGCGTTGCCGTAGTACTGGCTGCCGAACCACTCGCCGGTACGGCCGAAGCCGCAGATCACTTCGTCGGCGATGAACAGGATGTCGTACTTGGCGAGGATCTCGCGGATCTTCGGCCAGTAGGTTTCCGGCGGCACGATCACGCCGCCCGCGCCCTGGATGGGCTCGGCGATGAAGGCCGCGACCTTGTCCTCGCCCACTTCGAGAATCTTCTTCTCCAGCTGCTCGGCCGCCCAGACGCCGAAGTCGGCCGGCGACATATCGCCGCCCTCGCCGAACCAGTACGGCTGGGCGATGTGCTCGATGCCGGGGATCGGCAGGTCGCCCTGCTCATGCAGCGCCTTCATGCCGCCGAGGCTGACACCGGCCACGGTGGAGCCGTGGTAGCCGTTCCAGCGGCCGATGACGACTTTCTTCTGCGGCTGGCCCTTGGTCGCCCAGTAGTGACGGACCATGCGCAGCACGGTGTCGTTGGCTTCCGAGCCGGAACCGGTGAAGAACACGTGGTTCATGCCTTCCGGTGCGATATCGGCGATCGCCTTGGCCAGTTCCACCGCCGGCGGGTGCGCGGTCTGGAAGAACAGGTTGTAGAAGGGCAGTTCACGCATCTGCCGGGTCGCCGCCTGGACCAGCTCCTCGCGACCGTAGCCGACGTTGACGCACCACAGGCCGGCCATGCCGTCGAGGATCTTGTTGCCCTCGCTGTCCCATATGTACACGCCTTCGGCCTTGGTGATGATCCGCGCACCCTTGGCGTTCAGCGCCTTGTAGTCGGTGAACGGCGGCAAATGATGCTCGCGACCGAGCTTTTGCCATTCAAGGGTCTGGGGGTTGGTCAGTTGGCTATTCATTTCCATACCTCAATCGACACACGTCTGGAGGGCCGGCCCCGGGCCGGCCTTCCGTTTACGATCAGACGGAGAGCAGCAGGAACTCGCGTTCCCAGGAGCTGATCACCCGCTTGAAGTTTTCATGCTCGGCGCGCTTGACCGCCACATAACCGGTCACGAACTTGCTGCCCAGGTACTTTTCGATGTCCCGGCAGGCTTCCATGCGCTCCAGCGCCGCCTCGATGGTGATCGGCAGGCGCAGGTTGCGGCGCTCGTAGCCACGTCCCTTGACCGGGGCGCTGGGCTTCACACCCTCGACCATGCCGATGTAGCCGCAGAGCAGGCTGGCGGCGATGGCCAGATAGGGGTTGGCGTCGGCGCCGGCCAGGCGGTTCTCCACGCGGCGGTTCTCCGGGCCGGCATCCGGCACGCGCAGGCCCACGGTGCGGTTCTCTTCGCCCCACTCCACGTTCACCGGCGCCGAGGTGTCGGGCAGGAAGCGGCGGAAGGAGTTCACGTTGGGCGCGAACAGCGGCAGCACCTCGGGGATGTACTTCTGCAGGCCACCAATGTGGTGCAGGAAGAGTTCGCTCATGGAACCGTCATCATTGGAGAAGATGTTCTTCCCGGTACTGATGTCGATCACGCTCTGGTGCAGGTGCATGGCGCTGCCCGGCTCGTCGGTGATCGGCTTGGCCATGAAGGTCGCCGCCACGTTGTGCTTGAGCGCGGCCTCGCGCATGGTGCGCTTGAACACCAGGATCTGGTCGGCCAGCTCCAGGGCATCGCCGTGACGGAAGTTGATTTCCATCTGCGCCGGACCTTCCTCGTGGATCAGGGTGTCCAGGTCCAGGTCCTGCATTTCGCACCAGTCGTACATGTCCTCGAACAGCGGGTCGAACTCGTTCGCCGCATCGATGGAGAAGGACTGGCGGCCGGTTTCCGGGCGGCCCGAACGGCCCAGCGGGGCCTGCAGCGGGAAGTCCGGGTCGTCGCAACGCTTGGTCAGGTAGAACTCCATTTCCGGGGCAACGATGGGTTTCCAGCCTTTATCCGCATAAAGCTTGAGCACCCGCTTCAGAAGGTTGCGCGGTGACAGCTCGATGGGGTTGCCCTGCTTGTCGAAGGTGTCATGGATCACCATCGCGGTGGGCTCGATGGCCCAGGGCACGAGATAAACGGCGCTCTGGTCCGGACGGCAGAACATGTCGATGTCCGCCGGGTCGAGCAGCTCGTAATAAATGTCGTCTTCGACATAGTCGCCGGTCACGGTCTGCAGCAGCACGCTCTCGGGGAGGCGCATGCCCTTCTCGTCCAGGAACTTGTTGGTCGGCGAGATCTTGCCGCGAGCAATGCCGGTAAGATCGCTGATCATGCATTCAACTTCGGTGATTTTGCGTTCTTTCAGCCAGCTGGTCAGCTGGTCGAGCTTGGTAGTCATAAAGACCTCAGGGTTGAGAGCTTCACTAGGAGGCTTCTACAGGTTCGCGTCCTGCGAGGCGGTCGGCCGCGGAAAGTACAGTCCGATCTGCGCGACACGGCAACTTCGCCGGTTTCCTTATTAGAGTCTCCCGCTCAGCGTTTCCCCGCCTTCTCCCTGCAAGCCTCACCAAAGGCCTGGAAGATGGCGAGATAGTTCGGGTTGGTCCGCACTTGCCACTCGGGATGCCATTGCACCCCCAGGGCAAAGCTCTTGGCGCCTTCGACCGAAAAGGCCTCGACCAACCCATCGGGCGCCAGAGCCTCTACACGCAGGCCCGGCGCCAGACGTTCAACGCCCTGGCCATGAATGGAGTTGACTTGAATCTCGGACGGCAAGCCGATGCCGTCGAGCACGCCACCCGGCTGCACCTGCAGCGGATGACGGAGAGCGTATTGCACCTCGAGGGGCTGGTCGGCCGGCTCGCGGTGGTCCATGAGTCCTTCTATTTCATGCACGCGCTGGTGCAGGGTGCCGCCAAAGGCCACGTTCATTTCCTGGAAGCCACGGCAGATGCCCAGAACGGGAATCCCGGCGTCGACGGCCGCGCGGACCAGCGGCAGGGTAGTGCGGTCCCGGGCGGGATCGTGACGGGTGCCCGGCGCGGAAGCGGGGCCTTGATAATGATGGGGCTCCACATTGGAGGGGGAGCCGGTGAAGAGCAGACCGTCCAGGCTGGCCAGGAGGGTCGCTTGATCCATCAGTTCAGCCAGGGCCGGAATCACCAGCGGCACACCACCGGCTCCGACCGCCACCGCACGAAGATACTTGTCACCAGCTATATGATAAGTCTGAGGACCGATCTCTCTGGTGCAAGCGGATACGCCGATCAGCGGCAGGCGAGACATGAGACACCCGTTTTATTTGTCTGTTATGGGTTGCGACCGAGCTTAGCGTTGTTCATTTTTTTACACAATAGGGATGTAAAAAATTGAACACGCCCCGCTGAGCACCGCAGCCAGCATGGTCTAGAGAGAGGTTCGGATGCCCTTAAACGCCCCAAAACTGGCCATCGAGCCCGTTTTTGGGGCAAAATGGGCCTCGCTTGACATCCAGGGGTGATTCAGATTGACTCACACCTTAGATAGAGCGTGATTGATATTTTTAACAAAAAAGGTGTTGCATCATGTCGGTACCCCCGCGTGCCGTTCAGCTTCAAGAAGCGAACGAATTCCTTAAGGAGCATCCTGAGGTCCAGTTCGTCGACCTGTTGATTGCAGATATGAATGGAGTGGTACGAGGCAAGCGAATCGAACGCGCCAGCCTGACCAAAGTCTACGAGAAAGGCATCAACCTCCCCGCTTCGATCTTCGCGCTCGATATCAACGGTTCCACCGTCGAAAGCACCGGCCTCGGCCTGGACATCGGCGACGCAGACCGCATCTGCTATCCCATCCCCGACACCCTCAGCGACGAACCCTGGCAGAAGCGCCCGACCGCGCAGCTGCTGATGACCATGCACGAGGTCGAAGGCGAAGGCGAACCCTTCTTCGCCGACCCGCGCGAAGTCCTGCGCCGTGTGGTGGAGAAGTTCGACGAGCTCGGCCTGACCATCTGCGCCGCCTTCGAGCTGGAGTTCTACCTGATCGACCAGGAGAACATCAACGGCCGCCCGCAGCCGCCGCGTTCGCCCATCTCCGGCAAACGTCCGCAGTCCACTCAGGTCTACCTGATCGACGACCTGGACGAGTACGCCGACTGCCTGCAGGACATCCTCGAAGGCGCCAAGGTCCAGGGCATCCCGGCCGACGCCATCGTCAAGGAGAGCGCCCCGGCCCAGTTCGAGGTCAACCTGCACCACGTCGAGGACGCCCTCAAGGCCTGCGACTACGCAGTCCTGCTCAAGCGCCTGATCAAGAACATCGCCTACGACCATGAGATGGACACCACCTTCATGGCCAAGCCCTATCCGGGCCAGGCGGGCAACGGCCTGCACGTGCACATCTCGCTGATCGACAAGAAGACCGGTAAGAACATCTTCGCCGCCGATGATCCCGAGCAGAACGCCGCTTTGCGTCACGCGGTCGGCGGTGTGCTCGAGACCATGCCCGCGTCCATGGGCTTCCTCTGCCCGAACGTGAACTCCTACCGCCGTTTCGGCGCGCAGTTCTACGTACCGAACGCACCGAGCTGGGGCCTGGACAACCGCACCGTGGCGCTGCGCGTGCCCACTGGCAGCCCGGATGCCGTGCGCATCGAGCACCGCGTGGCCGGTGCCGACGCCAACCCCTACCTGATGATGTCGGCCATCCTGGCGGGCATTCACCACGGCCTGACCAACAAGATCGAGCCGGGTGCGCCCATCGAAGGCAACTCCTACGAGCAGCTGGAACAGAGCCTGCCGAACAACCTGCGCGATGCCCTGCGCGAGCTGGACGACAACGAGGTTCTGAACAAGTACATCAGCCCGGACTACATCGACATCTTCGTCGCCTGCAAGGAAAGCGAGCTGGAGGAGTTCGAGCACTCCATCTCCGACCTCGAGTACAACTGGTACCTGCACACCGTGTAAGCGAGTCCGCAACGCCGGCCCCAGGGCCGGCGTTGTCGTATCTGCACCCCAGGCAACACCGGCGCGGCGGTCCAGCAGGGCCGCCCGTGCCTCGCTGCACCCGGAATAACAACAACCAGAATCCGCATGCTCTACCAGGGAGGACGTCATGCCCCGCTTGCTCGCCCCGCTGTTGCTCGCATTGCTCCCCACGCTGGCCCAGGCCGAAGACCTGATCCGGGTCTACAACTGGAACGACTACATCGCCCCCCAGGTGCTCGAAGATTTCCAGAAGGAGACCGGCACCCGCGTCGAGTACCACACCTTCAGCAGCGCCGATGAACTGGGCAAGGCCCTGGCCAGCGGCGCGCCCATCGACATCGCGGTACCGTCCCACAACGACCTGCCCCGGTTGATCAAGGAAGGTCGCCTGCAGCCCCTGGACTTCTCCCGCCTGCCCAACCGCCAGCATCTGGACAAGCAACTGCTGAGCAAGCTGGCCGCCATGGATCCGAACAACCAGCACGCCGTGCCCTACCTCTGGGGTGCCGTCGGCCTGGCGGTGAACACCCCGCAGGCGGAAAAGGCCTTCGGCGGCCCGCTGCCCCATAGCTGGAGCCTGTTGTTCGACGCCGAGCAGAGCGCGCGCCTCGGCCAGTGCGGCATCAGCCTGCTGGATGCCCCCGACGAAACCCTCGCCGTGCTGCTCAACTACCAGGGGCACAACCTCGCGCGCAGCGCACCGAGCCGGCTCAAGCGCAGCGCCGAGACCCTCGGCGCCCTGCGCCCGCACCTGCGCTACATCGACGGCGAGCGCTACATCGCCGACCTCAACGCCGGCAAGCTCTGCATCGCCATGGCCTGGGTCGGCGACGCCCTGAACGCCGCCGCGGCCGGCCAGCCGGTAACCTTCATGGTTCCCGATGAAGGCTCGGTGGTCTTCATCGACAACCTGACCATTCCAAGCAGCGCCAGTCGCGCCGACCTCGCGCACCGCTTCATCGATTACATGCTGCGCCCGGAAGTGGCGGCGAAGGTCACCAGCGCCACCCTCTACCCCAGCGGCAACGCCGATGCCCGCCAGTTCCTGGATGAGTCCCTGCGCAACCAGCCCGGCCTCTACCCGGACCAGGACACCAAGCGCCGCCTGTTCCCCCTCGAACCGGTGCCGGAGAAGCTCAGCGCCACCCGCGACGAGGTCTGGACAACGTTTCGCGAAGGCAGATAACGGTAGGTTGGCGCCGAGAGCAGCGAGGCCCAACGCTTCGCTGCCAGCCGCCATGTCGGGCTTCGTACCTCAGCCCAACCTACGCGCTTGCCCCAACCCCACCGCCTGGATTCCAATAGCGGCTCTTCGGAAAGGAGCCTCCCATGCCGCGTCCCGCCACCGCCCGCAAGCCGCGCGCCAGCAGCCAGCTGCGCATCGCCGGCATCCTCGACGCCGCCCGCGCCCTGCTGGCCGAACAGGGCGTGGCCAACCTGTCGATCTACAGTGTCGCCGAGCGCGCGGACATGCCGCCCTCCTCCGTCTACCACTTCTTCTCCAGCGTGCCGGCGATCCTCGAAGCCCTCACCGCCGACATCCACGCCGCCTTTCGCGCCTGCCTGCAGCAGCCCATCGAGCATGACGACCTGCGCCACTGGCACGATCTTTCGCGGCTGGTGGAAGAACGCATGCTGTCGATCTACGCCGCCGACGCCGCCGCGCGCCAGCTGATCCTCGCCCAGCACGGCCTTACAGAAGTGACCCAGGCCGACCGCCAGCACGACATCGAACTGGGTCGCCTGATGCACGCCCTCTTCGAGCGGCACTTCGAACTGCCGGTGCTGCCCGAGGATGTCGACGTCTTCGCCCTGGCCATGGAACTGGGCGACCGCGTCTACGCCCGCTCGGTGCAATTGCACGGCGAAATCACCCCGCGCCTGGCCGAGGAAGGCATGCGCGTGTTCGACGCCTACCTCGGCCTCTACCTGCCGCCCTACCTGCCGAAGCGAACCACGGCCCTGCCGATCTGAAGCGGCACAAAACCGATATTTATCCGCAAATAAATCAGAAATCCTTCCCTGATAGAAAAATCTGGCTTCAAATGCAGATTTTTATCGGATATAAAGTCGCCATCCGCCCGGCGGCCCCCCTATTCCGCCAGCACGGAAATACCCCGCTTGCCGATAGATATCCGGCATTCGGTCCGAATTCGTTCTGACGAGGTGTTCCATGTCCCGCATTGTTACCGTCGCCGCCACCCAGATGGCCTGTTCCTGGAATCGCGGCGCGAATATCGCCAACGCCGAGAAGCTGGTCCGCCAGGCCGCTGCCAAGGGTGCGCAGATCATCCTGATCCAGGAGCTCTTCGAGACCCCCTACTTCTGCCAGAAGCCGAACCCGGACTATCTGCAGCTGGCCACCCCGACCGAGACCAACGAAGCCATCGCGCACTTCCAGAACGTCGCCCGTGAACTCGAGGTGGTGCTGCCCATCAGCTACTTCGAGCAGGCCGGCCGCGCACGCTTCAACAGCATCGCGATCATCGATGCCGACGGCTCCAACCTCGGCGTCTACCGCAAGAGCCACATTCCGGACGGCCCCGGCTACCACGAGAAGTACTACTTCAACCCGGGCGACACCGGCTTCAAGGTGTGGAACACCCGCTACGCGAAGATCGGCGTCGGCATCTGCTGGGACCAGTGGTTCCCGGAAGCCGCCCGCAGCATGGCGCTGCTGGGTGCCGAGATCCTCTTCTACCCCACCGCCATCGGCAGCGAGCCGCACGACGCCAGCATCACCTCCCGTGACCACTGGCAGCGCGTGCAGCAGGGCCATGCCGGCGCCAACCTGATGCCGCTGGTGGCGTCCAACCGCATCGGCAAGGAAGAGCAGGACGGCTACGACATCACCTTCTACGGCTCCTCCTTCATCGCCGACCCGTTCGGCAAGAAGGTCGAGGAACTGAACGAGACCGAGGAAGGCATCCTGGTGCACAGCTTCGACCTGGACAAACTCGAGCACGTGCGCAGCGCCTGGGGTGTGTTCCGCGATCGCCGCCCGAACCTATACTCCCCGATCAAGACCCTGGACGGCTCCCTCGAGTCGTAATGCCCGAATACAGGGGCCAGCCCGATGGCGATGCACTGTTCGCCAGCGGGTTGGCCCCTGCCCCTTTCAGACTGATGGTGGATCGATGAACACTCTCAACACCCTTCCGCGCGACGACGGCTTCCGCATGCCGGCCGAGTGGGAACCCCAAACCCGCACCTGGATGGTCTGGCCCGAGCGCCCCGACAACTGGCGCCTGGGCGGCAAGCCCGCGCAAACCGCCTTCACCGCCGTGGCCAAGGCCATCGCCCGCTTCGAGCCGGTGACCGTCTGCGTCTCCGCGAGCCAGTACGAGAACGCCCGCGCGCGCCTCGACGAGCCGAATATCCGCGTGGTGGAAATCTCCAACGACGACGCCTGGGTCCGTGACACCGGCCCGACCTTCGTGATCAACGACCAGGGCGAAGTCCGTGGCGTGGACTGGACCTTCAACGCCTGGGGCGGCTTCGACGGCGGCCTCTACTTCCCCTGGAACCGCGACGACCAGGTGGCGCGCAAAATCCTCGAGATCGAAGGCTGCAAGCGCTACCGCACCGACGGCTTCGTGCTGGAAGGCGGCTCCATCCATGTGGATGGCGAAGGCACCCTGATCACCACCGAAGAATGTCTGCTGAACAAGAACCGCAACCCGCACCTGTCCCGCGAACAGATCGAAGCGGTGCTGCGCGAGCAGCTGGCGGTGGAAACCGTGATCTGGCTGCCGGACGGCCTCTACAACGACGAGACCGACGGCCATGTGGACAACTTCTGCTGCTACGTGCGCCCGGGTGAAGTCCTGCTGGCCTGGACCGACGACCCGGAGGACCCGAACTTCCCGCGCTGCCAGTCGGCCATGAAGGTGCTGGAGCAGGCCCGCGACGCCAAGGGTCGCCAGCTCGTGGTTCACAAGATGCCGATCCCCGGCCCGATCTACGCCACCGAGGAAGAATGCGCCGGCGTCGACCTGGTGGAAGGCACCCAGGCGCGCGATCCGTCGATCCGCCTGGCCGGCTCCTACGTGAACTTCCTGATCGTCAACGGCGGCATCGTCGCGCCGAAATTCGACGACGCGAAGGACGCGACCGCGCAAGCCATCCTGAAGCGCGTCTTCCCGCAGCATGAGGTGGTGATGGTGCCGGGCCGCGAGATCCTCCTCGGCGGCGGCAACATCCACTGCATCACCCAGCAGCAGCCGGCGCCGCAAAAGCGTTGAGCGAAAGCCTGATATAACGAACCCCCGCGATTGCGGGGGTTTGTCGTTTGGGTTCGGCGAATGATGTCCCTGTAGGGGCGAATTCATTCGCCAAGGGCAGCGCAGCTGCCCCCTGACGCCTTGCAGGGCAGACCTTCGGCCTGCTTGGCGAATGAATTCGCCCCTACAAGTGAATTCGCCCCTGCAGCAGCCACCGTCACAGCTTGGCGATGGACACCTCCGTGGACTTCACGAAGGCGATCACCTCGGAACCGACACCCAGCTCCAGCTCGCGCACGGAGCGGGTGGTGATGACCGAGGTGACGACGCCGGCGGCGGTCTGCACGTCGATCTCGGAGAGCACCGGGCCCTCGATGATTTCCTTGATGGTGCCCTTGAACTGGTTGCGGACGTTGATGGCTTTGATGGTCATTCGATTTTCTCCTGGGGTCGAAAATTAGCTGCAAGTGGCAAGCGACAAGCTGCAAGTGAAAGCATCCGACTTCTTCTTGCAGCTTGAGGCTTGAAGCTTGCCGCTGCTCTTAAAGTGCCCAGCGCAATTGCGTGGGCAGGGGGGAAACGGGTTCGGGTTCCGGCGGCGCCGCTGGCAGGGCCAGCACGCGGTCCAGCACTTCGGCTTCCAGGGCGGCCAGGCGCGCCGATCCACGGGCCCGAGGTCGCGCCAGCTCCACCGGCAGGTCGAGGCCGATGGCGCCCTCTTCGATCAGGATCACCCGATCGGCGACGGCCACCGCCTCGCTCACGTCGTGGGTCACCAGCAGCACGGTGAAGCCGTGCTGCTGCCAGAGGCGCTCGATCAGCTGCTGCATCTCGATACGGGTCAGCGCATCCAGCGCGCCCAGGGGCTCGTCCAGCAGTAACAGGCGTGGTTGATGGATCAGCGCACGGGCCAGGGCCACGCGCTGCTTCTGGCCGCCGGACAGAGCCGCCGGCCACTCCTTGGCGCGGTCGGCCAGGCCCACCGCTTCCAGGGCTTCCAGGGCGCGCGGGCGCCAGTCACCGGTCAGGCCCAGGCCGACGTTGTCGATCACCCGCTTCCAGGGCAGCAGCCGCGCATCCTGGAACATCAGGCGAGTGTCCTCGCGGGCGTCTTCCAGCGGCGCCGAGCCGGCCAGCAGCTCGCCGCGGGAAGGCTTGTCCAGGCCCGCCAGCAGGCGCAGCAAGGTGCTCTTGCCGCAACCGCTGCGGCCGACCACGGCGACGAACTGGCCGGCGGGAATCAGCAGGTCGATACCCTTGAGCACCTCGCGCTCGCCGAAGGATTTGCCGATGCCGCGCAGCGCCAGCGGGATGCCGCGTTTCAAGCGCTGCGGAGTCTGCAGGACGGTCATGCTGCACCTCCCTTGGCCTGGTAGGCCGGGTGCCAGCGCAGCCAGACGCGTTCCAGGCCACGGGCGGCGACATCGGCCAGCTTGCCGAGCACGGCGTAGAGCAGGATCGCCAGCACTACGACGTCGGTCTGCAGGAACTCGCGGGCGTTCATCGCCAGGTAGCCGATGCCGGAGCTGGCGGAAATGGTCTCGGCGACGATCAGGGTCAGCCACATGAAGCCGAGGGCGAAGCGCACCCCCACCAGAATCGAGGGCAACGCGCCGGGCAGGATCACCTGGCGGAACAGCGAGAAGCCGGACAGGCCGTAGCTGCGCGCCATCTCCACCAGCGCCGGGTCGACGTTGCGGATGCCGTGGTAGGTGTTCAGGTAGATGGGGAACAGGGTGCCGAGGGCGACCAGGAAGATCTTCGCCGACTCGTCGATACCGAACCACAGGATCACCAGCGGGATCAGCGCCAGGTGCGGCACGTTGCGGATCATCTGCACCGAGCTGTCCAGCAGGCGCTCGCCCCACTTCGACAGGCCGGTGGTGAAGCCCAGCAAGAGACCCAGGCCGCCGCCGATGGCGAAGCCGATGCCGGCACGCCAGCCGCTGATGGCCAGGTGAGTCCAGATCTCGCCGCTGGACAACAGGTCCCATCCCGCCGCCAGCACCGCGCTGGGCGCCGGCAGGATGCGGGTGGAGAGCAGACCGGTTTCCACCGCGCCTTGCCAGATCGCCAGCAGCGCCACGGGCAGTGCCCAGGGCGCCAGGCGCAGGAGTACGGAATTGAATGTCATCCCTGCGCCCTCAGCTCTGCGACGCCAACTTGGCTTCTGGCAGCGCCTCGTTGGCCACCATCTCGCCAAAGGGGCTGACGAAGCCCAGGCCGTCATTGGTGCGCGGACGCGCCAGGTCCAGGTGCGGGAACAGCAGCTCGGCGACGCGGTAGGACTCTTCCAGGTGCGGGTAGCCGGAGAAGATAAAGGTATCGACGCCCAGATCGGCGTATTCCTTCACCCGCGCGGCCACGGTGGGACCGTCGCCCACCAGCGCGGTGCCGGCGCCACCGCGCACCAGGCCGACGCCGGCCCAGAGGTTGGGGCTGACTTCCAGCTGGTCGCGCTTGCCGTTGTGCAGGGCGGCCATGCGCTGCTGGCCCACCGAATCGAAACGGGCAAAGGCGGCCTGGGCCTTGGCGATGGTGGCGTCGTCGAGGTTCTCGATCAGACGGTCGGCGGCGGCCCAGGCGGCTTCATTGGTCTCGCGCACGATGACGTGCAGGCGGATGCCGAAGCGCACCGTGCGGCCCAGCTTGGCGGCCTTGGCGCGCACCTGCTCGATCTTCTCCTTCACCGCCGCCGGCGGCTCGCCCCAGGTCAGGTACAGCTCCACCTGCTCGGCGGCAAGATCCTGGGCGGCCTCGGAGGAACCGCCGAAGTACAGCGGCGGACGCGGCTTCTGCAGCGGCGGGTAGAACAGCTTGGCGCCCTTCACCTGGATGTGCTTGCCGTCGTAGTCGACAGTCTCGCCCTCCAGCACGCGGCGCCAGATGCGGGTGAACTCCACTGATGCTTCGTAACGCTCTTCATGGTTCAGGTGCAGGCCATCGGCGGCCAGTTCGTCCGGGTCGCCGCCGGTCACCAGGTTGAACAGGGCACGGCCGCCGGACAGGCGATCCAGGGTTGCCGCCTGGCGCGCGGCCACGGTCGGCGAAATGATCCCGGGGCGCAGGGCGACGAGGAACTTCAGGCGCTGGGTAACCGGGATCAGCGAGGCGGCCACCAGCCAGGAATCCTCGCAGGAACGCCCGGTGGGGATCAGCACGCCGCCGAAGCCGAGGCGGTCGGCCGCCTGGGCGATCTGTTGCAGGTAGCCGTGGTCGACGGCGCGGGCGCCCTCGGATGTGCCGAGGTAGTGGCCGTCGCCGTGGGTCGGCAGGAACCAGAAGATGTTCAAGCTCATGGAGTGGTCTCCTTCAAATTCTCCCCTCTCCCTTTGGGAGAGGGGGCGGGGCGGGCCGCGTTCGGATGAGGGTTGCTTCGCTTGGCGCGGTCTCACCCGGTGTTTCGGGATTACTGCTGCGCGACCTTGGCCGGCGGCGTCCAGATCACATCGGCGATGCTGAGTTTTTTCGGAATCAGCTTCAGGCCGGTGAAGGTGTCGGCGATCTTCTGCTGCGCGGCGACCACTTCCGGGGTCAGCGGCTGGGCGCCGTAGCCCTGGCGTTTCACCGCCACGGAGGTGATGTCCTTGGGCAGGCCCAGCAGCGGCGCCACCTGTTCGGTGACCTTGTCCGGATCGGCCTTGGAGTCCTCGCCCACGGCGCGCACTTCCTCGATCAGGGTGCTGATCACCTGCGGATGCTTCTGGGCGTAGCCGCGGGTCGCCAGGTAGAACTGGTGGTTGTCCACGATGCCTTCGCCATTGCGCAGGGTGCGGGCTTCCAGCTGCTTCTCGGCGGCGGCCTGGAAGGGGTCCCAGATCACCCAGGCGTCCACGCTGCCGCGCTCGAAGGCGGCGCGGGCGTCGGCCGGGGGCAGGTACACGGGCTGGATATCGCTGTACTTCAGGCCCGCCTCTTCCAGTGCGCGAACCAGCAGGTAGTGCACGTTGGAGCCCTTGTTCAGCGCGACCTTCTTGCCGGCCAGTTCCTTGACCGACTGGATGGACGAGCCCTTGGGCACCAGGATCGCCTCGCTCTGCGGCGCCGGCGGTTCAAAGGCCACATAGAGCAGGTCAGCGCCGGCGGCCTGGGCGAACACCGGCGGGGTCTCGCCGGTGACGCCGAAATCGATGGAGCCGACGTTCAACCCTTCGAGCAGCTGCGGGCCGCCGGGGAACTCGGTCCATTTCACGTCGATGCCCTGTTCGACCAGGCGCTTCTCCAGCGTGCCCTTGGCCTTGAGCAGTACCAGGGTGCCGTATTTCTGGTAGCCGATTCGCAGGGTCTCGGCCTGTGCCTGGGTGATGGCGCCGAAAGCCAGGGCAGCCGTAAAGAGGGCAGCCAGACTCCGACGCAAAGTGATGGTGCGCATGGCGCTCTCCTCATGACTTTGCTGTTTATGTCGTTGCCTGCTGCCCGTTGGCGGGTGAGTAAGGCGGGGTATTTCGCAGCGCGGGATGCGCCGGGTGGATCAGCGGTTGGGTTGCGGAGTCAGGCGCAGGTAGGGCCGGACCGCCTTGTAGCCGCGCGGGAAGCGCTGGCGGATTTCGTCTTCGTCCTTGAGCGAAGGGACGATCACCACGTCGTCGCCGTCCTGCCAGTTGGCCGGCGTGGCGACCTTGTGGTTGTCGGTCAGCTGCAGGGAGTCGATCACCCGCAGGATCTCGTTGAAGTTGCGCCCGGTGCTGGCCGGGTAAGTGATGACCAGGCGCACCTTCTTGTTCGGGTCGATGATGAACAGCGAACGCACGGTGAGGGTGTCGTTGGCGTTCGGGTGGATCAGGTCGTAGAGGTCGGACACCTTGCGGTCGGCGTCGGCGATGATCGGGAAATTCACCAGGGTGCCCTGGGTATCGTTGATGTCCTCGATCCAGCGATGGTGGGAGTCCACCGGGTCCACGGACAAGGCGATCACCTTGACGCCACGGGCGGCGAACTGGTCCTTCAGCTTGGCGGTGAAACCCAGTTCGGTGGTGCACACCGGAGTGAAGTCGGCCGGGTGCGAGAACAGCACGCCCCAGCTGCTACCCAGCCACTCGTGGAAGCGGATGCGGCCTTCGCTGGAGTCCTGTTCGAAGTCGGGGGCGATGTCGCCGAGGCGGATACTCATGGTGCTGCTCCTGTGTCTGGTGTCGTTCCGTGGGGCTCACTATGCGCAAGGCTTTTGTAAATTAAAAAGAATAAATAACGATTTATTTATTACTTATTTATCTATTAAATTGCGGACATGAAAAAGCCGGGAAGGCCTCTGGAATGAGATTCCCGGCTGGTTACCGCTCGCCCTTGCAGGAGCAAGCCGTAGGGTGGATGTCGCTTTTTACATCCACCAACGAGGCCAAGCTCGACACCGACGGTGGATCGGTGAAGCGTGATCCACCCTACGATTGAGCCCGGCCCGCACCCAAAATCCCCCTCCCTGGCGCGATCCCTGCAGGAGCGAATTCATTCGCGAAACGGGCCGCGCAAGCCGTAGGGTGGATGTCGCTTTTTGCATGCACCAGCGAGGCCAAGCTCGACACCGACGGTGGATCGGTGAAGCGTGATCCACCCTACGATTGAGCCCGGCCCGCACCCAAAATCCCCCTCCCTGGCGCGATCCCTGTAGGAGCGAATTCATTCGCGAAAGGGCCGCGCAGCGGCCCCGTAGGTTGGGCAGAGCGCAGCGATGCCCAACATGGCCAACACCGCGGGGGGCTCAACTTCCCTCACCCCCAGCCCCGCTCTGCGCCCCGGCCTGATCGCTGCGCGCTCAGGCGCTCATAGGCGCCAGAAGCGGTGCTTCCGAAAGCGCACCTATTCGCCACAAAGGGAGAGGGGAGCTATCCGTGCCGGGAATTACCGTCCCTGTAGGGGCGAATTCATGCACCAGGCAGGCCGCAGACCTGCCCACCCCCCCTTACAGCAGCGTCAGGGTGTAGCTGAGGATCAGGCGGTTCTCGTCCTGGTCGCGCACCGCATCGCTGCGCAGCGCGGCGTTGCGCCAGGAGACCCCCAGGCCCTTCAGCGGGCCGCTCTGCAGCACGTAGTCCAGGCGCAGATCGCGTTCCCACTCGCCCTGGTCGCTGGCCTGGGTCTCGATGTTGTCGCCCTTGAGGTAGGTGGCCTGCGCCTTCAGCCCCGGCACGCCGAGCTTGGCGAAGTCGTAGCCGTACTCGGCCACCCAGGTGCGCTCGCCGGCGCTGAGGAACTTGCCGATCTGGCGGTCGGTGATCAGGTAGGCGGTGGCGCCGTCGCCCTGGTTGAGGAAGGGGAAGGCGCTGTCGCCGGACACCTGCTGGTAGCCCAGGCTCGCCGCATGGCCACCGAGGCTGTAGGTGAAGAAGGCGCTCCAGGTGCGATTGTCCACCTCGCCGCGCGCGGGGTCGTTGCGCGCCCAGTTGCCGCTGCTGACGAAGCCCTCGGCACGCCCGGCGGCGCTGGCGTTCTTGCCGTCCGAATCGCTGTAGAAGTAGCGCAGGTCGGACTTCAGCGCGCCCACCGGCAGTGCCCAGTTGTGGGTCAGGCCGACGAAGTGCTGCTCGTAGAAGTCCTCCAGGTTGCCGAAGTAGTACTGCGCCAGCAGGGCGTCGCTGATCTTGTAGTCGCCACCGGCGAAGTAGAACTTGTTGACGAACTGGCCGGTGCGCGCGTTGTTCGCGCCGGCGATGGACAGCCCGCGGGCGTCGCTGGAGTTGCGCCCCTTGGCGTGTTCCAGCTGGCCGCCGGTCAGGGTCAGGCCGGCGATCTCGCTGGAGGTCACCTGCCCGCCCTCGAAGGTCTGCGGCAGCAGGCGGCCGTCGTTGTAGGTCACCACCGGCAGCTTCGGCAGCAGGGTGCCGAGGCGCGCCTCGGTCTTGGAGAAGCGCAGCTTGCCGGTCACCCCCAGGCTGCCGAAGTCGTCCTTGGCGCGGCCGTCGTCGTCGGTGGGGAAGACGATGCCGCCGTAGTTGGCGCTGGTCGGGTTGAAGTGGGTGCCCTTGCCGGAATCCAGTTTGACGCCGAGCAGGCCGAGGGCGTCGACGCCCACGCCGACGGTGCCTTCGGTGAATCCGGAGGCGTAGTTGAGCAGGAAGCCCTGGCCCCACTCCTCCTGCTTGGACGGCGCGGCGGTGCCTTGGCGGTTGTCCTGGTTGATGTAGAAGTTGCGCAGGGTCAGGCTGGCCTTGCTGTCTTCGATGAAACCGCCGGCGGCGGCCTGCTGGGCCAGCACGCCGAGGGCGACGGCCAGGGCGAGGGACGATTTGTTCATGCTCGATGCTCCAATGCGGTCTTGAAAGGGTGTTGGGCGACCGGAGCAGAAGCAGACGCGATGCGCCGCTGCGTGACCTTCGAAGCCACTGTCGTTTTCACAGGCTCCGGTGCGAGTGCGATGCGGCGGTCCGCTTTCGGCAGGCCGCCACTCTAGGGGGGGAACATTAATTTCCAAAAAGAATTATTTTTCAGATACAAAGATCATTTTGAAATAAGAAGAATCCGAAAACCCTGTCGGAGCTTCTCTAAGCTAATTCCAAGAAAGTATTTGAGAGCGATTTTTTAGATCGTTAATTTTGCGTAACCGGAACACCGGACGACCTGACACCCCATCCAGCGTCCCCTGTCCCGGCCTCGTTGATTGCCGGACAGCGCAATCAACGAGGTCCCCATGTCCCATTCGATTTCCTTCGGCCGCCGAACCTTTCTTGCGCTCACCCTGGCCGCCGGCCTGGTCGGCGCCCTGCCGGCCGATGCCGCCAACCAATTGCGCATCGGCTACCAGAAATCCTCCACGCTGATCACCCTGCTCAAGGCCCAGGGCACCCTGGAGCGCGAGCTCGGCGAACAGGACATCCGCATCAGCTGGCATGAATTCGCCAGCGGCCAGCCGCTGCTGGAGGCGCTCAACGTCGGCAACATCGACCTTTCCGCCGACGTCGCCGACACCGTGCCGGTCTTCGCCCAGGCGGCCGGCGCCCAACTGGCCTATTTCGCCCTGGAAGCCCCCTCGCCCGCCGCCCAGGCCATCGTGGTGCACCAGGACTCGCCGCTGAAGGGCCCGGCCGACCTCAAGGGCAAGACCGTCGCCGTGACCAAGGCCGCCGGCAGCCACTACTTGCTGATCGCCGCCCTGGCCAAGGCCGGACTGAAGTTCAGCGACATCAAGCCGGCCTACCTCACCCCGGCCGACGGCCGTGCCGCCTTCGAGAACCACAAGGTGGACGCCTGGGTGACCTGGGAACCCTTCCTCAGCACTGCGCGCAACCAGCTGCCCACCCGCACCCTGGCCGATGGCGCAGCCCTGGCCCAGTACCAGCGTTACTACCTGACCAGCACCGCCTACGCCAAAGCCCACCCCGAGGTGCTGGACACCGTCTTCACCGAGTTGGTGAAGGCCGGCGACTGGCTGCGCGACCACCCGCGCGAGGCAGCGGAAATCCTCGCGCCGCAATGGGGCGGGCTGGACCCGGCCATCGTCGAGCAGGCCAACGCCCAGCGCAGCTATCAGGTACAGGCGGTACGGGCCGACAGCCTCAAGGAACAGCAGAAGATCGCCGACGCCTTCTTCAATGCCGGACTGCTGCCCAAGCCGGTGGACGCCCTGAAGGTGGCCATCTGGAGCCCGGAGAAACGCTGATGACCGCCGGATTGCGCGTGCCCCTGGACGGCCGCGGCGACGGGCCGCTCTTCGACCCGAGGCTGTTCCCCGTCGACTTCGGCTCCTATGGCGAGCGCGTCGAGCACCTCAGCCGCCAACTGGCCGCCAGCGCCATCGAGCGCGACCGCCAGGGCGGCAGTGCAACGCAGGAGCGGGAACTGCTGCGCGCCAGCGGCCTGCTCACCCTGGCCGTGCCCCTGGCCCATGGCGGCCAGGGCGCCGGCTGGCCGCTGATCTACCGCATCGTCCGCCAGCTCGCCGCAGTGGACAGCTCCCTCGCCCACCTCTTTGCCTTCCAGCACCTGCAGGTGGCCACCCTGCTGCTCTTCGGCAACCCGGTGCAGCAGCGCCACTGGCTCGGCCGGACCGTGCAGGAACGCTGGTTCTGGGGCAATGCCACCAATGGCCGCGACCGCCGCCTGCGTCTCAACCGGCGCGACGAGCACTTCGAGCTGAACGGCTGCAAATCCTTCTGCTCCGGGGCCCTGGGCGCCGATGCGCTGATCGTCAGCGCGCCACGCGGGCACAGCAGCGAAGACCGGGTCTTCCTGGTGTTGCCGACCCAGCGCGAAGGCCTGGCGATCAACGACGATTGGGACGGTTTCGGCCAGCGCCAGACCGACAGTGGCAGCGTGCAGTTCGAGAACGTCTTCGTGCACAGCGAGGAACTCCTCGGCCCCAGCGGCGCCAGCCCGCGCAGCACCCTGCGCGCCTGCCTGTCGCAACTGGTGCTGGTGCAGCTCTACCTGGGCAATGCCCAGGGCGCCCTGGATGCAGCCCTGCGCTATACCCGCGAACAGGCGCGGCCACGGGCCGGGGCCGAGGTGCTGGCCGCCAGCGACGACCCGTATGTGCAGCAACGCTTCGGTGACCTCTGGCTGCGTTATCGCAGTGCCCTGCCGCTGGCCGAAGAGGCCGCGCAGCGCCTGCAGGCGGCCTGGGATCGCCCGGCGCTGACCGCCGCCGAGCGCGGCGAGGTGGCCCTGGCCATCGCCGAGGCCAAGGTGGTCTCCGCCCGTGCGGCGCTGGAAATCACCGCGCAGATCTTCGAAAACCTGGGCGCCAGCGCCACTTCCGCGCGCTACGGCCTGGACCGTTTCTGGCGCAACGTGCGGGTCCACAGCCTGCATGACCCGCTGGACTACAAGAACCGCGACATCGGCCGCTGGCTGCTCGATAACCAGCTGCCGACGCCCTCGATCTACGCCTGATGAAAATTGCCTGCGCATCAGTGAATGCGTCGTTAAAAATCGGTTCGAAATGCTCATTAACAGGCGTTAACTCCGCTTTCTCACCGATTTTTGCCTGGCCTCACTTTCGCTCGGCGACTTTTCATTCACAGCCTAAGCTCATGCCAAAAAATTATTTATTCGACGTTTTTTAGATCATTTAGATTCTCTTCACCGGACCACCGGACACCCCGAACGCAATATCCCTGTCCCGTGGCCCGGCCTCCAAGACCGGCCCAAGCCCGTTGAGGAGCCTCCCATGATCGCGTCCCTGTTCCCCCGTCGCCTGCTGGCGGCACTGACCTTCGGCGGCCTGGCCCTGAGCGCCCAGGCTGCGGACTTCACCGTCGCCTACCAGACCACCGTCGACCCGGCCAAGGTGGCCCAGGCCGATGGCAGCTACGAGAAAGCCAGCAAGTCCGAAATCGATTGGCGCAAGTTCGACAGCGGCGCGGACGTCATCACCGCCGTCGCCTCCGGTGACGTGCAGATCGGCTATGTCGGTTCCAGCCCGCTGGCTGCCGCCGCCACCCGCCAGCTGCCGATCCAGACCTTCCTCATCGCCACCCAGATCGGCGACGCCGAAGCCCTGGTGGCGCGCAACGGCGCCGGCATCGCCAAGCCCGAAGACCTGGTCGGCAAGAAGATCGCCGTGCCCTTCGTTTCCACGGGCCACTACAGCCTGCTGGCGGCCCTCAAGCACTGGCAGATCGACCCGACGCAGGTCACCATCCTCAACCTCGCGCCGCCAGCCATCATCGCCGCCTGGCAACGCGGCGACATCGACGCCACCTACGTCTGGGACCCGGCCCTGGGCGTCGCCAAGGCCAATGGCAAGGTGCTGATCAGCTCCGCCGAACTGAGCAAGGTGGGCGCCCCCACCTTCGACGCCTGGATCGTGCGCAAGGACTTCGCCGAGAAGCACCCGGAAGTCGTCCGCGCCTTCGCCAAGGTGACCCTCGATGCCTATACCGACTACCGCAAGGACCCGCAGGCCTGGCTGGCCGACAAGGGCAACATCGACAAGCTGGTGAAACTCTCCGGCGCCAAGGCCGAGGACATCCCGCTGCTGCTGCAGGGCAACGTCTTCCCGCTGGCCGCCGACCAGGCCACCGCCCTGGGCGCGCCCACCACCCAGGCCATCAGCGAGACCGCGCGCTTCCTCAAGGAGCAGGGCAAGGTCGAGGCCGTGCTGCCCGACTACGCCCCCTACGTCAGTGCCAAATACGTGACCAACTGAGTCGCCCCCGCCTGCCCGGAACCGCCGGGCAGGCCACTTCCGAGACCTGCAGAAAATGGCCTTACTCCAACTGGAGCGCATCAGCGCACAGTACCCCGGCACGGCCGAGCCGGTGCTGACTGACATCTCCCTCGACCTCGGCCCCGGCGAACTGCTGGTGGTCCTCGGCCCCTCCGGCAGCGGCAAGACCACCCTGCTCAACCTGATCGCCGGGTTCGTCAGCCCCAGCGCCGGGCGCATCAGCCTCGACGGCGTGCCCGTCAAAGGACCGGGCGCCGAACGCGGCGTGGTGTTCCAGGATGACGCCCTGCTGCCCTGGCAGGACGTGCTCGGCAACGTCGCCTTCGGCCTGGAACTGGCCGGAGTGGCCCGCGCCGAACGCGAATCCCGCGCCCGTGAAATGCTCGCCCTGGTGGACCTCGCCGGCTTCGACAGGCGCCGCATCTGGGAGCTTTCCGGCGGGCAGAAACAGCGCGTCGGCATCGCCCGCGCCCTGGCCGCCGACCCGCGCGTGCTGCTGATGGACGAACCCTTCGGCGCACTCGACGCCTTCACCCGCGAACAGATGCAGGAGCTGCTGCTGCAAGTCTGGCGGCGCGCGGCCAAACCGGTGTTCCTGATCACCCACGACATCGAGGAAGCGGTGTTCCTCGCCAGCGAACTCATCCTGCTGTCGCCCAACCCTGGCCGCATCAGCGAGCGCCTGCGCCTGGACTTCGGCCAGCGCTACGCCGCCGGGGAAAGCGCGCGGGCGATCAAATCCGACCCACGCTTCATCGAAACCCGCGAGCACGTGCTCGTCCAGGTCTTCGCCGAACGCCAGAGGAGAAGCGCATGAGCAGCCTCGAATTGCCCCTGGCCACCAAAGCCGCAGCGACCGTGACAGCGCGTCCGCGCCGCTCGCTGAGCACCTTGTCCATCAGCCTGCTGACCCTGGCCGGCCTGGTATTGGTGTGGTGGGCGGTGACCACCGCCGGCCTGATCGAACCGCTGTTCCTGCCCAGTCCCCAGGCCATCGCCCGCAAGGGCTGGACGCTGCTGACCCAGGGCTACATGGACGCCAGCCTCTGGCAGCACCTGGGTGCCAGCCTCGGGCGTATCGGCCTGGCCCTTCTGGCGGCGGCGCTGACCGCCATTCCGCTGGGCATCGCCATCGGCCGCAACCGCATCGCACGCGGCATCTTCGATCCGCTGATCGAGTTCTACCGGCCCATCCCGCCGCTGGCCTACCTGCCGCTGATCGTCATCTGGTGCGGGATCGGCGAGTTGTCCAAGGTGCTGCTGATCTTCCTCGCGATCTTCGCCCCCATCGCCATCGCCACCGCCACCGGCGTGCGCAATGTCGACCCGGCGAAGCTGCGCGCGGCGCAGTCCCTCGGCGCCACCCAGGCGCAGCTGATCCGCCATGTGATCCTGCCCAGCGCCCTGCCGGACATCCTCACCGGCGTACGCATCGGCCTCGGCGTCGGCTGGTCGACCCTGGTGGCCGCCGAGCTGGTGGCCGCCACCCGCGGGCTGGGCTTCATGGTGCAGTCGGCGGCGCAGTTCCTGGTCACCGATGTGGTGATCCTCGGCATCCTCGTCATCGCGCTGATCGCCTTCGCCCTAGAACTGGGCCTGCGCGCCCTGCAACGCAGGCTCGTGCCCTGGCATGGGCAGAGCCACTGACCCATTCGTTGGGCTTCGCAAGCTCAGCGCCAACCTACAGGGTAGGTTGGTGCCGAGCGCAGCGAGGCCCAACACCACGAATCCTCGCGAGACAACGCCATGCCCCTGCACATCACCCCGCTCTCCCCCGCCCTCGGCGCCCTGGTCGAAGGCCTCGACCTCAGCCAGCCCCTCGACGCTTCGCAACGCGAGGCCGTGGAAAGCGCCCTGCTCGCCCACCAGGTGCTGTTCTTTCGCGAGCAGCCGCTGAACCCGCAACAGCAGGCCGCTTTCGCGAGCAATTTCGGCGACCTGCACATCCATCCGATCTACCCGAACATCCCCGGGCAACCCGAGGTACTGGTACTGGACACCGCCGTCACCGACGTGCGCGACAACGCGCTCTGGCACACCGACGTGACCTTCCTGGAAACCCCGGCCCTGGGCGCGGTGCTGGCCGCCAAGCAGCTGCCGCCCTATGGCGGCGACACCCTCTGGGCCAGCAGCAGCGCGGCCTATGACGCGTTGTCCAAGCCGATCCAACAACTGCTGGAAGGCCTCACCGCCACCCACGACCTGGCCCGCTCCTTCCCCGAGGAACGCTTCAGCCTCACCGCGCAGGAGCACGAGCGCCTGGAAGACGCCAAGCGCAAACACCCGCCACGCAGCCACCCGGTGGTGCGCACCCACCCGGTCACCGGGCGCAAGGGGCTGTTCGTCAACGAGGGCTTCACCACCCGGATCAACGAGCTGTCGGCGGCGGAGAGCGACGCGCTGCTGCGCTTCCTTTTCGCCCACGCCACCCGCCCGGAATTCACCATCCGCTGGCGCTGGCAGGAAAACGACGTGGCCTTCTGGGACAACCGCATCACCCAGCACTTCGCGGTGGACGACTACCGCCCGCAGCGGCGGGTGATGCACAGGGCGACCATTTTGGGGGATAGGCCGTTCTGAACCTCGCCACCCTCTCCCCCAGCCCCTCTCCCTGAAGGGCGAGGGGAGCCAGGCCGTGCGGAGATTCAGTACGGCGCTCCGCTTGACTCGGAGTTTCCGGTAACTCCGAAAACAGCAGGCGCGAGTCACCCCTCTCCTCTTCAGGGAGAGGGGCCGGGGGTGAGGGTAGCGGCGCCCAACTCCCGCAAAAACCCCCAGGGATAGATCCCCCGCTCGTGCCCATCGCTGAACACCAGCTGCACGCCATACCCCTGCAGCGCGATGCGCTCCAGGCGCACACCTTCGTCCACCACGCTGATCTCCCCGCGCAACCGCGCCGCCCTGCATTGCGAGCAGGGGCAGGCGCCGCGCAGGCGGGTATGGCTGATTTCCTGACGCTCGCCATCGGCCCACTCCAGGCTCAGGCGCGCCTGGCTGCGGGAATTGCGCAGGGCACTGGGCGCATCCATCAGGCCGCCCCCTGCAGTTGCGCCAGGGCGATGCGCACCGCCTTGCGCACTTCCGGGTCGCCGTCCGCTTCCGCTGCGTGCAAGGCCGGCAGCGCGGCGCCATCCCCCAGCTCACCCAGTGCCAAGGCCGCCTCCTTGCGCAGGTTGGCGATGCCATGGCCGAGCAGGGCGGCAAGTTCGCCCAGGGCCGGGCGATGGCGCAGACGGCCGAGGGCGCGGGCGGCGCGCAGGCGCACCTGCCAGTAGTCATCCTCCAGGGCCCGCACCAATGCCGGCCCCGCTTCGCCCAGGCCGACCTTGCCGAGGGTGGTGGCGGCTTCCTCGCGCACCTGCCAGGCGTCGTCGCGCAGGGCGGCATGCAGGGCCGGCAGAACATGGGCGTCACGGGCCAGGCCGAGGGCGCCGGTGGCGGCACGGCGCACCTCGGTATCCGGGTCGTCGCTGGCCAAACGCGCCAGTTCCGGCAGAGCGGGTTCGTGCCTGAGCCAACCGAGGATCCCCACCGCCTCGCGGCGCACCGGCGCCTCGGGGTCGTCCAGCGCCAGCAGCGCAGGACTGGCCGCCTCCTCCAGGCGCAACTCGCGCAAGGCACGCAGGGCGCTACTGCGGACGAAGGCGTCGGCATGGTTCACCCAGGGCAGGATCAGTCGCCCCGCCTCCAGGCTCTTCAGCTCGCTGAGGCTTTGGGCCGCGGCCAGGCGTACGGGCTCGGCGCCATCGGCCAGGGCCGCGCAGAGCGCCTGCACCACCTCGGGTTCCTCCCAGGCTTCCAGCAGGCGCGCGGCCTCGGCGCGTACCTCGGCGGCGTCGTCCGAGGCCAGCGCGTCGGTGAGCCAGGGCAGGCCTTCCGGGTCTTCGAGATCGGCCAGTTCGATCAGGGCGATGCGCCGCACGCCGGCATCGGCATGGGACAGTCGCGGCAGCAGATCGAGGATGTCGGAGTTGTCGGTATCACGGTCAGTCATAGGGCGATTCGCAGTGGCGGGTGGTCGGTGGGCAGGCCCAGGGGCGTCAGGCGCGGCAGCTCGCGGCCTTCTTCGTGGCGCAGCAGTTCCAGGCAATGGCGTTTCAAGTGGGTGAATCCGGGGCTGGTGAGCAGGCTGGCACGACGCGGGCGCGGGAAGTCCAGGCGCAGGTCCTCGATGAAGCGGCCGGGGCGCGGACTCATCACCAGGATGCGGTCGGCGAGGAACAGCGCTTCGTCGATGTCATGGGTGACGAACACCACCGTGGTGCGGATGCGTGTCCAGATATCCAACAGCAGTTCCTGCATGCGCGAACGAGTCTGCGCGTCGAGGGCGCCGAAGGGTTCGTCCATCAGCAAGAGGCGCGGTCGGTTGATCAACACCCGGGCGATCTCCGCGCGCTGCTGCATGCCGCCGGAGAGCTGGCTGGGCCAGCGCCCGGCGAAGTCGGCGAGGCCCACCAGATGCAGGAACTCGGCGGCCTGGCGGCGTCGTTCGGCCTTGCCGATGCCCTGCATCTTGAGGCCGAAGGCGACGTTGTCCAACACGCTGCGCCAGGGCAGCAGGGTGTGGTGCTGGAACACCATGCCACGCTCGGGCGAGGGGCCGGCCACCGGTTGACCATCCACCTCCAGGCGGCCGGCGCTGGGGGTCAGGTGCCCGGCCAGGGCACCGAGCAGGGTGGACTTGCCACAGCCGGAGGGGCCGAGGATGCAGACGAACTCCCCCGGCGCGATGGAAAAATCCAGGGCCTGCACCGCCTCGAAGGCGTCACGCCCCTGGCCCAGGCGGATGGAGACGCCCCGCGCCTCGATGCGGCCGGGCTCGACAGCTCGTTCGAAGGCGCTCATCAAGCACTCCTCCGCGCGCGGTACCAGGGGGTGACCAGGGCGCCGAGACGCTTCACCAGGCCGCTGCTGGCCATGCCAAGCAGGCCGATCAGCAACATGCCGACGATGATGTCGGGGTAGTTCTGCACCACGTAGGACTCCCAGGTGTAGTAACCGATGCCGAACTGCCCGGAGATCATCTCGGCGGTGACCAGGCAGAACCAGGAGGTACCCATGCCGATGGCAAGCCCCGTGACGATGCTCGGTGCCGCGCCGGGCAGGATCACCTCGCGCAGGATGGCCAGGCGCCCGGCGCCCAGGCTGCGCGCCGAAGCGATCAGGCGCGGGTCGACGCCTTCGACGCCATGCACGGTGTTGAGCAGGATGGGAAACAACGCGCCGGTGAAGGTGATGAACACCATGGACAGTTCCGACGAGGGAAACATCAGGATCGCCAGGGGAATCCAGGCCACCGCCGGGATCGGTCGCAGCACCTCCAGCGGCGGCAGCAAGCTGTCCTCAGCCCACTTCGAACGGCCGATGGCCAGGCCCAGCGCCACGCCGAGGATGGCGGCGGCGAAGTAGCCGGCGAATACTCGTGACAGGCTGCTGGAAAGATGTGGCAGCAGCTTGCTGGAGTGCAGCAGTTGCCAGGCGGCGTCGAGCACCGCAGCGGGGGTGGGCACGTAGGTGAAGGTGAACAGGCCGAGGTCCAGCCGCGCGGTGGCGGCCAGCTGCCAGAACAGCAGGCAGGCGGCCAGCGAGGCGAGGCGCAGGGGCCAGCGGTACAAAGGCGTCATGAGCATCTCCTGTAGGTTGGCGCCGAGCCTGCGAGGCCCAACGATGCATGGCTCGGCATGGAAACGTTGGGCTTCGCTGCGCTCAGCACCAACCTACGGTTATCGCGACTAGCGGCTGGCGAGAGCCTGCTTCTGGTTGGCGCTGACGAAATCCAGCACGGTGCCACCGTTGCGCTGGGCGTATTGCTCGGCCTGCTCCTTGAGCAGGAAGGCGGACAGCTCGCCCTTGTCGCTGTGCACGAACCAGGCCTGGTTGGCCAGCAGCTTGATGCCGCTGTCGGCGGCCTGGGCGTAGATGGCGCGGATGTCCTTGCCTTCCTTTTCCAGCTGGGCCAACGCGGTCAGCGCGGCTTCCGGCGAGGCGTAGTGGCGCACCTTGTCCTCGCCGCGCACCCAGATCTGCGCCAGGCGCTTGAAGTCGCTGATGGGTTTGCCGGTCAGCGCGTCGTTGGCTTTCAGCGGCAGCTGGGCGTAGTTCTTCAGCGCCTTGTCGTAGTCCTGCCCGGCCTGCTTGAAGGCGGCGCGGATGTACTGGTCATCGATGAACTGGTCGGTGTCCAGGCCACGGTCGGTCTTCTTCAAGAGCTTCAGGGTGTCGATGGAGGTGGCCACCGCCTTGCGGTACTCGGGCTTCCAGGTCAGGTCGCGGGTCTGCAGGCCGAGGGGCCCGTGGAACAGGTAGTTCACCTCGGCCTCGATGCCGGTGACCTTCTCGATCAGCTCGCTGTACTTCTCCGGCGATTCGGCGAACAGGCGGTCGGCCTCCAGGCTGGCGCGCAGGTAGGCGGTGACGATTTCCGGATACTTCTGCGCGTAGGTCGCATCCACCAGGGCGCCATGGAAAGTCGGCGCCGCGGCCTGGGAGCCGTCGTAGATCTTCCGCGCGAAGCCCCGGTTGGGGAACAGCTCGGCGAAGGGAACGAAGTCGGCGTGGGCCTCGATGCGGTTGCTACGCAGGGCGGAGCCGGCGATTTCCGGCGGCTGGGCGATGATCCGCACGTCCTTCTCCGGGTCCCAACCCTGGGAGGCGATGGCGCGCAGCAACATGCCGTGGGCGGTGGAGGCGAAGGGCACGGAAATGGTCTTGCCCTTGAGTTCGGCCAGGGACTGCACGCCGGACGACGCCGGCACCACGATGCCGTTGCCGCTGCCCTGGGTACTTCCGGAGAGCACGCTGATGAACAGGCTGCGTTTGCCAGCGTCCAGGTGGGCGACGCCATTGAAGGAGCCGGGGAAGTCGGCCATGGCGCCGAAGTCCAGCTTGCCGGCGACCATCTCGTTGGTCAGCGGCGCACCGCTGGTGAAGTTCTTCCACTCCACCTGGTACTCGGCGTCCTTGTACTTGCCGTCATGGGGCAGGTACTTGTCCAGCAGGCCCAGCTCGCGGATGAGCAGGCCGCCGGTGGCGCAGTTGATGGTGGTGTCCTGGGTGCCGATGGCGATGCGGATGGTCTCGGCGGAGGCGGACAGGCTGGAGATGGCCAGCGCGAGGCCAGCGACTGTTGCACGAAGGCGCATGGGTAATTCCCCTCGAATCATTGAGTGTTGGAATCGTCTCCGCCACAGGGCTGGGTGGTGGGAAACGAGGGGCTTTCGGGTGAGGCGTCCGGGGGTGGGCCGGATGGCGAGTTGCTTTCTGGTGCTTGGTATTGATGGGTATCGCTTCGCTCCACCACATCCTACGAGGACCGTAGGGTGGGTGGAGCGGAGCGATACCCACGCGGAGCGGTTCAGCGCAGGAGGTAGGGAATCTCCACCTTCACCGCGCCGGTCGGGCAGTCCTTTTCGCAGGGCATGCAATACCAGCACTCGTCGAAGGCCATGTAGGCCTTCTGCGTAGCCGGGTTGATGGCCAGCAGGTCCATGGGGCAGACCTCGACGCAGACGGTGCAGCCCTTTTCGGCGATGCACTTGTCTTCGTCGATGGTCACCGGCGCGCTGCTGCGGAAGAAGATTTCCTGGGGCTGATGGGCCATTTCACGATTCCTTGGAGTCTGGGCTCTCGACGTTCTGGTTCGTCGCTGCCAACGAGCCTCGCGTAGGTTGGCGCTGAGCCTGCGAAGCCCAACATGGAGCGCAACGCGCTCCCATCTTTTGCGGTGGCCGGCTCTTCGAACCGGTTGTTGGGCTTCGCTTCGCTCAACACCAACCTACGAAAAGCGTCCGTCACGCGGCGGCTTCGGTCTTCACACGCAGCCGGTCATAGGCCTGCTGCTCCTCGGCATCCAGCGGGATCAGGTAAGGCTCGACGGCTTTCTTGAAGCTGGTCATGCGCCCGTCCTCGCCCTTCTTCAGGTGGCAGTGGCAGAACCACTCGGCGTCGTTGCGCTCGGGGTAGTCGACCCGGTGGTGGTACAGGCCCCAGCGGCTCTCGGCGCGGAACAGCGAGGCGCGGGCGGCCATCTCGGCGCAGTCGCGGATCACCGCCACTTCCATGGCGCGCATCAGCTCGTGGGGGTTGCTGGCCTTCATCTGCGCCAGGTCCCGTTCGATCTCGGCGAAGCGCGCCAGGCCGATCTCCATCTTCTTCGTCACCTTGGGCGGCTGCAGGTAGTCGTTGACCATGCGCCGCAGCTTGTACTCCACCTGGGCCGGCGGCAGGCCGTGCTCGCGCTCGAGCGGCGCGAAGACTCGCGCCCGCTCGCGCTCCACCTGCGCATCGTCCACCTCGGCGAAGTCGCGTTCGGCGACGTAGTCCGCCGCGTTGACCCCGGCGAACCAGCCATAGGTGAAGGCGCCGAGCATGTAGTTGTGCGGCACGGCGGCCATGTCGCCGGCGGCGTAGAGGCCCTTCACGCTGGTCTCGGCCTTCTCGTTGACCCACACGCCCGAGGCCGAATGGCCGGAGCAGAAGCCGATTTCGGAGATGTGCATTTCCACCATCTGCTGGCGGTAGTCGGTGCCGCGATTGGCGTGGAACTGGCCACGGCTAGGGCGCTCGTTGCTGTGCAGGATTTCTTCGATGGTCTGGATGGTTTCCTCGGCCAGGTGGTCCAGCTTGAGGAACACCGGGCCATTGCCGCCTTCCAGCTCCTGGTGGAACTCCCACATCATCTGCCCGCTCCAGTAATCGCACTCGATGAAGCGCTCGCCCTTGGCGTTGGCGGTGTAGCCGCCCAGCGGGCCGGTGACGTAGGCGCAGGCCGGGCCGTTGTAGTCCTTGATCAGCGGGTTGATCTGGAAGCACTCGAGGTTCGCCAGCTCCGCCCCGGCGTGGTAGGCCATGGCGTAGCCGTCGCCGGCGTTGGTGGGGTTCTCGTAGGTGCCCATCAGGTAGCCCGAGGACGGCAGGCCAAGGCGGCCGGCGGCGCCGCAGGCGAGGATCACCGCCTTGGCGCGGATCACCCGGAACTCGCCGCTACGGCAGTCGAAGCCCATCACCCCGCAGGCGGCGCCTTCACCGTCCAGCAGCAGGCGGGTGCAGACCACGCGGTTGCTGATCTCCACCCTTGCGCGCTTGAGCTGGCGGTACAGCACCTTCTTGATGTCGTGCCCTTCCGGCATGGGCAGCACGTAGGCGCCCATGTGGTGGACCTTCTTCACCGCGTAGTCGCCGGTCTCGTCCTTCTCGAACTTCACGCCCCAGCGGTCCAACTGCTCGATCGTCTCGAAACTGTGGGTGGCGTAGGCGTGCACCGTGGCCTGGTTGACGATGCCGTCGTTGGCGATGGTGATTTCCTTGGTGTACTGCTCGGGCGTCGCGTGGCCGGGAATGATGGCGTTGTTCAGGCCGTCCATGCCCATGCTGATGGCGCCGCTGCGCTTGACGTTGGCCTTGTCCAGCAGCAGCACGCGCAGCTCGCGGTTCTGTTCCTTGGCCTTGATCGCAGCCATGGGGCCGGCGGTGCCGCCGCCGATGACGACGATGTCGTAATCCTGGTGCTGGGTGCTCATGCCTGGGGCCCCTTCTGGCGGTCGATGCGCAGGCGGTACTGGAAGGCATCGCCGCGGTAGTAGAGGTGTTCGAAATCCAGCGGCGTGCCGTCGGCAGCGTGGGTCAGGCGCTCGATGCGCATGATCGGCGAGCCCTCCTCCACCTCCAGCGCCTGGGTCAGGTCGCTGTCGGCGAGCACGGCGTCGATGGCAAGGTCGGCGTGCCCGAGGGGAATGCCGCAGTCGTTTTCGAGGATGAGGAAGATGTCGCGGGTGGCGAGGTCGGCCTTCTCCAGCTTCTCCCCCACCACCTTCGGCAGCCAGGTGAGTTCCAGGGAAACCGGCTCGCGATTGATCAGGCGCACCCGCTTGATCTCGGTCACCAGGCTGCCTTCCTCCACCTGCAGGCGCGCCGCCACCAGCGGGCTGGCCGGCACATGGCGGAAGCTGCGCAGGCGGTTGAGCACTTCGTAGCCCATCTGCGTCATGGACTCGGCCAGGCCCTGCAGGGTGCTGACGTTCTGGAAGGCCTTGGGCTTGGCGACGAAAGTGCCCTTGCCATGAATCTTGAAGATCAGCCCTTCCTTCTGCAGGTCGCCCAGCGCCTGGCGCACGGTGATGCGGCTGACGTTGAAGGCCTTGCCCAGTTCGCTTTCCGAAGGCATGCGGCTGTGGGGCGGGTAGGCGCCGTCGAGGATGCGCCCGCGCAGCAGCTCCTTGAGCTGGCTGTAGAGCGGTACCGGGGAGAGGGGGAGCAGTTCGGCCATGGTGTCCTTCGCTTGAATTCCTGACTTGTTATAACAAGTTGTGGCGAGAGAATAGCGAGCATAAGAACAGCGATGGAAATACCGTTATTGAATAAGGATAGAAGAGGGCCGCCCGCGTCGGGCGGTGCTTTTCCTGTAGGGGCGACTTCATTCGCCAAGCAGGCCGAAGGTCTGCCCTGCAAGGCCCGCTAGGGGCAGCTGCGCCGCCCTTGGCGAATGAATTCGCCCCTACAGAAGTGAGTCCCGCCTCAGTTCAGAGCCTATCCAGCGCCTGCTGGAAGTCCGCGACTATGTCCTCGGCATCCTCGATGCCCACCGACACGCGGATGGTGCCGTCGTGGATATCCAGCTCGGCCAGTGCTTCCTGCGACAGGGCGCGGTGGGAGGTCTTGCCGGGGTGGGTGATGCTGCTGGCGACACCGGCCAGGGACGGCGCGAAAGCGGTGTTGCGCAGGGCGCGGATCAGCTTGTCCACCTCGGCCAGGCCACCGTGCAGGGTGAAGCTCAGCATGCCCGACGCGCCCTTGGGGAACAGCCGCTGGGCGAGGGCGTGGTCCGGGTGCGAGGGCAGGCCGGGGTAGAACACCCGCGCCACTTTCGGATGGGCTTCCAGCGCTGCGGCCAGGGCCTGGGCATTGGCCGAGTGGGCCTTCATGCGCAGGGCCAGGGTCTTGGCGCCGCGGAAGGTCAGCCAGGCCTCGAAGGGGCTGGCGCTGCCACCGGCGTTGATCTGGAAGCGCCGTGCCTGGGCGATCCACTCGGCATCGCCGACCAGGATGCCGCCGGTGGCATCGCTGTGGCCGTTCAAGTACTTGGTGGTGCTGTGCAGCACCAGGTCGGCGCCGTCGGCCAGGGGGTTGTAGAGCGCCGGCGAGAGGAAGGTGTTGTCCACCAGCAGCTTCAGGCCACGGGCCCTGGCGAGCCTCGCCAGCGCCGGCACGTCGCTGACCCGTACCAGCGGGTTGGAGGCGGTTTCGGTGTAGATGACTTTCGTGGCCGGGGTGATGGCCGCTTCCACGGCCGCCAGGTCGTTGATCTCCACCAGGGTTGCGCTGATGCCAAAGCGCGCCAGCTCCTTCTCGATCAGGCTCTGGGTGGTGCCGTACAGCTCGCGGCTGGCGATCAGGTGGTCACCGGCATTCAGCCGCCCCAGCAGCGCCGCACTCACCGAGGCCATGCCGGAGGCGGAAAACAGCGCCGCCTCGCCGCCTTCCAGGTCGCGCACCAGTTGTTCCAGCGCTGCATGGTTGGGGTTGCCGATACGGGTGTACATGTAGTTATCGGGGTTGCCGGCAAGGAAGTCGTCCACCTGTTCCAGGGAGTCGTAGACGAACACCGAGGATTCGTAGATCGGCAGGCTCTTGGGGCGGGTGACCATCTTCTGGTCGACCTCGTTGCCGCTGTGGACGGAACGGGTGGACAGGCCGGGTTTGGGATCGGACATGGTGGGCTCCGGGTGGAGAGCCGCTTTCCCTGTTGGGGCGAATTCATTCGCCAAGGACCGCGAAGCGGGCCCGGACTCTGCAGGGCAGTCCTGCGGACTGCTTGGCGAATGAATTCGCCCCTACAACATTCCTTGCCCCACGGGACGGCAGCAGAAAAAAGAACGCCGACGATAGTCGAGACTCGTCGGCGTGAGGAGAGGCGCACTGGTCAGTGCGCCACCGTGGCTAGCTTGTGATCAGAACGCCGGCACCACCGCGCCGGAGTACTTCTGCTCGATGAAGGCCTTCACTTGCGGGCTGGTCAGCGCGGCGGAGAGTTTCTTGATGGCATCGCTGTCCTTGTTGTCCGGACGGGCCACCAGGTAGTTCACGTAGGGCGAGGTGCGGTCTTCCAGCACCAGTGCGTCCTTGGACGGATTGAGCTTGGCTTCCAGCGCGTAGTTGGTGTTGATCAGGGCCAGGTCGACCTGGTCCAGCACGCGCGGCAGCAGGGCCGCTTCCAGTTCCTTGAACTTGAAGTTGTGCGGGTTCTCGGCGATGTCCTTGGGGGTGGCCAGGGCGTTCTTCGGATCTTTCAGTTTCAGCAGGCCGGACTTCTGCAGCAGGAGCAGGGCGCGGCCGCTGTTGCTGCCTTCGTTGGGGATGGCGATGGTGGCGCCGTCCGGCAGCTCCTTCAGGGACTTGTACTTGCTGGAGTAGCCGCCGAAGGGCTCGACGTGCACACCCTTGACGATCACCAGGTGGGTGCCCTTGCCGCTGTTGAAGTTGTCCAGGTAGGGCTTGGTCTGGAAGTAGTTGGCATCCAGGCGTTTCTCGTCCACCTGCACGTTGGGCTGCACGTAATCGGTGAAGACCTTCACTTCCAGGTCCACCCCTTCCTTGGCCAGCTGGGGTTTGACCAGCTCGAGGATTTCCGCGTGGGGCACCGGGGTGGCGGCGACGGTGAGCTTCTCGCCGGCGTGGGCGAAGGTGACGGACAGGGCAGCGGCCAGGGCGGTCAGCAGCAGGGACTTCTTCATGATGATCCTTCTCGATTCTGCGGCTCCGGCTGGATCTTCAGCCGCGAGCGGGTGTCGGGGTACCCGGTCTGGGTATCGCCGGGTTGGAAGGGAAACTACGACGATTTTTTATAACAGCAAAATACTGATTTTTTATTTTTATATTCCATTTTGTTTATAGAAATCGATTGCGTGATAACGCTCACACCCTGACTGACCGGTACTTTCATGTCGCCTCTGCGAATTGCCTGCAACGCCACGGCTCACTAGAGTGGCAGCCTTCGCAACTGCCTTGTGAGCCGCCGACATGCTCAACGCCGCCCTCGCCCGCTTCCCCCGCCTGGAACTGGTTCCCTCGCCCACCCCGCTGGAGAAGCTGGCGCGGCTTTCGCAGAAGCTCGGTCGCAGCGTCTTTGTCAAACGCGACGACATCACTCCCTTCGCCCTCGGCGGCAACAAGGTGCGCAAGCTGGAGTTTCTCGCCGCCGATGCCCTAGCCCAGGGCGCCGACACCCTGGTCACCGCCGGCGCCATCCAGTCCAACCACGTGCGCCAGACCGCGGCCCTCGCCGCACGCCTGGGCCTGGCCTGCGTGGCCCTGCTGGAAAACCCCATCGGCACCGCCGACCGCAATTACCTGGAGAACGGCAATCGCCTGCTGCTGGACCTGTTCGGCGCCGAGGTGGAGCTGGTACCCAACCTGGACAACGCCGATGAGCTTCTCGCCGCTACCGGCGAGCGCCTGCGCGCCGCCGGCAAGCGCCCGTACCTGGTGCCCATCGGCGGTTCCAACGCACTAGGCGCCCTTGGCTACGTGCGCGCCGGCCTGGAACTGGCCGAGCAGATCAAGGCCAGCGGCGAGACCTTCTCCGCCGTGGTGCTGGCCTCCGGCAGCGCCGGCACCCACGCGGGCCTGGCGCTGGCCCTGGAACACGCCCTGCCCGGCACCCGGGTGGTGGGCGTCACCGTCTCGCGTCCGGACGCCACCCAGCGGCCCAAGGTGGAAGGCCTGCTGCAGCGCACCGCCGACCTGCTCGGCGTGCCAGTCCCGGCCGGGCTCAAGGTGGAACTCTGGGACCAATACTTCGCCCCGCGCTACGGCGAACCGAACGCCGGCACCCTGGACGCCGTGCTCCTGGTGGCCAGCCACGAGGGGCTGCTGCTGGACCCGGTGTACACCGGCAAGGCCTTCGCCGGCCTGCTGGACGGCGTCGCCAAAGGTGCCTTCGCCGACAATGGCCCGGTGCTGTTCTTGCACACCGGTGGCTCCCCGGCGCTGTTCGCCTATCATCCAGCGGGTATCGCGTGACATCTGCTTATGCAATATTTTAAGCAATTGATACTTTTTAATTATTTTATTGCATATAACCAAATCCCTAGAGTTGCCCCACCTTTAGCCACCTGCCCCGTGAGGCCCATATGACATTCGCAACCCTGCGTCGCCAGTTCATCCTCGGTAGCCTGAGCCTGGTGCTCGGCGCCAGCTCAATCGGCACCAGCTTCGCCGCCGACCTGCTCCAGGACATCCAGCAGAAGGGCGCCATCAAGGTCGGCCTGGAAGGCACCTACCCGCCCTTCAACTATCAGGACGAGAGCGGCAAGCTGACCGGCTTCGAAGTGGAACTGGCCGAGGCCCTGGCCAAGGAGCTGGGCGTGAAGGCCGAGTTCCAGCCGACCAAGTGGGATGGCATCCTCGCCGCCCTGGAGTCCAAGCGCCTGGACGTGGTGATCAACCAGGTGACCATCTCCGACGAGCGCAAGAAGAAGTACGACTTCTCCACCCCCTACACCGTCTCCGGCATCCAGGCGCTGGTGCGCAAGGGCACCGAGGGTGGCATCAAGACCGCCGCGGACCTCGCCGGCAAGAAGGTCGGCGTGGGCCTGGGCACCAACTACGAGCAGTGGCTGAAGGACAACGTCCCACAGGCCGACATCCGCACCTACGACGACGACCCCACCAAGTTCCAGGACCTCAACGTCGGCCGCATCGACGCCATCCTGGTCGACCGCCTGGCCGCCTTCGAGATGGTCGAGAAGACCAATGGCAAGCTGGCCGTGACCGGCGAACCCTTCTCCCGCCAGGAAGCCGGCATCGCCCTGCGCAAGGGCAACCCGGAACTGCTCGCCGCTCTCGACAAGGCCCTGGCCAAGCTGAAGGCCGACGGCACCCTGAAGAAACTCTCCGAGAAATGGTTCAAGGCTGACGTGACCCAATGATCGACACCAGCCTGCAACTTGCGCTGGATTCCGCGCCCTTCCTGTTGAAGGGCGCGGTTTTTACGGTGGTACTGAGCCTCGGCGGCATGTTCTTCGGCCTGCTGCTGGGGTTCGCCCTCGCCCTGATGCGCCTCTACGGATTCACCGCCCTGCGCTGGCTGTCGCGGATCTACGTGTCCTTCTTCCGCGGCACGCCGCTGCTGGTGCAGCTGTTCATGATCTATTACGGCCTGCCGCAGCTGGGCATCCAGCTCGAACCGCTGCCTGCGGCGCTGATCGGCTTCTCGCTGAACATGGCCGCCTACACCTCGGAAATCCTCCGCGCCGCCATCGCCTCCATCGACCGGGGCCAGTGGGAAGCCGCCGCCAGCATCGGCATGAGCCGCACCCAGACGCTGGTGCGCGCCATCCTTCCGCAGGCCGCGCGCACCGCGCTGCCGCCGCTGGGCAACAGCTTCATCTCGCTGGTCAAGGACACTGCCCTGGCTGCCACCATCCAGGTGCCCGAACTGTTCCGCCAGGCCCAGCTGATTACCGCGCGCACCTTCGAGATTTTCACCATGTACCTAGCCGCCGCGCTGCTCTACTGGGTGCTGGCCACCGTGCTGTCGCATTTCCAGGGCCGCCTCGAGGCGCGGGTCAACCAGCATGAGCGGGACGCCTGATGATCACCGTCCGTAACCTGACCAAGTCCTTCAAGGGCCAGGAGGTGCTCAAGGGCATCGACCTGACCATCGAGCCGGGCGAAGTGGTGGCCATCATCGGCCCCAGTGGCTCCGGCAAGACCACCCTGCTGCGCTGCCTCAACCTGCTGGAGGAACCCAGCGGCGGCCATATCCGCGTGGGCGAGATCGACATCGACGCCAGCAAGCCGCTGAAGCACCAGCAGGGGCTGATTCGCAAACTGCGCCAGCACGTCGGCTTCGTCTTCCAGAACTTCAACCTCTTCCCCCATCGCACTGCCCTGGAGAACGTCATCGAGGGTCCCGTGGTGGTCAAGAAGGAGCCCCGCGAGCGCGCCATCGAGCGGGCCCGCAAGCTGCTGACCAAGGTCGGCCTGGCGGGCAAGGAAGACGCCTACCCCAAGCGCCTCTCCGGCGGCCAGCAACAGCGCGTGGCCATCGCCCGTGCCCTGGCCATGGAGCCTGACGTGATCCTCTTCGACGAACCCACCTCGGCGCTGGACCCGGAGCTGGTGGGCGAAGTGCTCGCCACCATCCGCGGCCTGGCCGAAGAGAAGCGCACCATGGTGATCGTCACCCACGAAATGAGCTTCGCCCGCGATGTGGCCAACCGCGCGATCTTCATCGACAAGGGTGTGATCGTCGAACAGGGCGACGCCAAGGCCTTGTTCAGTGCGCCGAAGGAAGAGCGCACCAAGCAGTTCCTCAGCAAGTTCCTGCAGGGCTGAAAGGGCTGTTGCTCTTGTAGGGGCGAATTCATTCGCCAAGCAGGCCGCAGGTCTGCCATTCGGGCGTCCAGGGGGCAGCTGCGCTGCCCTTGGCGAATGAATTCGCCCCTACAGGTTGTCCGCCGCCTCCGGTTCCATCGGTAAGCCTCCTGCAAGGAAATCGGCGTAGAATCCGCGCCCCTCGCAAAAAAGCCCCGCCACCGGAACCCGCATGAACCCGAGCACCCTCCTCTCCCTGCCGCTATTGGCCCTGGCCCTCGGCGGCTTCGTCGTCGGCAGCAGCGAATTCATCATCATGGGCCTGTTGCCCGAGGTCGCCAAAGACCTTCAGGTCAGCCTCTCCGACGCCGGCCTGCTGGTCAGCGCCTACGCCATGGGCGTGGTAATCGGCGCGCCGTTGCTGGGTCCGCTGCTCGGCCGCCTGCCGCGGCGCCAGGCCCTGCTCTGGCTGATGGGCGCCTACGCCCTGGGCAACCTCGGCTGCGCCCTGGCGCCGAACTACGAATGGTTGCTGGCCATGCGCATGTTCACCGCCTTCAGCCACGCAGGCTTCTTCGGCTGCGCCACCCTGCTCGCCGCCGAACTGGCGCCGCCGCACCGCCGCGCCTCGGCCATGGCCCTGGTGCTCAGCGGCCTGACCATCGCCAACGTGCTCGGCGTACCGGCCGGCGCCTGGCTCGGCCAGGCCACCAGCTGGCGGGTAACCTTCATGGTGGTGGCGGGTCTGGGCTTGCTCACGTTGCTGGCCCAGGCCCTCTGGCTGCCCGCCACGGCCAAACCGCAAACCAACGCCGCCGGTGCCTGGGACGGCATCCTGCGGCGTCCGGTGCTGCATGCACTGTTCGTCTGCAGCCTCTCGTCGGTGGCACTGTTCGGCGTGTTCACCTACATCAGCCCGTTGCTGCGGGACGTCTCCGGCTTCAGCCCGGAACACGCCAACTTCGCCCTGCTGCTGTTCGGCATCGGCCTAACGGCGGGCAACCTGCTGGGTGGGCGCCTGGCGGACAAGGGTTTCCGCCATTCACTGCCGCTGGCCTTCGGGGTGAGCGCGCTGTGCCTGCTGGGTCTGTTCGTGTTCGCGCAGATTCCGGCACTGGCGCTGGGCTGCCTGTTCCTCTGGGGCGTGGCCAGCTTCGCCATCTCCTCGCCGCTGCAGCTGCTGCTGGTGGAACAGGCCGGCGAATCGGCCAGCCTGGCCGCCACGTTGAGCCACGCCGCGTTCAACCTGGGTAACGCGAGCGGCGCCTTCGTCGGTGGTCTGTGGCTGAGCACCGGCATGGGCCTGGCCAATCTGCCGTTGATGGGCGCGGGCGTGCTGGTCCTGACCATCCTCGTCTGCCTGCCGCTGCCGCGCCTGCGGTCGGTGAAGGACCACCTCAAGGCCACCGGGCAGATTCACTGATCGCCTCAGGTGGACTGAAGCCCCCCACCGTGAGGGCTGCTTTCGTAGGATGGGTCGGGCGGCGTTCCGCGAGCGGAGCGATACCCATCATCGTGCCTGTCCATTCGATGGGTATCGCTCCGCTCCACCCATCCTACTGACCTATCCCCCGACGGAGTCTGGCCGAACCTCGAATGGTGGACCGATGAAACGTGGTCCACCCTACGCCTGGGTCCACCCCGCCAGCACCTCGGCGAACAGCTGCCGCAGGGTTTCACGTCACTGGATAGCGAAACGAAGAATAGCGCCGCGCCCTTATGCACAACGAATCACTTGCCCCGCACCAGCGGGGCTAGCCTTTGCCTTGGCTGACTCGCCGATACCCAGGGAGCGCGTGAAATGACTAGCTACGAGACTGACCAGGACGCCATCCACCACGTCGTGCGCGACTATGTCGAAGGCATGGTCTTTGCCGACGAGACTCGCCTGCGCAGCGCCTTCCACTCCGACTGCCGCATCATCGGCCACTTCCAGGGCAATCTCGAATGGCTCTCGGTTGACGACTTCGCCGGCTCCATCCGCGAGGCTGGCCCGGTGCTGCCGGAGGGCGCTACGCCCGTCTGGGAAATCCGGGCACTGGACATCACCGGCGACTCCGCATCGGTAAAGGTGGTCGACGACTATGCCGACCTGCGCTTCACCGACTACCTGTCATTGCTGAAGATCGGCGGCCGCTGGTCCATCATCAACAAGCTCTACTACCTGCACGAATAGCGCCCGCTGAAATCTCGAATGGTGGACCGATGAAGCGTGGTCCACCCTACTCCGGGCTCGACCCGTGAGTAGGGTGGATGTCGCTCTTCACATCCACCAACGGCGCCCTCCGAAACCCCGAATGGAGGACCGGTGAGCGTGGCCTACCCTACGTCCGCATCTCGCCTACCCTGCCAACACTTCGGCGAACAACTGGCGCAGGTGGTCGCGTTCCTCGTCATTGGCCGCCAGCCGACGCAGTTGCACAGCGAGTTGGGCATAGCCCGGCAGCGGCGGCAGGTTGAGGTGCTGGGGCTGGATCTCGTCGCCCTCGCTCACCAACAGCGCGAAGTGCACGCTGTTCTCCAGCTCGCGGGTATTGCCCGGCCAGGGATAGGCCTCCAGGGCTGCCTGGGCCGCAGGGCTGATCAGCGGCAGCGGCAGGTCCAGGCGCTGGGCGTAGATGCCGAGGAAATACTCGGCCAGCGGCAGGATATCCGCCGGGCGCTCGCGTAGCGGCGGCAGCTCCACCCGTCCTTCGTCCAGGTACTGATAGAGCCGCGCGTTGAACTTGCCGGCGCGCACCGCCTTGGCCAGGTCGATGCTGGTGGCGGCCACCAGGCGCACGTCCACCGGCGTCGGTTGCTGGGCGCCGACGCGGATCACCTCGCGGCTCTCCAGTGCCGCCAGCAGCTTGGCCTGCAGGGGCAGCGGCAGGTCGCCGATCTCGTCCAGGTAGAGGGTCCCGCCATTGGCCGAACCGAACCAGCCGGCGCGACTACTGGCCGAGCCACTGTGGGCACCGAGGGCGTGGCCGAAGAGTTCAGCCTCGGCATAGACCTTGCTGATCGCACCGCAGCTCACCGCCACGAAAAGGCCTGGGCGGTCGCTGGAACGATGGATCTGCCGCGCCAGCAGTTCCTTGCCGGTGCCGGTCTCGCCCTGGATCAGCACCGGCAATGCGCTGGGGGCCAGATGGTCGACTTCCAGGCGAAGCCGGCGCGAACGCTCATCGACGAAGACCAGTGCGCGGGCGCGGATGCTCAGCGGGCTGCGATCGGCATCGGCGAAGCTCAGCAGCGGCTGGCCGGGGTTTTCCTTGCTCATGGCGAAATCTCCCGCCGGGCCCAGGCTGCGATGCAGCGGACCCTGGCGTATTGCTGGATAAGGGGTGGATCAGGCTCGAATTCGAGCCAACTGCTCGACGCGACCCTGCAAACGATAGAGGTGGGCGAAACCCTGTTCCCAGCGATGATGCCCGGACTTCACGTTGATATGCCCGGCACCGGTGAGAACGGCCGCTTCCGAGCCCCAGTCACGAGCCATCTCCAGGGCCCGCTGGGGGCTGGCGGCGTGGTCGTTGTCCGAGCCCACCAACAGCGTCGGGAACGGCAGCGGATCCTTCGGGATGGGCGCGAAGCCCTTGAGCGGCTCCGGGCAGCCGGGGCGCTGCACATCCGCCGGCGCCACCAGCAGTGCGCCACGCACGCGGCGCAGCACGTCCGGGTCGGACTGCGCGGCCCAGTGGGCCACGGTCACGCAGCCCAGGCTGTGGGCGATGAGGATCACCGGCGTACGTTCGGCATCGATGGCGCGCTCCAGCGCCGCCACCCAGGACTCGCGGTCCGGGGTGTCCCAGTCGGCCTGCTCGACCCGGCTGGCATTGGGCAGGCTGCGCTGCCAATGGCTTTGCCAATGGTCATCGGGCGAGCCCTGCCATCCCGGCAGGATCAGGTAGCGAATGGCCTGGCTGCGCATGGCGAGCCCTCCTTGCTGAATTTCGATGCTGGGCAGTCTAGGCGCTCGCCATATATCTGTTAAGGAATAAGAATTTATTTGCTTATGCATTATTAGCTTATTCGCTAGAGGTCGCGTCCGATGGGACCGGGCATCCCTGTAGGATGGGTGGAGCGGAGCGATACCCATCGGCGGGGTTGATGGGTATCGCGTTGCTCCACCCATCCTACGGAGGACATCCGGGCGCCAATGCAGATCGACGAAGAACTGACCCTGAAGAAGCTGGAAACCTTTCTCGCCTTCATGCGCAGCGGCAACCTGTCGCGAGCGGCGGCGGAGCTGAACACCAGCAATGTCAGCGTGCACCGCGCCATCCACTCCCTGGAGAGTGCATTGCGCTGCCCGCTGTTCAAGCACGAGGGGCGCAATCTGACGCCGCTGGAGAGTGCCTACGTGCTGGAAGAGAAAGCACAAAAGCTGATCCAGGACGCGGTCGAGATGGTGCGCCTGACCCGCGAGGCGGCCGGCTTCTCCGCCGAGCGCTTCAAGCTGGGCGCGCTCTATTCGCTGACGGTGAGGACAGTGCCGCAACTGGTGATGGGCCTGAAGCTGCGCCGCAGCGAGCTGAACATCGACCTCACCCTGGGCTCCAACGTCGACCTGCTCTACCGCCTGAAGAACCTCGAACTGGACGCCATCCTGGTATCCCTCGACGAGAGCGTGAACGACCCGGACTGCGAGCAGCTGCCGCTGTTCTCTGACGATATCTTCCTCGCCGTGCCCACCGACTCGCCCTTCGCCGACCAGGACGAGGTGGACCTCGCCGACCTCGCCGACTCCACCTTCATCACTCTCACTCAGGGTTTTGCCACCCACCGCGACGGCGCGCGGGTGTTCCAGCAGGCCGGCTTCGAGCCCAAGGTGGCGATGCAGGTGAACGACATCTTCACCCTGCTCAGCATGGTCAGTTCCGGCGTGGGCTATGCCCTGCTGCCGGGACGCATCGCAGCGGTCTACGAGAACCGCGTGAAGCTGATCCGCCTGCAGGCGCGCTACCGCCTGCAGCAGCACATAGGCGTGGTCTTCCTGAAAGCTCGCGAGCGCGACCCGAACCTGCTGGCACTGGTCGCCGAGTGCCGCATGTACAGCCTGCGCAACGAGGCTTGAAAGGAAAACGCCCCGACCATTCGGCCGGGGCGTGAAGTACCGCAGGAGGTGGCTCAGCCCACCAGGCCGCGCACGCAGAAGTAAAGGACCGACGGGCCCATCAGGCAGCCGAGACCGGTGTGGAAGGTGGCGGTCAGCGCGCCGTAGGGTACCAGGCGGCGGTCGGTGGCGGCGAGTCCGGCAGTAACGCCGGAGACGGTGCCGGCAAGGCCGCCGAAGACCATCGCCGAGCGCGGGTTGTCCAGCGCCAGCAGGCGTGCCGAGACCGGGGTGAAGACCATCACCAGGATCGCCTTGATCAGCCCGGTGGCGATGGACAGCGCCATCACATCCGAGCTGGCGCCGATGGCAGCGCCGGTCACCGGCCCGACTATGTAGGTCACCGCGCCTGCGCCGATGGTGGTCATGCTCACCGCGTCGCGGTAGCCGAAGGCCCAGGCCACCGACGCACCGACGATGAAGGGCAGCACGGTGCCCAGCAGCAGCGACACGGCGCCGATCATTCCGGCCTTGCGCGCCTCGGTGGCCTGCACTTCGAAGGCGGTGGCGACGATGGCGAAGTCACGCAGCATGGCGCCGCCCATCAGGCCGATGCCGGAGAACAGCGCGAGGTCGGCCAGGCCCTTCTGTCCGCCGGTGATGGTGCCGCCGACCCAGGCCAGCACCAGGCCGATGACGATGGCGATGGCCGAGCCGTGCACGCGGCCGAAGGTCAGGTACTTCGACAGCAGCACCGAGACCCACATGATGCCGCCGACCACGGCGAAGGCGGTGATCAGGCCGTTGTGTTCGAGGGCTTTCTCGATGAGTTCCCACATGTCAGCGACCTCCCACTGGAGCGGCGGAGGCGCTGTGCTCCACCGGCTCGTCCGGCAGCGGATCGCCCTTGCCGGCGCGGCTGATCAGGGCGATGGTGGCGCCGCAGAGCAGCACCGAGCCCACAGCCGCGATCAGCGCCACCGGGCCGCCATGCAGCGCGGTGACCACGTTCTGTTGCGCGGCCATGGCCACCACCACCGGGATGTACATGGCGCCCCAGAAGCCCACGCCGAATTCGCATTCCTTGCTCATGCCGCCATGGCGATGCATGTAGAGCCGGGCACAGATGAGCAGGATCATGGCGATGCCGACACCGCCGACATTGGATTTGACGCCCAGCAGGGCGCCGAGGAAGTCGCCGATGACGACACCGGCAAGTGTGCAGACGGCCAGCAAGGCCACACCGTAGACGATCATTGTTGTTGCCCTCGGGTTGGGTCGAAGTTGCTTGTTGTTGTCCTTCGAAACGCACGGCGGTTATCGGTTCCGGCTTACCTCCTCACGCAACAAGGCGTCCAGCGTATCCAGACGGGCGCCCTGGAAGGCGATCACCGTACCTTGTTCGAACACCCGCCGCGCCAGGCCGCTGAGCACGGCGCCGGGGGGCAGTTCGATATGCAGGCGCACCCCGCGCTCATAGGCGGTGCGCAGGGTGCCATGCCAGTCGATGACCCGGCACATGTTGCAGGCGAGGTCGTCGCGCAGCCGCTGCGGGTCGAGGATCGGCCGCGCCGTGCTACCGCTGAGGTAGCGGATCGCCGGGCGGCGCAGTTCGACCTCGGCGAAAGCAGCGGCCAGCTCGCGGGCCGGCGCGTCCAGCAGTTCGCAGTGGGAGGGCACGCTCATCGTCAGGCGCTTCGCCGCACCGGCACCCAGGCCCCGCGCACGCTCGGCGATGGCGGCCATGGCGGCATCGCTGCCGGCGATCACCAACTGGTTGTCGGCATTGATGTTGGCCAGGTACACCGGGCCCTTGGTTTCGACCAGCAGGCGCTCGACGGTGGTCTGGTCGAGACCGAGGATGGCGGTCATGCCATAGCCCTGTGGATAAGCCTTCTGCATCAATTCGCCACGCAGGGATACCAGGCGCACGGCATCGGCGAAGCCCAGGGAACCGGCCACCACCGCGGCGGCATAGGCGCCGATGGACAGCCCGGCCACATAATCCGGCGCCGGGCTGCGTTGCAGCAGCAATCGCGCGCAGGCGACACCGGCCACCAGCAGGCAGAGCTGCACGGCGCGGGTGGATTGCAGGGCCTCAGCGGAGTCCAGCGCCAGCACGTCTTCGCCCAGCGCATCGCTGGCCTCCTCCAGGCAGGCGGCACATTCGGCCGGCAGCTGGTGGAGCATGCTCACTTGCTGCGCGCCCTGGCCGGGGAAGGCGAACAGGCTGCTCACGCCGCACGCTCCAGGGGCAGCCAGGGGTTATCCACAAGACGCGCGCCCTCCGGGCTTTTCAGCAGCACGCGGCGGGAGTCGCCGGCCCACTCGCGCAGGGCCACGGCGCCATTGGGGGTTTCCAGTTGCAGGTCGATGCGGCAAGGCGCTTCGTTCAGGGCCGCCAGTAGCATGCGGGCGTGCTGGCGGCTGAAGGGGGTGGGGGTACGCAGGAGCAGGTCGAGGTCGCTGGCTTCGTGCAGTACGGCGATGCCGGTGGCCAGCTGGAAGCCAACGCCGCCGGTGGGGCCCCAGGGCAGGCTGGTGGCGTCGAGCAGCGGGGCGACGGCTTCGAGAGCCCCCAGCGCGGGGAGACCGGTGTCAGTGCGAAGCCGCAGTTGTTCGGGGCTGAGCAGACGCTGGATGGCAGGGATCGGCATAGTCGCCGCGAGGCGTTGGTCGCGGCTCGCACCACGGATACCCACGGCGACCAGACCGGGCTCGCAGAGGGCACGGCGCACCACCACCGGATGGCCGGCGGCCAATACCTGCCACGCCCAGGCAGGGGCATCGGCCGGAAGCTGGTCGGGGGTCATGCCCCAGAGCAGATCGTGGGGTTTTGGGTTGGTGCTCATGATTGGCTCCTGTGTTCGGGGCGATACCCTCACCCCCGGCCCCTCTCCCTGAAGAGGAGAGGGGTGACACGCGCCTGGAGGCAAGGACTTCGCCGGCTGGCACGGAGGGAAACGAAAGCACCGATCTGCCCCCTCTCCCTTCAGGGAGAGGGTTGGGGTGAGGGCCGACGGACTACCACTGCGCCCTTAACATCTCCCTGACACGCGACGACGCCTCGCGATTCTCCGCACCGAGCCGCCCGGAAAGGTCGGTGCTGTCGCCGATATCCACAACCGCGCAGACCAGGGTGTCGCGTACGCGGGCCAGGTCGGCAGCTCCCGGCTGCTCTGCATCACCCACGGCAACCCGCTCCCACAACAATCCGAGGGAGGCGTAGTTCTCCAGGTCGTAGGCCATCGGCGGCACCTTGGCGGCCAGCACTTCCAGCTCTTCCACGCTGCGCAGGGTGATGCGCGCGGCGGCGGCCTTGCCCATGGCGTGGACCATCACCCCGGCGTCGTCCAGGGCGATAAGGCGCTGGGCCTGGTAGCCATGGGCGAGGAAGGCGCCGGACATGGCCTTGCCCACCAGCAGGCCGATCACCGGGTGTCCGGCGAGGCGGGCGCGGGCGTAGGCGTCCACCGCGCCGGCCAGGGCCTGGTGAATGCCCAGGGCTTCCTCGCGGCGGCCGTAGGCCTGGCTCGGTACGTCCACCAGCGCCACCAGCACGCGCTTGGCGCCATGTCGGTCGGCTTCGATGGCCTGATCCACCGCCTTGGCCAGGCCCCAGCCTTCCAGCAGTCCCACTTCGCCGTTGCGGGCGCGGGGGAAGGGATTCTGTGCATCCGGCACCACGGCCAGGAAGCGCGCGGCGCGGTTGCCCAGTTCGCCATCCACCACCTTCACCGAGGCCGGGAAGCCGGCCAGTGCTTCGCCGCCGGCCAGGCCGCGCAGCCAGTTCAGTCCACGGCTCATTGCTGTTCTCCCTGGTAGAGGGCGCGCACGGCGGCGGCGTCCAGTTGTTTGCAGTCCTCGCCCAGTTGCACCAGGCGTTCGAGGAACCAGGCGTGCCGGCGGCTGCGCGGCTGGCCCTGCTCCGGCTGGGCCAGCAGGCCCTGCAGGGTTTCGCGGATGGCCTCGATATCGTCGGCCACATAGGCGTCCACCAGGCCGCTGGCAGCGCGCTGCTCGCCGCCGGTGAGGCTCCAGATGAAAGGCCGGTCGCGGGAGTCGTATTCCTCGATTCCAGCTTCCTGCTCGATCACCTGCGGGCCATTGAGGCCGAGGCGCGCTTCGCGGGTGACGATCAGGTGGCTGCACAGGCCGGCGGCGATGGACATGCCGCCGAAGCAGCCCACAGGCCCGGCGATCAGACCGATCACCGGCTGGTGCTGCCGCAGTTCGACTATGGCCGCCTGGATCTCGGCGATGGCGGCCAGACCCAGGTTGGCCTCCTGTAAACGCACGCCGCCGGTTTCCAGCAGCAACACGGCGCAAGTGGGAATGCCCTGGCGGTTATCTTCCGCCGCCAGCTCCAGGGCGCCGGCGATCTTGGCGCCGCCCACCTCGCCCATGCTGCCGCCCTGGAAGGCGCCTTCGATGGCTGCGATCACCGCCGACTGGCCGTTGATGCTGCCCTTGGCCACCACCACGCCGTCGTCGGCCTGGGGCACGATGCCCTGCCGGGGCAGCCAGGGTGAGATGACCCGGTCGAAGGGCTGGATGAGTTCACGGAAGCTGCCGGCATCCAGCAGCTCACGGGCGCGCTGGCGGGCGCCGAGCTCTACGAAGCTGCGGGCCGCGAGCAGGCGTGCAGTATCAGTCATATGCAATCTCCTCGAGCCCTTGCTCCAGGCGCAGACGCACTACGCCAGGGGTTGCGCCGAAGTCGTGGATGTCGATGTTCAGGGCCGGCAGCGACTGGCCGTCGAACAGGCGCTGGAACAGCTGCTGCCAGCGCGGGCCGCTGCCGTTCACCGAGGTCACCACCTGGATCGACAGGGTGCCGGCGGTGCCGGGTTCCAGCAGCACTTCGAGGTCGCCGGAGCCGACGCAACCCACCAGGGCGCGGCCACGGGCCGGCTGACCGGCGGGGAATTGGAAGGACAGGGTTTCCATGGTCACAGGCTCCCGGCTTTATCGAGAAACAGGCAGGCGGCCAGCAGGTCGGCAGCACCACCCGGCGAGGCGTTGAGTTGCAGCAGGCGGGCATCCAGCGCGCGCAGCTGGCGGCGGCCGGCGAGGCTGGCGCTGCCGCCGGCATCCAGCACCGCGCGGGCGCCCTGCTGCATGGCGGTCAGGCCTTCCAGGCCGGCGCGCCAGAGTACGCAGGTGTCGGCCAGGGTAGTCATGATCGCCAGCAGCGCATCGAGGCGGGCGTTCTGCTCGCCGGCGCCGGCCGCGCGGCTGCGGAGCAATTGCGGCAGGCCATGCTGGATCACCGCAGGGAAGCCGAGCTGGGCTTCTTCCCGCGCACCCCGGGCGCCATACCGGCGGGCGACCCGGGCGCCGTGGCTGTCGCTGTGCGGCGCGGCGCGGTCGTCGATCAGGGCGATGCGCGCCGCGCGCAGGGCGATGGCATGGGCATCGCGGGTGTCCGGCTTCAGCGCCTGCGCCGCCACCAGCAGGCCCAGGGCCCAGATGGCGCCGCGATGGGTGTTGACCCCGCCGGTGGTGGCGAGCATCGCCGCTTCGCCTTCACGGCCAATGCGGCCCAGGGCTTCGCGCAACGGCTGGCCCACTTCGCCGTGCTCCTGCGCCGCCTCGGCCATCTGCCTGAAGCAGGGCCAGAGCGACAGCGCCGAAGCATGCATCAGGCCCAGGTGCAGGTCGCAGTGGGCGCCGCTGCCGCGCCGGTCCACCAGGGCTGGCTTGGGCGAGAGGTCGGCTTCGTCGATCAGGGCGTCCACCGCCAGGTCCGCCAGCCAGTCGGCCAGCGGCAGGTCGGCATTGCGTAGGGAAACTGCGCTCATCACCAGCTCCTGAACTTGGCCGGGGGGTTGTAAAGGCCGCCGGACCACTCCACCAGTTCGGCGATGCTCTTCGCCGCCAGCAGTTCCCGCGTGGCTTGTGTACGGCGGATGCCGAGGTCTTCCGGCAATGCGATCAGCCCTTCGCGACGCATGCGCAGGGTGTCTTTCGGGTCGTGGCGCAGGCCGATGGCGGTGACGCCGGCGACCGCGGCGATCATCGCGCGGCGCTCTTCGAGGCTGCGCGCCTTGTAGAGGTAGGCGATGCCTTCCTCGGTGAGCAGGTGGGTGACGTCGTCGCCGTAGATCATCACCGGCGCCAGGGGCATGCCGGCCTTCTTCGCCACGTCGACAGCATCCAGGGTCTCGACGAAGGTGGGTTTGCCGCCCTCCTGGAAGGTCTCGACCATCTGCACCACCAGCTTCTTGCCGCGTTCGAGCATGGTTACCGGCTCGGTCATGTCGAGCCACGCGGGCGTTGCATGGCGGCGGCCACGCGGGTCGTGGCCCATGTTCGGCGCGCCGCCGAAGCCGGCCAGGCGGCCACGGGTGACGGTGGAGGAATGGCCGTCGCCGTCCACCTGCAGGGTGGCGCCGATGAACAGGTCCACGGCGTACTGCCCGGCCAGCTGGCACATCATGCGGTTGGAGCGCAGGGAACCGTCGCGGCCGGTGAAGAACACGTCCGGACGCTGGGCGATGTAGTCCTCCATGCCCAGTTCGGTGCCGAAGCAGTGCACGCTTTCCACCCAGCCGGTTTCGATGGCGGGAATCAGCGTCGGGTGCGGGTTCAGCGTCCAGTTGCGGCAGATCTTGCCTTTCAGGCCGAGGGATTCGCCGTAGGTGGGCAGGATCAGCTCGATGGCCGCGGTGTTGAAGCCGATGCCATGGTTGAGGGACTGGACGTTGTGTTTCTCGTAGATGCCGCGGATCGCCATCATCGCCATCAGCACGTGCACCGGCTTGATGTGGCGCGGGTCGCGGGTGAACAACGGCTCGATGTAGAAGGGCTTGTCGGCCACCACCACGAAGTCGACCCAGGAAGCGGGAATATCCACACGCGGCAGGTCGCGCACGTCGTCCACCAGTTCGTTGACCTGGACGATGACCAGCCCATCGCTGAAGGCGGTCGGCTCCACCAGCGCCGGGGTGTCCTCGGTGCTGGGGCCGGTGTAGATGTTGCCGTCGCGGTCGGCCATGAAGCCGGCCACCAGGGCGACGTTGGGGATGAGGTCCACCAAGAGGCGCGAGTAAAGCTCGATGTAAGTGTGGATAGCGCCGACTTCCAGCAGGCCGTCTTCCAGCAACTGGCCGATGCGCAGGCTCTGCGGGCCGGCGAAGGAGAAGTCGAGCTTGCGCGCGATGCCCCGCTCGAACAGGTCCAGATGCTCGGCGCGGCTGACGCTGGGCATGATCATGTGCAGGTCGTGAAGACGGCCGGGGTCGGCCTTGGCCAGTGAGCGGGAAAGGAAATCCGCCTGCTTCTGGTTGTTGCCTTCGAGCACCACGCGGTCGCCGGGGGCGATCAGCGCTTCCAGGGCTTCGACGATGCGCTCGCTGGGCAGCACCACGCCGTCGGCGAGGTGGCGCACCTGGTCGAGGCGGCGCTGCTTTTCGGCGCGCCGGCGCGACCACTGCGGCGGGGGAGAGGGTCTTGTTGTCATGGTGGCTCCACGAGGTCCGCTGTCGTGGAAGCCACCTTAGGAGTCGGGGTGGTGGGGCATCAATCAAGCCGGGGGAGCGATAGTTACGCTGAGGTTAACGATCCCACGGCCAACTCCTTCCTGGATAAAAAGGCCGCCTCTCCCCTGCCTGAAGAGAGGCGGCCGAAAAGTTCGGCGGGCGGCGGTCACCGCCAGCTGTAGGGGCGAAGTTAGTCGCGAACTGATAGGTCTATCAAATACTAAAAATTCATTTTTTAGTAACTATTTGACCTAAGCCAGAAGACACGCTGCAGCGGGCCATGGAGGCGTCCCGAAACATAGGCGGACGGTGGCGCACTACCGGGCAGAATGGAGGGCGAAGTTCATCGTGCTCTGGGAGCGAGCATTGAAACGCGCCGTAGGGTAGTGCGAAGCCCAATGAGCCCGAACGCCGATCCTGGGCATTGCTTCTCTCAGCCCAACCTGCAGGAGCCGAACCGGCGGTTGGCTCACTCCGCCAACACGATCTGGTTCTTGCCGCCGCGCTTGGCCTGGTACATGGCGGCGTCGGCGCGGGCATAGAGGCTGTCCAGGTTGCCGTCGTCGCGCAGGCTGGCCAGGCCCTGGCTGACGGTAACGCCAAAGCTCTTGCCGTCGACGGTGAAGCCCAGGCGCTGCACCTCCCGCTGCAGGCGCTCGGCGATCTGCCACGCCAGGTCCGCCGGGCAGCCAGGCAGCAGGGCGGCGAATTCCTCGCCGCCGATGCGGCCGAACAGGTCGTCCCGGCGCAGGGCATCGGCGCCGCACTGGGCGATGCGTTGCAGCACCTGGTCGCCCGTCTGGTGGCCGTAGGTGTCGTTGATCAGCTTGAAGTCATCGATATCCAGCAGGATGAAGGCCAGCGGGCTGCCGAACTGCAGCGAATGTTCGAACGCGCTCTGGGCGCATTCGAAGAAGTGCCGGCGGTTGCTGCTCATGGTCAGCACATCGGTGGTGGCCAGGCGATGCAGTTCACCCTCCAGGCGCTTCTTCTCGGTGATGTCCTCGGCTATGCCCACCACTATGGTCGGCTGGCCCTCCCCCCCGCGCTGGCTGATGAAGCACTTGTCGCTGATCCAGCGCAGTTGGCCGTCGGCGCGGATGATGCGGTACTCGCGGGCCTCGATGGCACCCTTCTCCAGCACCTCGGCGAAACTCTGGGCGGCATAGTCCACGTCGTCCGGGTAGATGCAGTTGCGCCACTCGCCGTAGTCCGCCAGCAGCAGCGCGGCGGAACGGCCGAACAGGTTTTCGTAGGCCGGACTCACGTAGATGACCCGCTGGGCCTCCCAGTCGAAGGCCCAGAGCACGGCGTTCACGCTGCCCAGGAGGCTGCTGTAGATGGTCTCGCGCTCGCGCAGCCGTTCCACTTCGCCGCGGCTGTGGAGCAGCGCGAGGGTGAGTTTTTCCAGTTCGCTTGGGGACTCGAGGGGCGTTTCCATTCGACCGCTACCGTCATAGGACCTGCCTTCGACAGATTAGGCAGGTAAAAGTGCGGCGCACATGCCAACCGACGGTCAGGCGTGGCTGGCATGACGGAAGGCGTCGAAGCGGTTGAGCAGCCGGTGCAGGGCGAACACCACCACCAGGGTGAGGAACACGGCCACGCACACCGAACTCAGGCGGTAGGCGATGGAATAGACCACGTCGTGCTGGGGCGTGAGGTACTGGCCGAACACGATGGCCAGGGTGGTGAGGGCGCCGAAGCCGATACCCTGGGCGCCTTCCAGGACGTGCAGGCGGGCACAGCAGAAGGCCGCGGTCCAGTACATCAGGGTGACCAGCGGCAGTACGTCGTAATGGCTGTAGAGCACCAGTTGCAGGGCCAGGCCGATGGCGCAGCCGAGCAGGGTGCCAAGGGCACGGATGCGACCGGCGAAGCGGATGCCGTTCCAGTGCATGGGAAAGAGCACCAGGATCGACGCCACCTGGGCCGACAGCGAGTCACGCAGGTCGAAGCTCTGGAACAGCATGAAGGACAGGGTGGCGATGGTCGCGCCGAGCACCGCCTCGTGTCGCTGGCTCGGGAGGTCCTTTGCCGGCATCTGTCGCGGCGGGCGCGGCTCGGCGTCGGGGAACAGCCAGAACATCAGCCAGGCGATCAGCACCGTCAGGCCGGCGGCCACCAGGTTGCTGGTGACCAGGTCGTAGAGGTGGGTATCCGGGTAGCTGGCGAAGTGCAGCTGCATGGACAGGAACACGCTGCCCAGGGCACCGAACATGAACAGCGATCCCTGGGCCATCAGGCGGAACCGCCAGAGGAAGGCGAGGAAAGCCAGCGGCACCATCAGCTGCGGGCGGTCGCCGAACAGGCCGTAGATCACCAGCACCTCGGCACTCACCACCACCGCCTGCAGGAGGAACTGGCGGACGATGTGGGCGTTGATGCTCGGCGTGAGGCCAAGCAGCAGCATGGGGTAGACGCAGAAGAAGGCGCCGTTGTCCCAGCCCATCAGCTTGCAGATGAACAGCCCCAGGGTGCCGCCGCCGGCCAGGCGCAGGCACTGCCTCAGATCGTTTTCGGTAAGGGCTGTCCTGCGGCGCATCAGTACACGTAGTGCAGCAGGCTGATCAGGGCGATCTGCAGGCGGCCGAACAGGTCCGCCAGGTGCGAATCGCGCGGGTAGAGCTGCACCGTGGCCTTGGCGCCACTGGGCAGGGCAAATGGCAGGGTCTCGGTGAGGCTGACGTGCAACCGCTGGCGCTGGGCGTCTCGCACCCAGCGGTCGGACACCGCCGGGGCGGCCAGGTCGCCATTGGCGTCCAGCTGGCCTTCTTTCACCCCGGCATCGATGGCGCTGACCTTCGCTTCGAAGATGTGGCCTGGCAGGGCGTCGAACACCACCGAGGCGCCATCTTCCAGGCGTACGTAGCGCAGGGCCTTCTCGCGAAAGTCGGCGCTGATGTCGGCCTCGTCCGCCACCAGCGCGGCCACCGGGTTGCCGGCGTGCAGGAAGGCGCCGGTGGACAGCTGCAGGTTGCTCAGGATGCCTGCACGCTCGGCACGGACTTCACTGTATTGGAGCTGCAGGCGCGCCTGGTCCAGGGCATTGCGCGCCTGGCGCAGGCGCAGGTTGTCGTCGCCCGCAGCACCGCGCTGGGCCGTCAGCTCGCGGATGCGCGCACCGGCCGCGGCCAGCTTGGCCTGCGCGGCCTGGCGCTGGGCCTCGGTCTGTTCATAAAGCTGGCGCGACACATGCTGGCTCTGCACCAGGCGCCCCAGGCGCGCGACTTCGCGCTGCAGTTCGCTGGCCGACGCCTGGGCGGCAGCCTGGTCGGCGCGGGCGGCGGCGATGGCGGCATCGAGCTGGCGGTTGTCCTGCCCGGCCTGTTCCAGCGCCAGCTCGGCGGAACGCGCGGCGAGACGGAAGGGTTGCGGGTCGAGGCGGAACAGCAACTGGCCGGCCTCGACGTGCTGGTTGTTGGCCACGGCGACGTCCAGCACCTGGCCGTCCACCCGCGGGGCGATGCGCAGTACCGGGCGAGTCAGCTGGGCCTGGGGCGTGATCGGCATCCACAGGTCCGCCGCAAGGAAGTAGGCGAACAGCAGGACGAACAGGGCGATGGCCACCTGGACCCGGCGGGCGAATCTCTGATCCGGAGTCATGCGAACCTCGAAGGGGCCCGCTGAAAACGCGGGCGGGAAAGACGTGAACGACCAGCCCTCGGCCATTGCCGCTCATGGGGGAAAGTATATTTTCGGAAATTTCGTCGATAATCTGCTGAAAGCGAGAATCAGCCTTACACAAGGGGTAACAATGGACACGCTCCACAGCATGCGGGTATTCGTGCGGGTGATAGACACCGGCAGTTTCACCGCCGCCGCCCAGGCCATGGACCTGTCCACCGCGCAGGTGTCGCGGCTGGTGTCGGAGCTGGAGCAGCAGCTCCAGGCGCGCCTGCTGCACCGCACCACCCGCCGCCTGGCGCTGACCGAGGTGGGCGAGCGCTACCTGCAGCGCTGCCGGCAGATCCTCGGCGAGGTGGACGAGGCCGCCGCCGAAGCCCGCGGCGCCCACCTCAAGCCCCACGGGCGCCTGCGCGTGCACACCATGACCGGCCTCGGCCTGCAGCACCTCACCACCCTGGTGGCGCGCTACTCGGAGCTGTATCCGGAGGTGGTGGTGGAGCTGACCCTGTCCCAGCGCACCCCCGACCTGCTGGAAGACGGCCACGACGTGATCATCACCTTCGCCCGCGAGCTGCCGGACTCGCAGATGGTGGCCCAGGTGCTGGGGCCGATGTTCAGCGTGCTCTGCGCCGCGCCCGGGTACCTGAAGAAGCACGGCGTCCCCATCGACCCGGCGGACCTGCAACAACACCGTTACCTGCGCCTGCTGGACCCGCTCTATGAGGACAGTTGGGTGTTCAATGGCGAGCACGGCGAGTTCAACGTGCTGCCGGCGGAGAGCTTCCAGGTCAATGTCGCGGAATCCCTGGCCAAGGCCGCCCAGGCCGGCATGGGCGTCTGCCTGCTGCCTTCCTTCGTCGCCTGCCCGCCGGTGCGCGAAGGCAAGCTGCTGCGGCTGCTGCCGGAGTACCGCCTGCGCGAGCGCAACATCTACGCGATCTACCCGTCGCGGCGCTTCCTCGACGCCAAGATCAAGACCTGGGTGGAGTTCCTCAAGGCCGAGCTGCCGCCCCTGCTGACCCAGGACGAAGCCCTGCTGGAAGATCCGAAGCACTGGGCGATCAACGCAAAATTGTTGCGCAGAGGGAAATAGTTCTTCACTGAAACCGCTATTTTTCCCCTATCTGGACCTCCCTAAGATGGCGCCATGTTTCGCAAGAAACCATCCGAGAGGTTCAAGATATGCAACGTAATCTGATTTTTACCGCCGTTTTCTCCGTAGTTTCCCTGTTTTTCTCCCAACTGACCCTGGCCAGCGAATCCGGCGCCTTTGTTGCGCGTAACGCAGCTCTGGCCGAGCAGCGCGCCGAAGCCGCCGCCAAGAAGCAGGAAGTCGCCAAGCAAGCCGCCGAGCAGCAGAAACAGTCCGACGCCCGCCAGGACAGCTGATCCCGGCCCTTCCCGTTTCTCCACCTCCTGACGTTGATGCGTGACAGCTCCTTTATCGACGTCCTGTTCAGGCCGCTCACGATGAGCGGCCTTTTTTTGCGTTGTCCGCCGGGATCGCCAGGAGGTTGAAGGTCCACCGGCCTAGCCACCCGCCAGAGGAGGCCGTGCCGTTTTCCCCTTGCGCTGCCAAGACCTAAGGAGCCATAAGAACATGAACGCCAAGTATCTGATGCCCCCGCTCGCCCTCGCGCTGCTGGCCGCCAACGCGCAGGCCGAAGAAGCCGCCGCCGAAGGCTTCGTCGAGGGCTCCCAACTGACCATCCAGACCCGTAACTACTACTTCAATCGCGACCGCCGCGACACCCAGGTGCAGAACAGCCAGGAATGGGGCCAGGGCTTCATCGGCCTGTTCAGTTCGGGCTACACCCAGGGCCCGATCGGCGTCGGCGTGGATGCCTACGGCATGCTCGGCCTGAAACTGGATGGCGGTGGCGGTACCGGCGGTTCCTCCATCCTGCCGATCACCGCGCCGGACAAGGAAGGCCTGAAGTTCGGCAAGGCGCCCGACTCTTTCTCCAGCGGCGGCGGCGCGCTCAAGCTGCGTGGCTTCGACACCGAACTGAAACTCGGCGACCAGTTCATCAGCAACCCGGTGATCGCCGGCGGCGCCACCCGCATGCTGCCGCAGACTTTCCGCGGCGTGAGCCTGGTCAACCAGAGCATCCGCGACCTGCGCCTGGACGGCGGCCAGGTGAGCTTCACCAAGCCCTACAACCAGAGCGGCCACCGCCGTATCGATACCTCCTACGGCGTCTTCCCGGATGATCGCCAGAGCCACCACATCAGCTGGCTGGGCGGCAGCTGGAACGGCGTCGAGGGTCTGTCCAGCAGCCTCTACGCCGCCGAACTGCAGGACGTGTGGAAGCAGTACTACGCCAATCTCGACTACCGCTGGCAGCTCGACGAGCTGGTGAGCCTGAACCCCGGCATCAACTACTACCGCACCCAGGACAGCGGCGATGCCCTGCTCGGCGAGATCGACAACAACACCTGGAGCGCGCATTTCGCCGTGGGCATCGGCCACCACACCATTACGGCGGTCTACCAGAAGGTCAACGGCAACACTCCCTTCGACTACATCAACCAGGGCGACAGCATCTACCTGGACAACTCCCAGCAGTATTCGGACTTCAACGGCCCCAACGAGAAATCCTGGAAGCTGCAGTACGCCTATGACTTCGCCGGTCTCGGAGTCCCCGGCCTGAGCGCCCTGGCGGCCTACTCCCGCGGCGAGCTGGACCTGACCAAGGTCGACCCGAACAGCCCCGGCTACGGCTACTGGTTCAATGCCGACGGCAACGACGCCAAGCACTGGGAGCGCGACCTGGATATCCGCTATGTGGTGCAGGGCGGTCCGGCCAAGGACCTCGCGCTGCGTGCCCGCTGGGCCAACCATCGCGGTGGCAACGGCTACGGCGCGGTGGATAACGACGTCGACGAGCTGCGCCTGATCGTGGACTACCCGATCGAGGTGTTCTGAGACCGGTGCCGGCCTGTTTTCGCGAATGAATTCGCTCCTGCAAGGACGAGCGCAACACCTCGACCTGTAGGAGCGATTTCAATCGCGAAGGGCAGCGCAGCTGCCCCGGAATCTTCCCCAAAATGAAAAAGGCCGGCATCTCTGCCGGCCTTTTCATGGGCGCAAGCCGCGTCAGGCAGCAGCCGGACGCAGGGAGTAAGTCTTCAGTTGTTCGGCGAACTCTCGCAGGGACTGGATGCCGCTGGCCTCGGCCTCGTGTACCCACTGCTTCATGGCTTCGAGCATGTCGTGGCCGTTGGCGCTGGTCTTCACCCAGATCTGCTGCAGCGCCAGGCGCCTCTCGTAGATCACCTTCAGTGCCTGGCTCTGCTCCAGCATCGCCGCGATGCGCGCCTGATGGCCTTCATTCAGCAGGCTGGTCTCGCGGGACAGCAGGCGCTTGGCGCGGCGGAACAAATGGCGCACCGACTCGTCGGCCTTGGCCAGTTCCTGCTTCACCAGCGGTGCGATCACCAACTTGCGGTACTGGGCCATGATCTGGAAGCGGTTGTTGAGGATGGCCATGGCGGTGTCCATGTCCAGGTTGCCCTTGCCTTCCACACGGTGGGCGATGGGCGCCACGCGCTGCACCTTGGCAAGGCCCAGCACGCTGAACAGCTTGATCCAGGCCCAGCCCATGTCGAACTCCCACTTCTTCACCGAAAGCTTGGCGGAGTTGGGGTATGTGTGGTGGTTGTTGTGCAGCTCCTCGCCGCCGATGAGGATGCCCCAGGGCACCAGGTTGGTGGCGGCGTCGCGGCATTCGAAGTTGCGGTAGCCGATGGCATGGCCCAGGCCATTGACCACGCCAGCGGCCCAGAACGGGATCCAGACCATCTGCACGGCCCAGACGGTCAGACCGAGGGCACCGAAAAGCGCCAGGTCGATCAGCGCCAGCAGCGTCACGCCGCCGATGGGGTAGCGGGAATAGACATTGCGCTCCAGCCAGTCATCCGGGCAGTTCTTGCCGTAGATGCGCAGGGTTTCCTCGTTCTTCGCCTCCTCCTGGTAGAGCTCGGCGCCTTTGCGCAGCACGGTCCACAGCCCCTTGACCACCGGGCTGTGGGGGTCGTCGACGGTTTCGCACTTGGCGTGGTGCTTGCGGTGGATGGCGGTCCACTCACGGGTGTTCATGCCGGTGGTCATCCACAGCCAGAAGCGGAAGAAATGCTTGAGCGCCGGATGCAGCTCCAGGGAGCGGTGCGCGGAATAGCGATGCAGATAGACAGTGACGCTGACGATGGTGATATGGGTCAGCACCAGGGTGACCGCCACCAGTTGCCACGGCGACAGGTCGAGAAAACCGTTGTACCACATGGATGGTGTTGCCTCGGGTGAAGTGATCGGGGCTCATCGAACAAGCCAGGACCCGATTATCACAAAGCGCCTGCAGAAAACCATCCCGTCTTTTAGATAGAAGCCCCCCGGCCGTCGGTTGCCCCTTATAATGCGCTCCTTCGCGTTTGTCCCAGCCAGGAAGGCCGAGCCCATGCGTTCCAAGTTCAGCGCTCTCAGACTGGTGCTGCCCTATTTCACCCTCGCCAGCCTGTGGGTGCTGTTCAGTGACCACGTGCTCGCTGCCCTGGTGGGTGACCCCGAAAAGCTCGCCGAGCTGCAGACCACGAAGGGCCTGCTCTTCGTCCTGGTCACCAGTCTGCTGCTGTTCGCCCTGGTCTGCCTGCACCTGCGCCGCCTGAAGGGCTACCTGGACGCCCGCCGCGCCCATGAAAGCAGCCTGCGCCAGGCGGCCGCGGTATTCGACGCCACCCAGGAAGGGGTGCTGGTCACCGATGCCGAAAGCCGCATCGTCCACGTCAATCGCGCCTTTGCCCGCATCACCGGCTACGAAGAAACCGAGGTGCTAAGCAAGAACCCGCGCATCTTCAGTTCCGGGCGCCACGCCCCGGCCTTCTACCAGGCCATGTGGAACGCCCTGGGGAATCGCCGGGAATGGAGCGGCGAAGTGTGGAACCGGCGCAAGAACGGCGAGATCTACCCACTCTGGCAGAACATCCGCGCCATCCATGACGACGAGGGCCTATTGACCCACTACGTCGCGGTGTTTTCCGACATCAGCGCAATCAAGCGATCCCAGCGCGAGCTGGATTTCCTCGCCCACCACGACCCGCTGACCAACCTGCCCAACCGCCTGCTGTTCACCGAGCGCGTCGAGCAGGTGTTGGAGCGCGCCCACCGCGAGAATCAGGGCGGCGCGGTGCTGCTGCTCGACCTGGACCATTTCAAGCACATCAACGAAAGCCTCGGCCACTCCCAGGGCGACCTGCTGCTGAAGATGGTCGGGGTGCGCCTGCAGTCGCTGCTGGGGGGCGGCATGACCCTGGCGCGCCTGGGCGGCGACGAGTTCGGCCTGCTCTGGGACGACTGCTCCCAGGCCGAGCAGGCCGCGGACCTGGCCGAACGCATCCGCATGCAACTGGCCAAGCCCTTCCATCTCGGCGGCCGCGATCTGTTCATCAGCACCAGCCTGGGCATCAGCCTGTTCCCGACTGACGGCGACCAGGTCGAACAGGTGATGCGCAATGCCGACTCGGCGCTGTTCAAGGCCAAGAGCGCCGGACGCGACTCCTATGCCTTCTACAGCCAGGAGCTGACCGAGCAGGCGCACCAGCGCGTCGAGCTGGTCAGCACCCTGCGCCGTGCGCTGGACCAGGGCGAGCTCCGCGTCCACTACCAGCCGATCCGGCGCCTGGCCGATGGCCGGCTGTTCGGTTTCGAGGCGCTGGTGCGTTGGGAACATCCCGAGCGCGGCCTGGTGCCGCCGGGCGAATTCCTGCCGGTCGCCGAAGAAAGCGGGCTGATCGGCAGCATCGACGCCTGGGTGCTGGAACAGGCCTGCCGGCAGATGCAGTGCTGGCTGGAACAGGGACGCGACCTGGCCTTCGTCGCGGTCAATCTGTCGTGCCGGCTGTTCCGCCGCGCCGAGCTGGGCGGCGACGTCGAGCGGATCCTGGCCAGCACCGGCCTGGCACCGCACCACCTGGAGCTGGAAATCACCGAAAGCGCGGTGATGGAAGATCCGGACACCGCCGAAGCCCTGCTCACCCGCCTGCGCGAGCTGGGCGTGCGCCTGGCCATCGACGATTTCGGCACCGGATACTCCTCGTTGCAGCGTCTCAAGCGCCTGCCGGTGCACAAGCTGAAGATCGACCAGAGCTTCGTCCGGGGGCTGCCGGGAGACCAGAACGATATCGCCATCGCCCGTGCCGTTACCGCCCTTGGCCACAGCCTCGGCCTCAGCGTACTGGCCGAAGGCATCGAGGGCGCCGAGCAGGCAAGCTTCCTGCGCGACCTGGGCTGCGACTACGGCCAGGGCTACCTGTTCAGCCGCCCGCTGCCGGTGGCCGCGGTGGAGAAGCTCTGGGCCCCGGCCTGACTGCTCCCCCTGGGTCACCGGGCACACCACGAAACCAAGCACATTGGTTATATAAAAATTCTTAAATAGTATTTTTAAGAATATTACAAGCCTGCTTAAGATGCGCTCCACGCCACGCGGAAAATCTCTCCCGTCCTTCGCCGCGGGCCCCAATCAACAGGAGCACGACCATGAGCGCAACCCTCCGCAGCCTGGAAGGCCAGGACGAAGCCAGCATCCTGCGTGAAATCCAGAGCGCCCTGCATGGCCTGCGTTTCGGCTCGGTGGAGATCACCGTGCACAACGGCCAGGTGGTGCAGATCGAGCGCAAGGAAAAATTCCGCCTGCAGCAGCCGGCCAACCGTAACAACTGATTCACCGATTTCCGTCCAAGCCCACAGTGTGCTTGAGGCCCGACCGGACAGCCGGAGGGCGTATCGACGAACACAGAACTACAGCCCTAGCCAACACCTTATAAATCCAATTCCCAGGAGCTTGATGATGTCGATTCGCCGTTTCGCCCTCGCCGCCCTCGCCAGCGCTCTGATCGCCGGCCCGGCCGCCGCCGCCTCCGAACTGCTCAACGTGTCCTACGACCCGACCCGTGAGCTCTACCAGGAATACAACGCCGCCTTCGCCAAGCATTGGAAGGCCGAAGGTGGCGATGACGTGAAGATCCAGCAATCCCACGGTGGCTCCGGCAAGCAGGCCCGCGCCGTGATCGACGGCCTGAAGGCCGACGTGGTGACCCTGGCGCTCGCCGGCGACATCGACGAGCTGCAAAAGATCGGCAAGCTGATCCCGGAGAACTGGCAGGCGCGCCTGCCGCAGAACAGCACCCCCTACACCTCGACCATCGTGTTCCTGGTGCGCAAGGGCAACCCCAAGGGCATCAAGGACTGGGGCGACCTGACCAAGCAAGGCGTGGAAGTCATCACCCCGAACCCGAAAACCTCCGGCGGTGCCCGCTGGAACTTCCTCGCCGCCTGGGCCTGGGCCAAGAAGCAGTACGGCAGCGACGCCAAGGCCCAGGAATACGTGAAGGAGCTGTACAAGCACGTACCGGTGCTGGATACCGGCGCCCGTGGCTCGACCATCACCTTCGTCAACAACCAGATCGGCGATGTGCTGCTGGCCTGGGAGAACGAAGCCTTCCTGGCCCTGAAGGAACAGGGCGGCGAGAACTTCGAGATCGTCGCGCCGAGCCTGTCGATCCTGGCCGAGCCGCCGGTTTCCGTGGTCGACAAGAACGTCGACAAGAAGGGCACCCGCAAGGTCGCCGAGGCTTACCTGCAGTACCTGTACAGCGAGGAAGGCCAGCGCATCGCGGCGAAGAACTTCTACCGTCCGCGTAACGAGAAGGTCGCGGCCGAGTTCGCCAAGCAGTTCCCGAAACTCGACCTGGTGACCGTGGACAAGGACTTCAACGGCTGGAAGGAGGCGCAACCCAAGTTCTTCAACGACGGTGGCATCTTCGACCAGATCTACCAGGCGCAGTAAGCGCCCCATGCCGGCGGGCTTTTGATGGGTATCGCAAGCTCCACCCATCCTACGGCTTCCGGTGCTCCTCGTAGGATGGGTGGAGCGAAGCGATACCCATCGAGGTGCTCCAGGGAAGGAGCGAAACCAGGCCTGATCCACGGATCGGGCCTGTTTGCTGGAAGCGGCTCGACGGGGCCGGCTCCGGAGAAACCAAGCGTTCCAACGCAGAGTAAGGACAGAACATGTCACGACGCATCTCCCCGGTCATACCCGGCTTCGGGCTGACCCTGGGATACACCCTGGTGTATCTCAGCCTGCTGGTCCTGATTCCCCTGGGTGCCCTGTTCCTCAAGACCACGCAGCTCTCCTGGGAGCAGTTCTGGGCCATCATCAGCGCCCCCCGCGTGCTCGCCGCCCTCAAGCTGAGCTTCGGCACCGCCCTGGCCGCCGCCGTGATCAACGGCATCATCGGCACCCTGCTGGCCTGGGTGCTGGTGCGCTACGACTTCTTCGGCCGCAAGGTGATCGATGCCATGGTCGACCTGCCCTTCGCGCTGCCGACGGCGGTCGCCGGCATCGCCCTCACCGCCCTGTATGCGCCGGCCGGCCCGGTGGGACAGTTCGCCACCGACCTCGGCTTCAAGATCGCCTACACCCCGCTCGGCATCACCCTGGCGCTGACCTTCGTCACCCTGCCCTTCGTGGTGCGCACGGTGCAGCCGGTGCTGGCCGATATCCCCCGAGAAGTGGAAGAAGCCGCCGCCTGCCTGGGCGCCAAGCCCGTGCAGATCTTCCGCCACGTGCTGGTTCCGGCCTTGCTGCCGGCCTGGCTGACCGGCTTCGCCCTGGCCTTCGCCCGTGGCGTGGGCGAGTACGGCTCGGTGATCTTCATCGCCGGCAACATGCCGATGAAGACCGAGATCCTGCCGCTGTTGATCATGGTCAAGCTGGACCAGTACGACTACACCGGCGCCACCGCCATCGGCGTGCTGATGCTGGTCGTCGCCTTCGTCCTGCTGCTGCTGATCAACCTGCTGCAACGCCGCATCGAGACCCCGTGAGGAGAACGCCATGAGCACCGCAAGCCTGACCGCCGCGTCCTCCGCCAACGCCGCCCGCCGGGGCAGCGCCTGGGGTCGTCGGCTCCTGATTTCCGCCGCCTGGCTGGCCTTCGCCCTGTTCCTCCTGCTGCCGCTGCTGGTGGTACTGAGCGAGGCGCTGAAGGAGGGCCTGGGTACCTTCTTCGCCGCCATCTTCGAGCCGGATGCCCTCTCCGCGCTGAAGCTGACCCTGATCGCCGTATTCATCTCGGTGCCGCTCAACCTGGTGTTCGGCGTGGCCGCCGCCTGGTGCGTGAGCAAGTACGAGTTCCCTGGCAAGAGCCTGCTGGTAACCCTGATCGACCTGCCGTTCTCGGTTTCCCCGGTGATCGCCGGCCTGATCTACGTGCTGCTGTTCGGCGCCCAGGGCTACTTCGGCTCCTGGCTGCAGGACCGCGATATCCAGATCGTCTTCGCCGTCCCCGGCATCGTCCTGGCGACCATCTTCGTCACCTTCCCCTTCGTCGCCCGCGAACTGATCCCGCTGATGCAGGAGCAGGGCACCCAGGAAGAAGAAGCCGCGCGCCTGCTGGGCGCCAACGGCTGGCAGATGTTCTGGCACGTGACCCTGCCGAACATCAAATGGGGCCTGATCTACGGCGTGGTGCTCTGCACCGCGCGGGCCATGGGCGAGTTCGGCGCGGTATCGGTGGTGTCCGGGCATATCCGCGGCGTCACCAACACCCTGCCGCTGCATGTCGAGATCCTCTACAACGAGTACAACCACGTCGCCGCCTTCAGCGTCGCCAGCCTGTTGCTGGTGCTCGCCCTGTTCATCCTTCTGCTCAAGCAGTGGAGCGAGTCGCGTCTGTCCCGTCTCAAGTCGAATGCTGATGAGGAGTAACCACCGTGAGCATTGAAATCCGCAACGTCAGCAAGAACTTCAACGCCTTCAAGGCCCTCAACGCGATCAACCTGGATATCCACAGCGGCGAGCTGGTGGCGCTGCTTGGCCCCTCCGGCTGCGGCAAGACCACCCTGCTGCGGATCATCGCCGGCCTGGAAACCCCGGACGTGGGCAGCATCGTGTTCCACGGCGAGGACGTTTCGCAGCATGACGTGCGCGATCGCAACGTCGGCTTCGTGTTCCAGCACTACGCCCTGTTCCGCCACATGACGGTGTTCGACAACGTCGCCTTCGGCCTGCGCATGAAGCCAAAGCGCGAGCGCCCGAGCGAGAAGCAGATCGCCGAGAAGGTCCACGAGCTGCTGAACATGGTGCAGCTGGACTGGCTCGCCGACCGCTACCCGGAACAGCTCTCCGGCGGCCAGCGCCAGCGTATCGCCCTGGCCCGCGCCCTGGCGGTGGAGCCGAAGATCCTGCTGCTCGACGAACCCTTCGGTGCCCTCGACGCCAAGGTGCGCAAGGAGCTGCGCCGCTGGCTGGCGCGCCTGCACGAGGAAATCAACCTGACCTCCGTGTTCGTCACCCACGACCAGGAAGAAGCCATGGAAGTGGCCGACCGCATCGTGGTGATGAACAAGGGCGTGATCGAGCAGATCGGTGCACCGGGTGAGGTCTACGAGCACCCGGCCAGCGACTTCGTCTACCACTTCCTCGGCGACTCCAACCGCCTCCACCTGGGTGACGACCAGCACCTGCTGTTCCGGCCCCATGAGGTCTCGCTGTCGCGCCAGGAAGTGGCCGAGCACCGCGCCGCCGAAGTCCGCGACATCCGCCCGCTGGGTGCGATCACTCGGGTGACCCTCAAGGTGGACGGCCAGGACGAGCTGATCGAGGCGGAAGTGGTGAAGGACCACGACAGCCTGGTGGGCCTGGTACGCGGCGAAACGCTGTTCTTCAAGCCCAAGGCCTGGCAGAAGGCGGCGGGGTTCTGAAATCGGGCGGAGGGGGTCCTGCGCGGCCCCCTCCAAGGACGCCGCCGGCAATGCCGGAAATCACCCGCAGCGCACAAATCACTCTTTCGGGTAATAGCCTTCGGGGCGGCTCGCAGTAGGCTGTGAGCGCACCGCATCGACTCCTCAGAACAACAAAAACAGGAGCACCCGAGATGATCCGCAAGGTCCTGCTGTACCCGCTGTTCAGCCTCCTCCTATGCTTCGCCGCCGTCGCCCGTGCCAACGAACTGCCACCGCTGGAACAGGTGCAGGTCCACGCCTGCCGCGCTACCAGCAGCCTGCTGCTGTTCCGCGGCGAAGGCTTCCAGGAAGCCCACTCGGCCCGCATGCGGGCCGACCTCAAGGCGCTGGATGACGCTTTCACGCGCATCGCCGCGCCAAGCGAAGCAGTGCGCAAGACCCATGACGAACTCGTTACCCAGCTCGACCGTGGCGTTTCCTTCGGCCACAAGGAGAACGACGTGCCCTGGCGCTACCCCCAGGAACTGGCCAAGGCCCTGCGCGACTTCCTCATCGCCGCCCGCACCCAGGGCGGCGGCGCCGGAGCGGAAGAATTGCCGGCCAAGGTGGAGTACCTCAATGTGCAGTACCTGAGTCGGTCTTACATCGGCAGCTTCGAGATTTCCCGGGAGAACGCCGACAGCTACATCGGCCAGGACGAACGTCGCCTGCTGCCGGACATCGACCAGGAGCTGGCGCCGCTGGACGACAAGGCCGACTCGACGGTGGCCAAGCTGAAGACCCGCTGGAGCTTCCTGAAGGCCGCGCTGAGCGACATGAACAGCCAGAGCAACGCCCTGGTCAGCACCTCCGGCCGGCCCTACGCGCCGATGGTGGTGGACCGCCATGCGCGGTCGATGAGCGGGCAGTTGCTGGCGTTGGATGCCCTCACCCCCGGCCCCTCTCCCTGAAGGGAGAGGGGAGTCAGGCCGTGCACAGTTCAAGCACTCATTTCAGATAGGCTCCGCGCTTCCGGCGATCTCCGGACCGTCAGACGCGAGTCACCCCTCTCCTCTTCAGGGAGAGGGGCCGGGGGTGAGGGTGCCCGGCGTCACGCGACACTTCAGACCACCGCCTTCTTCCCCCGAATACACGTCCGCCCCGCCCGCTCTTCCACGGCGCGCTCGACTTCCTTGCGCATCCCGAGCAGAAAACCCAGCTCGGCCACCACGAACAGCGGCCCGATGATCAGCCCGATGAGGTCGTCGACGAAGGCCGGCTTGCGCCCCTCGTAGTAATGGCCGACGAACTGGATCACCCACCCCACCACGAACAGCCCCAGCCCGGCGCCGAGCCAGATCGCGGTGCCCTGTACCGCGAGCGCTGCGCCCACCCAGAGGCTGAGCCAGAGCAGCACGGCCATCACCAGGCCGTAGCGCAGGTCAAGGCGCAAGTAGTAGAGCGCCGAAAGCAGGCTGACCAGCGTTGCCGGGGACAACCAGAGACCGAAGACTTCCAGGCCCGGGCGCGACAGCAGCACAGCGACGGCGACCACGATCAGCGGGATGCCGACGAAATGGGTGGCGATATTGCGGCGGTCTCGATGGTACTCGGCGTACTGGCCAAGTTGGTCGATGAGGGTTTTCATTGTCGTGTCCTCGGGTTTGCAGGCAATTGCGCCGATAATGGCGCCATGCCCAGGACAACCTCTGTCAGCTAACCGACAAAGCCCATGACCGAATTCAAGCACCTCCGCGATCGCCTGCTCACCGGCCACTGGTTCAGCCAGTTGCCCGCCGCCCTGCGGGAAGAACTCCTGGCCATGGCCCAGCTGCGTCGGCTGGAGCCGGGCCAGCGGCTGTTCCGTCGTGGTGATTCGCCCTGCGGGCTCTATGCGGTACTGGACGGCGCGATGCGCATCGGCAGTGTCAGCGAGAGCGGCAAGGAAGCGCTGCTGGTGCTGGTGGAGCCGCCCCACTGGTTCGGCGAAATCGCCTTGTTCGACGGCCAGCCGCGCACCCACGACGCCTTCGCCGACGGCCAGACGACCCTGCTCAACCTGCCCCAGGCGCCGCTGCTGGCGCTGCTCAAGCGCAAGCCGGAACACTGGCGCAACTTCGCCCTGCTGATGAGCCAGAAGCTGCGCCTGACCTTCATCGCCCTGGAGGAGATAAGCCTGCTGCCGGCACCCCAGCGCCTGGCGCGGCGGCTGCTGATGATCGCCGAAGGCTACGGCGGCCTCGCCGAACGGCGGCGGGTGCTCCAGCTGGCCCAGGAACAGTTGGCGATGATGCTGTCGGTGTCGCGGCAAACCACCAACCAGATCCTCAAGGAGCTGGAAGCCCAGGGTGCCTTGCGCCTGAACTACGGCGAGATCGAAATCCTCGACCCGGACCTGCTGCGCCGCGCCGCAAGGGGCAAATCGTAGGGTGCGCCACGCGCACCTGGGATTCCCGGTGCGCACGGCGCACCCTACCGGGGAAGGCTCTCCCGATACTGGCTCGGGCTCTGCCCGGTCCAGCGCTTGAAGGCGCGGCTGAAGCTGCTGGTGTCGGCGAAACCGAGCAAGTAGGCGATTTCGCTGATGGAGCAGCGGGGGTCACGCATGTGCGCCAGGGCCAAGGTCTGGCGGGTGTCGCCGAGCAGTTGTTCATAGCTGCAGCCTTCGTCCGCCAGGTGCCGCTGCAGGCTGCGCAGGCTCAGGTGCAACGACTGGGCGATGCGTTCTGCGGAAGGTTCGCCATTGGGCAACTGGGCCTCCAGGCAGGCGCGCACCTTGCGCGCCCAGGTGGGCTGCTGGAGCTGTTCGAGGGTGCGCTTGAGCACCGCCTCGTTGTGCTCGGCCAGCTCCGGGTTGGCATCCTCCAACGGTCGCTCGAAATCCTCGACGGCGAATTCCAGCAGGTTCTCTTTCGCGCCGAACGACAGGGGCGCACGGAACACCTGGTGCCAGGGCTGCGGGTCTTCCGGCCGCGGGCGGCGAAGGTGCACGGCGAGCGGCGCGTAATCACGGCCGATGCGATTGCGGCAAGTACGCACATAGATGGCGGCGAAGGCGTCCACCGCCTCCGGTGCGGGCTCGGGGCCGGCGGCGGGCACCCGCAGGTGGAACAGATAGCGCTCGCCTTCGCGACGCAGTTCCAGCTCCACCGCATCGCTGACCACCTGGTGGTAGCGCACGATGCGCTCGAAGACTTCCCGCAGGCTGGCGCTGGCCACCAGCGCATAGCCCAGGGCGTGGAACGTGGTGGGGCTGACGTAGGTGGATATTTTCAGGCCCAGGGCCGGATCACCGCTGGCCGCCACCGCCAGCTCCCAGAGGCGCGTGGTGGCGGACAGCGGGTAGCGGGCGTTGGGGTCGTCCATCAGCGCCGGGTCCAGTCCTGCCTGGCGGCACAGGGCGGCGCTGTCGAGGCCGAGCGCATCCAACTGCTTGCGCAGGGCGCGGGTCCAGCTGGCGAGGGTGGTGGGTTCGCTCATGCAGGTTGGCGTTTCCGGTCAACAGGTTGGCGTGCTCGGTCGGGCGCGGTACCGGCCTCGGGCGGCAGAGTAGCGCCATCGTCGACAAGAGGATGGAAGCATGTCCCACACACCCGCAAGCCCCCGGACGCTGAATGACCAGCAGCGATCTGCCCATATTCGCGAAGTGGTGATGGCCCGTGGCAACGAGCTGCGCCAGCGCTACCCCGTACTGAACCATCAGGACGCCCTCGGTGCCGGCATCCTCGCCTTTGCCCTGGCCGGCATGCTCGGCTCCGCCCTGCTCTACCTGAACGAACAGATCGCCTGGTGGGCCTGCCTGCTGCTCAACGCCTTTTTCGCCTCGCTCACCCACGAGCTGGAACACGACCTGATCCACAGCATGTACTTCCGCAAGCGCCGGGTGCCGCACAACCTGATGATGGCGCTGGTCTGGCTGGCGCGGCCGAGCACCATCAACCCCTGGGTTCGCCGCCACCTGCACCTCAACCACCACAAGGTGTCCGGCTCCGAGGCCGACCTGGAGGAGCGCGCCATCACCAATGGTGAGCCCTGGGGACTGGCGCGACTGCTGATGGTGGGGGACAACGTGATGTCCTCACTGATCCGCATGCTGCGGGCGAAGACCTGGGCACAGAAGCGCAGCATCCTGGCGCGCACCCTCAAGGTATACGCGCCGCTCGCGCTGCTGAACTGGGGCACCTGGTACGTCTTCCTCGGCTTTCACGGCATCGATGCCCTGGCCTCGGCCTTCGGCGCGCCCGTCGCATGGTCGGCCGGCACCCTGGAGATGATGAAGGTCGTCGATATCGCAGTGGTGGTGCTGGTGGGGCCGAACGTCCTGCGCACCTTCTGCCTGCACTTCGTCAGTTCCAACATGCACTACTACGGCGACGTCGAGCCGGGCAACGTGATCCAGCAGACCCAGGTGCTCAACCCCTGGTGGCTGTGGCCGCTGCAAGCTTTCTGCTTCAACTTCGGCAGCACCCACGCCATCCACCACTTCGTGGTCAAGGAGCCCTTCTACATCCGCCAGATGACTGCACCGGTGGCCCACCGGGTGATGCGTGAGATGGGCGTACGCTTCAACGACGTCGGCACCTTCGCCCGCGCCAACCGCTGGCATCCGCAGGAAAAGCCCGCCGCGCAGCCGGCGCGACCCACCCTTGGTTAGGGCCCGGACGACGCATCCGCGCCCCTATGATCGAGCCACCGCGCGCCAGCCAGCGCGCGCCTTCCCCGAGCACAGCTGCAAGCATGAGGTAGCGACATGAAAACCTGGATCTGCGTGGTCTGCGGCCTGATCTACGACGAAACCAAGGGCTGGCCCGACGAGGGCATTCCGGCCGGCACGCCCTGGGCCGATGTGCCGGACGACTGGATCTGCCCGGACTGCGGGGTCGGCAAGAACGACTTCGATATGCAGGAAATCTGAGGCTGCTCGAAGACACCTTGTAGGGGCGAATTCATTCGCCAAGGGCAGCGCAGCTGCCCCTCAAACGGTCCGTTGGGCGAACCCGCGGTCCGCTTGGCGATTGAAATCGCCCCTACAGATGCCGTGACCGTCCGAATTACTCAAAACCTCAGGCTCAGCCGCGCCGTCACCCCGTTGTCCCGCGCATCCTCGGCGTAGGTGCCGTTGTAGAAGAGCCCGGTGTAGGCCTGCTCGGTGAGCTGGTAGTCCAGGCCCATGTCCAGGCGGATCGCGTCTTCGGTGAGGGCCACGGCGGCGCCGCTTTCGTCCTCCAGGCGACTGTCACTGAACGCATGGCGCCAGCCCGAGCTGACGCGCGCGGTCAGGCGTCGGCCGGATTCCAGATCGATACGCGTGGTGCCGCGCAGGCCGAAGGTGCTGTAGCCGATTTCGTCGCGCTGGCTGCCGATGGTGCCGAGCGAATCGCTGTCCAGCCGCACGTAGGCCAGCTCGCCGAAGCCTTCGGCGCTGAAGTCGCGGTAATCCAGGGAGTAGCTGAGCTCGCCGAATACCTGGCCGCTGTCCGCATCGGCCGTGCGGCTGTCGCCGTCATGGCCGCTCCAGGCCGCGCCCAGTTTCACGCCGATCTGGTTGTAGATCTTGGTGCCGGCATAGGCCCCCAGGTGCAGGCTGTGGATATCCGCGTCGGCGCCCTGCACGTCCACCGAGGTCGCCGAATAGCCACCCATTCCCCCGACCAGCCAGGTGCCCAGCTTGCCCTCGCTGCCCAGCAGCAGCCCACCGATATCCCGTTCCCGGTGCGGCGCACGATGGTCGGCGTCCGCCGACCCGTGGCTGCCGAAGGCACGGGCCCAGGCCGGCATCTGCCCCTCGTCCAGGGGCGGTTCGCGGAAGGAGAAGCGGATTTGCTGGATGCGCTCGGAGGCGGCGTCGCGCAGGAAGTGACTGTCCTCCAGCAGGGTCGCACGGCTGGCGGCAGCCAGGGAATCGCCCAGGGCAGGAGCGGCCAGCAGCAAGCCGCAGAAGCCGGCCCAGGCGATACGCGGCGAAACAGACGGGCCCATGGGGAGCACCTCGATTCAGGCAATGTGGATAACTCTAGCCTGAAGCCGGGCAATTCAATTTCCCGAATCAAGCCACGAGTTTCTGATTTGCCGGTGTTTCGCCGAGCTGGCGCAATGGCCACCTGCACACACAAGGAGCCCCACCATGCGCCAACCCCTCGCACGCGGCCTCAACGCCCATGCCTCGATGCTGCTCTGGGCGCTGCTGGTGGCGCTGTCGTTCTTCGCCGCCGCCGAGGTGAACCCGACGCTCGACGCCCTGCCCCTGACCACGCTGCGCCTGCTGCTCTCGGGTAGCCTGTTCCTGCCCTTTCTGCTGCTGCGCCGGCCCGGTCTGCCCGGCGGACGGGCGCTGCTGGCCCACGTCGTGCTGGGCGGCCTGCTGGCCCTCTATTTCGGCAGCCTGTTCGAGGCGCTGAAACACACCAAGGCCCTGGACACCGCACTGCTCTATGTCAGCGTGCCGCTGCTGACCCTGGGTGGCGAGCGCCTGGTGCTGGGCAAGCCGGTGCTGCAACGGCTGTGGCCGACCCTGACAGCCGCCCTCGGCGCACTTGCCCTGCTCGGCCTCGACAACGCCCACTTCGATGCCTACGCCTACGGCCTCTATGCCGTCGGCTGCCTGGCGATGGCCTTTTACGGCCCCCTCAGCCAGCGCCTCAAACCGTGGCTCGGCGCGGAGCGCAGTGCCGCCTCCCTGGCCTGCGGCAACCTGCTGGCCGGCGGCCTGCTGCTGGCCCTGGCCTGCACCCTGGCCACGCGCTGGGACGGCCTGCAGGGCATCGCCCCGAGCGACTTCGGCTGGCTGGTTTATCTGGCCCTGACCGCCACCCTCGCCACCTTCTGGCTGCTGCACCGCGCCATCCACTGGCTGCCGCCGGCCACGGTAATCGCCTACAGCTACCTGAGCGGCCTGTTCGCCCTGCTGCTGCAGAGCTTCTGGCTGCACCAGGCACCGGCGCCACTGGCCTGGGCCGGTGCCATGCTGATCATCCTCGGCATGCTCTGGCTGGCACGGCTGAGCCCGGTGCGCACGGCCACCGCCTGAGTGCTTGCCACACCGCCCGGCTCGGGTTCTGATGGCGCTCCCCACCATCGGAACCCAGCCATGCTGATCGCCAACGGATTGCGCAAGATCGATATCCAGGACCTGCTGGTCTTTCTCGAAATCTACGAGCGCCAGTATCTGGGCGAGGTGGCGGAGGCGCTGAACCTCAGCGCCTCCAGCGTCAGCTACAGCCTGAAAAAGCTGCGCGGCAGCTTCGCCGATGAGTTGTTCATCGCCACCCGCAGCGGCATGCAGCCCACCCGCAAGGCTCAGGCCATGCGGCACCATGCCCGAACCATGGTGGAACTGATGAACGCCTGCTTCAGCGAGGCCAGCGCCTTCGACCCCAGCCAGGCGCCGCGCACCTTCCGCCTTTGCGCGCCGGAGTACTTCGAGCTGCTGATCCTGCCACCGCTGCTGCGCCGCCTGAGCGCGGCAGGTTATCCGGTGAGCCTGGTGGTGCAGCGCCTGGGCCGGGAGATTCCTGCCGAAGCGCTGCTGCATGGCGAGCTGGACCTGGCCCTGGGCTTCGGCCCGCACCAGCACCGCGCCCATCCCGGGCTGGTCAGCCTCGCGCTGTTGAAGGACGACCTCTTGTGCATCCGCAACGCCGGCAGCGCGCCGGTCGACGATCTGGATGCCTTCTGTGCGCGGCGCCAGGTGTTCCCCACACCTTGGGATTCCGACCGCAACATGATCGACGGCTGGCTGCAGCAGCAGGGCCGCTCCCGGCAGATCGCCGCACGCACCAACAACTACCTGGCCGCCCTGCAGCTGATTCCCGCCAGCGACCTGCTGCTGGTGCTGCCGGCGCGGGTGCACGAGCGGTTGGGCGACCCCCGCACCTGCGCGAGCCCGCTGCCCAACCTGCCCAGCTTCTCCCTGGAAATGCTCTGGGCCCAGCCCTTCGACCAGGACCCGGCGAACATCTGGCTGCGGGAGCAGATCCTCAGCGTCTGCGCCGAACAGTCACTTCTCTAGGCAATCGTTCAAGGCCCGGCCGAGGAATTCCCGGCTCGCAGCCAGCACCTCGGCCTGGGTTTCTTCGCGGGCCAGCATGCGCGCCACCACCAGGGCGCCGACGCACTGGGCGATCAGCGCCCAGGCCAGTTCGCCGTCCTCCAGGATTTCCGCCCAGGCACTCTGCAATTGCAGCATCCAGTGCTCGGCCTCCTCGCGCACGGCAAGGTCGGCCCGGGCGATTTCCGCGCCGAGGGAGGGAATGGCGCAGCCACTGTCGGGGTTCTGCAGATGGGCCATGCTCAGGTAATGGTCGAGGCAGCGTTCCAGTTTGTCACGGCAGAAGCCTTCGCCGCGGGCGACATTGCCGATCAGGCTCTGGGACAACTCGCGCTGGACGATGGCAGTGAAGAGGTCGTTCTTCGAGGGGAAGTGGCTGTAGAAGGCGCCGCCGGTGAGGCCGATGGCCTTCATCAGCCCGTCGACGCCCGTGGTGGCGAAGCCGCCTCGCTTGGCAATGGCGCCGCTGCTTTCCAGCAGCTTCTGCCGGGTTTCTTCCTTGTGGGTGGCTGAATAACGCACGACGACCTCCGGTGGACTGGCTTGACGCGTTGGCGAGCATAGCATAACGTCCGTTCAGCTAACGATCGTTCAGTAAAGGTGAACAGCATGGCTAGCGAGACCGAAAACAAGAAAGTCGTACTGGTAATTGGTGCGGGCGACGCCACGGGCGGCGCCATCGCCCGGCGCTTCGCCCGCGAGGGCTATGTGGCCTGCGTGACCCGGCGCCACGCCGACAAGTTGCAGCCGCTGGTGGACGCCATCCGCGCCGAGGGTGGCGAGGCCCATGGCTTCGGCTCCGATGCACGCAAGGAAGAGGACGTGGCGGAACTGGTGGAAACCATCGAGCGGGATATCGGCCCGATCGAAGCCTTCGTCTTCAATATCGGCGCCAACGTACCCTGCAGCATCCTCGAAGAGACCGCGCGCAAGTACTTCAAGATCTGGGAGATGGCCTGCTTCTCCGGCTTTCTCACCAGCCAGGCGGTGGCCAAGCGCATGGTCACCCGCGAACGCGGCACCATTCTCTTCACCGGCGCCACCGCCGGCCTGCGCGGTGCCGCCGGCTTCGCCGCCTTCGCCGGCGCCAAGCACGGCATCCGCGCCCTGGCCCAGAGCATGGCGCGCGAGCTGGGCCCACGGAACATCCACGTCGCCCACGTGGTGGTGGATGGCGCCATCGACACCGAGTTCATCCGCGAAACCTTCCCCGAGCGCTACGCGCTGAAGAACCAGGACGGCATACTCGACCCGGAGCACATCGCCGAGAGTTACTGGTATCTGCACAGCCAGCCGCGGGACGCGTGGACCTTCGAACTGGATCTCCGCCCCTGGATGGAACGCTGGTAGTTCTTACTAACGGCCGGCTGCGCCACGCCCATGCGGCGTTGGCGTGGCCCTGCGAAATGCTCATTGGCAGGAGCCAACTCCGCTTTCTCAGGGCCACGCCGCCTTGCCTGGACGCGGCTCGCTCGGCCTCGACCTCGTGCCACGCACTCGGCAAGGAAAAACCATGACCAAGACCGTCGAATTCTTCTTCGACTTCGGCAGCCCCAGCACCTACCTGGCCTGGACCCAGCTGCCCGCCATTTGCGCCAAGGCCGGCGCCCGCCTGGTGTATCGCCCCATGTTGCTCGGCGGCGTGTTCCAGGCCACCGGCAACGCCTCGCCCATCGAGATTCCCGCCAAGGGCCGCTACACCCTGATCGACTTCCAGCGCTTCGCCCAGCGCTATGGCGTCCCGCTCGAATTCAATCCCCATTTCCCGATCAACACCCTGACCCTGATGCGCGGTGCCATCGGCATCCAGCTGCGCCAGCCGGCACGCTTCGAGGCCTATCTGGCGACCGTGTTCAAGGCGTTCTGGCAGGACAAGCGCAACCTCGGCGACCCGGCCGTGCTGGCCGCCACCCTGGACGCGGCCGGGTTCGACCCGCAGGGCTTCCTCGCCCTGGTGAGCGATCCGGAGGTGAAGGAAGCGCTCAAGGCAGCCACTGAGGAAGCGGTGAAGCGCGGAGCGTTCGGCGCGCCTACCTTCTTTGTCGGGGCGGAGATGTACTTCGGCCAGGACCGCCTGGACTTCGTCGCGGAGGCGCTGGCCTAGCCGTTCACCGCCAACTGCGGCAGGGACGCCAGCAACCCGGCGTCCAGGCCAAGCATGCGCGCCGCCTTGTGCCTGGCCAGTTGGCAGACGTCCTCGCCATCGGGCAATTCGGCGGCCAGCTTGGCCAAGTGCAGGATGAGGCCCTCCTTCGAGTAGACGCCACCGTCGAGATGGAACGCTGCGGCAATCAGCTGGCGCAGTTCCAGCGGCAGGCGCCAGCGGGTGCGCAGGGCCGACCCGAATGGCGCGGCGTGCTGGCGCAGGGCTGCCTCCACCTGCTCGGCGGTCAGTGCCTCGCCTCCCAGGTCGCGCCAGCTCTGGATGCTGCGCAGTACCGCCAGGTCCCCCAGCAGATGCAGCAGCCCGGCGGTGTAGCAGCGCACTGCGTCCCCCTCCAGGCATTGCGCCAGCTGGCGCGCCAGTTCGGCGGTGCGCTGGGACTGGTTCCACAGACGTTCACCGTAGGGCAGCAGCAAAGGATCGCTGAGGTTGATACTGCGCTGCAGGACCAGGCCCAGGGCGAGGTTGAGGCTGTGTCGTGGGCCGAGTCGGCCCAGTGCCTGCGCCAGGGTTTGGCAAGCGTTGCCCAGGTGCTGGGCGGCGCTGTTGGCGGCGGCAATCAACTGGCCGGTGAGCTGCGGGTCCCGGTAGAACAGCGGCTCCAGTTCATCGAGTTCGAGCCGATGGGCCTGCCGGGCCCTCTCCAGCGCCTGATGCACGCTGCTGCGCAACGGCGCACCGGCGGCCGACTCGCGCGCTTCGGCCAGGTACTCCTCCAGGGATTGCCGGGGCGAAGCGGAAGGCAACGGACAACTCACTTCCTGGCCCGGCGCCAGCAACAGGTTGCGCAGGCGCTGCAACAGGTCTTCGGCATTGAAGGGCTTGGCCAGGTAGGCCGTGGGCGCCAATGGCAGCGCGGCCCGGACGCTGGCGGCATCCACCCGGTCGGTGATGAGGAAGAAAGGCACCTGGGGATGTCGGCGCTGGCGCCGGACTTCCCGCAACAGCTCCAGCCCGCCGATGCCCGGCAGGCCATAGTCCACTATCAGCAGGTCGGGCCAGCCGTCGCGGCAATGCTCGAGCACGCCGTGGCTGTCCTGCAGCACCTCCAGACGCGCGTCGCAGCGCGCGTTGCGCACCAGCTCGACGAGCAGGTCGGCGCTCCAGCGATCGGCATCGGCAATCAGCACCCTGGGTGCCTGGTCGAGATCAGCCATACATGGCCTCGGCTTTCCGGCTCCGTTGCAACTCCCGGCAAATTTCCCTTGCGGCCCGCACGACGCGCAAGCCCTTCAGCAGACTAGTCAATGCCCAAGCGCCGGGCCATTCCGGGCGGGTAGGGACCTTGGCGGGGGCAGACATGGATACCTCGACGGGCAGAAGGGTCGTCCCTGACGAACCCCGCACATGGCCTGGATAGGGCCGAAGGGAAGGCCGAATGCGTCGTCAGAATTGAAGGCGCGCAGTCTAAACCGGGGCCTTGGCGCTGGGTAGTGGTGTAGACCAGGGTGGTGGATGGCCCTCACAGGCCTGCTACTGGGAACACCCTGCCACCGGTTTTCCCTCACCCCAGCCCTCTCCCTGAAGGGCGAGGGGGCAGTCCGTGCCGTCGGTGGGCTGGGCGCTTTCCCTGTGGGGGCGAATTCATTCGCGATGCAGGCCTGCCCGGGGAACACTCTGCCTCCGACCTTCCCTCACCCCAGCCCTCTCCCTGAAGGGAGAGGGAGCAGTCCGTGCCGTCGGTGGGCTTGGCGCTTTCCCTGTGGGGGCGAATTCATTCGCGATGCAGGCCGCAGGCCTGCCCGGGGAACACTCTGCCTCCGACCTTCCCTCACCCCAGCCCTCTCCCTGAAGGGAGAGGGGGCAGTCCGTGCCAGCGGCTGGCTGGGCGCTTTTCCTGTGGGGGCGAATTCATTCGCCAAGCAGGCCGCAGGCCTACCATTGGGGACACCCTGCCGCCGGGGTTTCCCTCACCCCAACCCTCTCCCTGAAGGGAGAGGGGGCAGTCCGTGCCCGCGGTTGGCTGGGCGTTTTTCCTGTAGGAGCGAATTCATTCGCGATGCAGGCCGAAGGCCTGCCCGTTCTTCCAGGCAAAAAAAGACCCGCCGAGGCGGGTCTTTTTTCACTACCTGAGGAGTCAGGCCAGTTCGTCGAAGCACTCGGCGACAATGGCGATGCCCTTGTCCAGTTGCGCGTCGGGAATGGTGACCGGCATCAGGAAGCGGATGACGTTGTAGTAGGTGCCGCAGGAGAGCAGGATCAGGCCCTTCTCGCGTGCCTTGGCAACGATCTTGCCAACCAGTTCGGCAGCCGGCTTGCTTTCGTCGCCACCTTCGAACAGCTCAATGGCAACCATCGAACCCAGGCCACGGACGTCGCCGATGACCTTGTGCTTGGCCTGGATTTCACGCAGGCCGGCCTTCAGGCGCTCGCCCACGGCCTGGCTGCGCTCCAGCAGTTTCTCTTCGTCGAACACCTTCAGCACGGCCAGGGCCGCGGCGCAGGCGATCGGGCTGCCGGCATAGGTGCCGCCCAGGCCGCCGGGAGCGATGCTGTCCATGACTTCGGCCTTGCCGACCACGCCGGAGATCGGGAAACCGCCGCCAACGGACTTGGCGAAGGTGGTCAGGTCAGGCACCACGCCCAGTTGCTCGGTGGCGAAGAAGGTGCCGGTACGGCCAGCGCCGGTCTGCACTTCGTCGGCGATCAGCAGGATGCCGTGCTGGTCGCACAGGGCGCGCAGGCGCTGCATGAACGGCTTGGAGTTGACGTAGAAGCCGCCTTCGCCCTGAACCGGCTCGATGATGATCGCGGCGATGTCCTGGGGCTGGGCATCGTTCTTGAAGATGCGCTCGATGCTGGCGATGGACTCGTCTTCACTGATGCCGTGCAGTTCGCACGGAGCCAGGGCGCGGAACACGCCGCCGGGCATCAGGCCCATGCCGGCGGAGTACGGAACCACCTTGCCGGTCAGGGACAGGGTCATCATGGTGCGGCCGTGGTAGGCGCCGGTGAAGGCGATCACGCCGGCGCGGCCGGTGGCGGCACGGGCGATCTTCACGGCGTTCTCGACGGCTTCGGAGCCGGAGGTCACCAGCAGGGTCTTCTTGGCGAAGTCACCCGGTACGCGCTTGGCGATCTCTTCGCAGAGCTCGATGTAGGGCTCGTAGGCCAGCACCTGGAAGCAGGTGTGGGACAGCTTGGTCAGCTGCTCCTGGACGGCCTCGACCACTTTCGGGTGCAGGTGGCCGGTGTTCAGCACGGCGATGCCGCCGGCGAAGTCGATGTACTCGCGGCCGTCGACGTCCCAGACGGTGGCGTTCTCGGCGCGCTCGGCGACGATCGGATGGATCTGGCTGACACCGCGGGCAACGGCAGCGGCACGGCGTTTCAGCAGGGATTCGTTCTTGCTCATAAGTTCCTCACGGCCGCTCATCGGGCGGCGCAGTCTCAAGGATGAATGCCCCCGGTAGGGGCCGGCGCAGCATTCGATGATCGACTGCGCGGGCTTGCCGGAGGCTCGTTTTCTTCAAGGGTTGGAGCTGGGGCGCCGCGCGCTCTTTCGCGCCTTGCCCCGTCTTTGGATCAGATACCGCCGAGGCAGAGATACTTGATCTCCAGGTAGTCCTCGATGCCGTATTTGGAACCTTCGCGGCCCAGGCCCGAGGCCTTCACGCCGCCGAAGGGCGCCACTTCGTTGGAGATCAGGCCGGTGTTGATACCCACCATGCCGTACTCCAGCGCCTCGGCCACGCGGAACACGCGGCCCAGGTCACGGGCGTAGAAATAGGAAGCCAGGCCGAACTCGGTGTCGTTGGCCATGGCGATGACGTCGGCCTCGTCCTTGAAGCGGAACAGCGGGGCCAGCGGGCCGAAGGTTTCTTCCTTGGCCACGGCGGCGCTCTTCGGCACGTCGACCAGGATGGTCGGCTCGAAGAAGGTGCCACCCAGGGCGTGCGGCTTGCCGCCGGCAACCACCTTGGCGCCCTTGGAAACGGCATCGGCGATGTGCTCCTGGACCTTGGCCACGGCCTTCTCGTCGATCAGCGGACCGGTGGTGACGCCGGCTTCCAGGCCGTTGCCAATGTTCAGCTTGGCCACGGCGGCCTTCAGCTTCTCGGCGAAGGCGTCGTAAATGCCGTCCTGCACGTACAGGCGGTTGGCGCAGACGCAGGTCTGGCCGTTGTTGCGGTACTTGGAGATCAGCGCGCCTTCTACGGCGGCGTCGAGGTCCGCGTCGTCGAAGACGATGAAGGGTGCGTTGCCACCCAGTTCCAGGGACACCTTCTTGATGTCCTTGGCGCACTCGGCCATCAGCTGGCGGCCGATTTCGGTGGAGCCGGTGAAGGACAGCTTGCGCACAACCGGGTTGCTGGTCAGCTCACCACCGACTTCGCCGGCGGAACCGGTGACCACGCTCAGCACACCTTTCGGGATGCCGGCACGCTCGGCCAGCTCGACCAGGGCCAGGGCGGAGTACGGGGTCTGGGACGCGGGCTTGATCACCATGGTGCAACCGGCGGCCAGGGCCGGGCCGGCCTTGCGGGTGATCATCGCGGCGGGGAAGTTCCACGGGGTGATGGCAGCGGTCACGCCGATGGGCTGCTTGATCACGATCAGGCGCTTGTCCGGCTGGTGGCCGGGGATCACGTCACCGTAGACACGCTTGGCCTCTTCGGCGAACCACTCGATGAAGGAAGCGGCGTAGGCGATCTCGCCCTTGGCTTCGGCCAGCGGCTTGCCCTGCTCGATGGTCATCAGGCGGCCCAGGTCGTCCTGGTTTTCCATCAGCAGCTCGAACCAGCGACGCATCTTGTTGGCGCGTTCCTTGGCGGTCAGCGCGCGCCAGGCCGGCAGAGCACGCTCGGCAGCCTCGATGGCGCGGCGGGTCTCGGCGGTGCCCATCTTCGGCACGGTGCCGATGATTTCGCCAGTGGCCGGGTTGTTGACCTTGATGGTCTGGCCACTGTCGGCGTCCAGCCAGGTGCCATCGATATAGGCTTGCTGGCGGAACAGCTTGGCGTCTTTCAATTGCATCTCGGTCTCCTTCACGCCGGCACTACAGGGGCGCCGGGGCAGGTTGTGGTTCTTCGGTCGATGCGCGATCGGCCGGCACGGAGTCGGTTGGAACGGCCCAGCTCATGGAGGGGCAAGGGGGCGTTTGAAATCTCAAACGAATCCTAGGGCTCGGGAAACTGAAGGGCAATAGCCCGTTCGATAAAATCAACAAAAAGTCGGTGCTGTTTGTCGAAATCCTGATCAAAGATGACCAGACGCAGCACCATCGTTCAACATTGCGAACAAGAGCTTGGCGCATGGACGCAGGGGCCCGACATCGGTATCATGGCGCCCCCATACGCATCCGTAGCTCAGCTGGATAGAGTACTGCCCTCCGAAGGCAGGGGTCGTGGGTTCGAATCCCGCCGGATGCGCCATTACATAGTTTCTAGTTGTCTCCAGATGCCTACGAAACGTTCGGAAAAGCCCGCCCAGTGCGGGCTTTGTCGTTTCTGGTTGTCTCCTCTTGTGTCTCCCTATACTCGGTCTTGGTGTATCCCCTCGTGTACCCCTGGGGATAAATCGAACTGAAGGGATACAAGCTTGTGAAACGATCAGAGATCAAGCGTCGGCCGCTCAGCGACACGGCTGTAGCCGCCCTGGAGCCAGAGACGCGGGAGTACCGCGAGCACGACGGGAATAGCCTCTACCTACGGGTGAAGCCGGAAGGCCAGAAGTCCTGGCAGCTGCGCTACAAGAATCAGGCGGGGAAATGGAGCTGGCTGGGCCTCGGTGGATACCCCGCCATCAGCCCTGCCCTGGCCAGGAAGAAGGCAGCCGAACTACGAAAGGAAGTCTCCCACGGCAACGACCCTTTACAGCTGAAGAGGGAGCAGCAAGCAGCCGAGCTCGAGGCGGCAACCAATACGTTCGAGAAACTGGCCAGGGAGTGGATAGATATCCGCACACCCGGCTGGGCAGAGAACACTACTGTTCGCACAGTCGGCGCCCTGGAGCTTCATGTCTTCCCCGTCTTCGGCAAGCGCCCCTTCGCGCAGATCCTGCCCATCGAGTGGATGGAGTTCCTCCGCGGCATGGAGCAGAAGGGCATCATCGAGCAGATGAGCCGCGTGCGCCGCTCCTGCAAAGAGATCTACGACCTCGCCCGCGTCACCGGCCGCGCCATTCACAACCCGCTCGAAGGCCTCAATCGCTTTCTGCAGACCAAACCGGCCGAGAACTACGCACACGTCACGGCCCGCGAACTGCCAGAGCTTCTGCGCGCCATCAGCGCCTATCCCCACGCCCAGGACGTACAACTCGGCCTTCGCCTGCTGATACTGACAGGCGTCCGGCCGAGTGAGTTGCGAGAGGCTCCATGGGAGGAGTTCGATTTCCGCAAGGCCCTCTGGAGCATCCCCGCATCGAGGATGAAGAAGCGCCGCGATCACCTGGTACCGCTTTCTCGCCAGGCACTGGAAGCACTCAAGCAGTTGCATGTGATGACCGGACGCTACCCTCTCCTCTTTCCCGGCAGAAGCGACCGCAAGAAGCCGCGCAGCAATATGGCCTTCAATATGGCCTTACGCCGGATGGGCTATGAGGGGCGCCAGACTGGTCATGGTTTTCGGCACATCGCATCCACGACTTTGCGTGAACACGGTTTTCCAAGGGAGCATGTGGAGGCCCAGCTCGCACACGTCGAGGAGGGTGTATCGGGCGTTTACAACAAGGCGATTTACCTGGAGCAGCGGCGGGAAATGATGCAGTGGTATGCGGACCACCTGGACAAACTAGAGCACGGCAACCTCGTGACTGTAGATTTCGGACTAGCGCGCACTTAATAAGCCTTACCGACGGACATTCACATATGGAACTTAGCAATAGGGAAACTGCAGCAGCACTTTGGCTCTCACTTTTGTTTTTATACACCCTCAAAGAAGAAAAAGTCAGACGCGCAATCTTGAGCCTACTCAGCTGTTTTTTCCAGAAATGGATAGTAATCATACTGAGCAGCGCTACGCTTTGGGTGAGCCTATCCGTCCTAGCGCTACACACCTTGAGCCTGTGGGCGACAGACAACCTTAAGACAACTTTAATCTGGGGTGTTGCGTTTGCTCTGACATCAATAATGGACATCAATCGAGTAGACAAAGAAAGCACATACTTCAAGCAAACAATTAAAGACACTATAAACGTAACGGCGCTCGTCACTTTTATAGCAGAAATGCACTCATATAGCCTTATAGCTGAGTTAATTATATTCCCCATACTGGCAACAGTCTCGATGATGCAGGCAATGTCCAGCAGAAAGGAAGAACACAAAAAAGTACACAAGCTGTGCAACTTTATATTACTCATCGCAGGCGCGGCATTTATCTATCACAGCATAGCTGTTGCGCTAGAAGACCCCGACAAATTTGCAACCGTATCAAACCTCAGAGAATTCTCTACACCGATAATTCTCACTCTTACATTTTTGCCTTTCATTTACCTATTCAGCGTACTTGTTGCTTACGACCGGATTTTCGCAGGCTTCAACTGGCGATTTGAAAAAGACGCAGACCTAAGAAGATACGCAAAAATCGAAGCTGCGCTCAGATTCGGCTTCAACTTACCTCTGCTCCGTCGTTGGGTGCGGGACCTGAACCTAAAGCGCCCGACCACAAGAGAAGATATTCACCACTCTATCCGCACAGTCAAGGCTCGCAGAAGGCTAGAAAAGAGCCCCCCACTTATAAGCCGAAAAGAAGGATGGTCGCCTTATACCGCAAAAGACTTCCTAGCAGAGCTGGGAATACCTACCAGTGACTATTACCCATCCTTCGAACAAGAATGGAATGCCAGTTCAAAACTTATTGAGCTAAGCGACGATGTAACCCCGAACAACATCGCTTACTACATCAAGGGAAACAACAGAGCAGCAAAGGAGTTGAAAGTAAAGCTAAACGTCAACTCCCCAAAAAATTGCAGGAAAGCTGAAGCAACATTCAGACTCGCATGCTTTACGCTTTTGCAAAACTCTCAAACCTTCCTGGAAATTGACGACCAAGACAGCCTTGAGGCCCTAAACCCAATAACAGTTGTTGCTGACGGCAAGAATATATCTCTTGCAATTGAGCAATACGAAGGCGGGATCAAGGGTGGCTATTCCAGGATCTTCGTAATTGAGCACACCTGATCCAGTAGGCGCTGCGCGTTCTGACTTTCAATCTCTGATCGGGGCGTGAGTGCACCTCCACCATCCACGCACCTTGTAAGGCGCTCGCTTACAACCCCCTCTCGTTCCATTCCTCTCCAGTCCTGACGATGCTTGGGCCGTCCAGAAAACGGAGGCCCACAGCTCATGACCGAGCCACTCGACCAACGCCAGCCGGCTACCAGGACCATCAAGCGACGCTGCCCTGATTGCGGAGCGTCGCTGGTCAAGCGCAGCTCCGAGAGCAAGCACCTGCTCATGTCCACCACCTACCTGGTGTGCAGCAATGCGGTGTGCGGCGCGACCTTCACCGGGGTGGACGAGATCACCCATCGGCTGAGCCCGCCGAGCCGGCCGAATCCGGCGATCACCCTGCCCTATGCACCCAGCGCGCTCCGCCGTGGCGTGCTCGAGCAGCAGGGTTTGCCGGGCGAAATGGAGAGCCAGGCGCCCGAGCTGATGGGCCTGCCAGCATCGCAAGGAGTCGAGCCATGAACGGCCAGCCGCAGGCACCCGTGCCGCTGCTCGCCCTGGTGCGTATGCCCGAGTTGATGTCGCTCACCGGCCTGGCTCGGCCCACGGTCTACAAGATGCTGAAGCGCGATCCGACCTTTCCCAAACCGGTAAAGCTCAGCGACAGCAAGGCGCGTAACGCGCCAGTGGCGTTCGTGCTGAGCGAGGTGCAGGCGTGGATTCAGGGTCGCATCGAGGCGCGGGGGCAGAGCCTATGAGCCGCAGCAGTACAGCAACCTTCCAGCACCACCATGGCCTGCAACTGGGCAACCGTCTGCTGCGCCGGCGCGAGGTGGAGTTGAAGACGGGCAAGAGCCGCGCGGCGATCTATGCGGAGATCCGCGCCGGCACCTTCCCGGAGCCGGTGCCCATTGGGCGCAACAGCGTGGCCTGGCTGGAGGCGGAGGTCGATCAGTGGATCTCCGACCGCCTGGCCGAACGCAACCGGGCAAGCGCGATGCGGGGGGCTCGCACTTCTCGACTCACTCAGGAGATCCAGCCATGAACCACTACACCCTCAACATCAACGGCCAGTCGATCCGCTTCACCCTGGAAGACTTCGCCGCCCTCGAGGCGGTCATGCTCGAGGCGGCACGCAAGCCAGGGCGCGAGGCGTTTCGTGAATCCGTCTCGGGGCGCATCTCGGCCACCCTGGAACTGGGCGCCACGCCCGGCCGTTTGAAATCGCCGACGCCGCCCGCCGGCCGCCAGTACCTGAGCCAGCAAGGCCAGATCCTCACCGACTGCTAACCCGCCCACTCCATGCCTAACCGCTGCCCGGCCTCGCGCCGGGCGGCCAGGGGATTCTCATGCCTCAGAAAAGACAAAGCCCCGGCAAGCGCGCCAACGCTGCCAGGGCCGATTACCGCAGAACTCACGCGCCGCAATCTAGCATGACGACCAGGATTTCCAGCCTGCTTGGCGAACGGCACGCACGCGCATCAGAAACGTCTGACGCTCACCCGCAACCCACTGAAGCCTTGCCAAGCCTGAGCCAGCAGACCTATAGTCCCGACCTCGCGGCAAAATCCGCGAGTGGGTTTGGCGACCCATCTGAGAACTTGGCGCACGAGCGCCCATACCCCATTGCAGGCGCTTTTTTTGTGCCCGCAATGCCGTGTTATGGCAGCTGTGCGTGGGAGACCTTCGGGTCTGCCGGATTCCAAGTTCTCCGGTTCGCCAACCCGCGCACAGCTGCCACCCTGAATTGTTTGGCGACGATTCGTGGCAGCTCCATCTACGAACTTGGAGCCTCACCATGCGTCTTCTGCACGCCCTCAATCCGTCCTCACGCTTCACCCGCGCATCCGCACACAAGGCAATGGCCTTCGCTGCACTCCGCGCAAACTCCAGCCTTTCCACCCGTCTCGCCCGCTACAACCACCACATGCACCTCGCCCGCCTCGCTGCCGCCGAGCAGGTCGCCGAGGAGGTGCGTCATGCCTAGTCCTCACTCAGCCCGCCTCCCCATCTCACACCCTGCCGCAAGCCGCTTGCCGGCCAGGGAGGTGAGCCATGTCTGACCTTATCCCCGCCTTCGCTCACCTGATCGAAGCCTTCTGCACCTGGGCACCCGGTGAAGCTGTGCCCCGCCCTGCCCTCGAGCGCTTCATGGATGCCCTCGAGATCCTCAACGACAACGCCCAGGCCAAGGCCGAGCTTCGTGCCGCCGTGGCCGATGCCAGCGAACAGGGCGCGCTGCACATCGACGGTGCGCCCCTGGTGTTCCTGCGCTGCCTGCTGATGGAGGAAGTGCGCCATGACTAAGCTCGTTCCGCTCACCAGTAACGCCACCAATGCGCCGGTGCTCCTTATCGACGCCAGCCGTCCCTACCTCGAACTCCAGGAAAGCGCCGAGCAACGCCTGAGCACCGCCCGGAACCTGCTCTGGAGCCTGTCGACCATGGTCATCACCCATGCCGACGGCAGGGACGTGAACCACCTGGCCGATGCCGCCTACCTGCTGGTGGAGGATGCCAGTGACCTGCTCCAGGCCGCCCGCCAAGCCGCGCTGCGCGAAGGAGGTGAGCCATGACCAGGTCAGCCACCCACGCCATCCTGCCGGCCGCCGACGGCCAGTCGGAGATCCTCACGGCTCATAGCGCCGCGTTCCAGGAGGCGCTCAGCGGCGCCGCCCGCATCATCGAGCGTTGGCTTGAAGAGCCGGGGCAACAGTCATTGCTGGCGCTCCAGGAAGAGTGGCTGCAGCGCACGCCGGCCAGCGCCCAGCCCGCATTCCGCGACGGCCTGCTGCTGCGCCTGGAGCAGCGAGTGCGCGCCTGTCGCGCCGCTGCCTTTGAAGCGCAGGACACGTTTGCACATGCCTTGTCAGAGGAAGTCGCACAGCTCGAGGAAGACGATGGCCATCTCACCCAGTCTGCCTCCTGCACCAGCGATAACAGCCAGCTCAACAGACCAGCACGCCAACGACGCAACGCACTGCAACTCGCCGGCTTGGCGTTGCGCCTGATGTTGTTCACCGGCACCAGCGCCGCGCCCTGGTTCAGGGCGCACTGGACCGAGTTCGACCTCGAGGCGCAGGTATGGCGCAAACCAGCTGAACCGTCGCCGCACTGCACGCCGCTGCCAGATCAGGCAGTCGGTCTGCTGCTCGAGCTGCAGGCCTTCACCCGGCGCCAGGACGGCCCGCTATTCGACGGCGCGAACCTGGCACCGGAGCAGCTGCAGGCCTTCCTGGAACAGCTTGGCTACAGCGGGCTGCTTGGCCGCGCACCGTCGCAGATTGTCCGTGCCGAGCTGGGTGCCTCGGGGCGCTTCGGGCCTGCACTGATCGCCCAGCACTTCGACGGCGCCCATGACCAGGTGCGCTTCGAGTTGAGCGAGCAGGCCGCCATGTTGCAGGCATGGGCGAACCATCTCAGCGCGGCGTGCGCCGTCGCTGTGCCGAGCTACCGGCAACTGAGCGCAGCCCTGCAGCAGACGGAGGGCTGGCGCTATGAGTAAGCCCAGCATTCCTGAGTTGATTCGCCGCGTGGCCGACCACGCCCTGCGCGCCGCCGACACCTTGCTGCCCGAGTGGCTGCCGGAAGGCGCACGCCAGGGTCGCGAGTGGGTGGCGCGCAACATCGTCCGAGGGGACCGGTGCGCCGGTTCCTTCGGCGTGTCCCTGGACAGCGGCCGCTGGAACGATTTCGCCGACACCAGCGCCCACGGCGGTGACCTGGTGTCGCTGCTGGCCTACCTGCAGGGCTGCGGCCAGTTGGAGGCAGCACAAGCCATCGACCAGCGCCTCGCCCTGGGCCTGTTCGAGCGCACCAACGGTGCGGCCACACCTCCCCGGGAAAGCGAGGCCGACCGACTGGCCCGCGAGGCCCATCTACGCGAACAGCGCGAGCGCCTGGAGCAGCGTCACCGCGCCGTGGCAACCGAGGCGGCGCGGCTGTGGGAGATGGCGCGGCCGGCCGATCCGCAACACCCCTACCTGCTGGCCAAGGATGTCGTGCCCGGCAACCTGCGCCAGCTGCGCGGCGGCCGCCTCCTGGTGCCCCTCTGCCTGGATGGCCATCTAGTGAACCTGCAGTTCATCGATGGCCAGGGCGCCAAGCGCTTCCTCACTGGTGGCCGCGTGAAGGGCACCTACTCGCCCCTTGGCCGTGTCGAAGGCCGCTGTCGGTTGTTCATCTGTGAGGGCTGGGCCACCGGCGCCACCCTGCATGCCCACACCGGTTGCCCGGTGGTGTGCGCGATGAACGCCGGCAACCTCAAGGCGGTGGCCATGACCATGCGCGTGCGCCATGGCCCGGAGGTGGACCTGGTGATCGCCGGCGACGACGACCGCCAGAGCAAGGGCAACCCGGGCCGCATTGCGGCCAACCGCGCGGCGCTGGCCGCCGATGCGCTGGTTGTCTACCCGGAGTGGCCGGCCAACGCCCCGCTGGAGTTGTCCGACTTCAACGACCTGCATCTCTGGCGCAGTGGGAAGTACCAGGAGGGCCAGCCATGAAGGACCAGGATCACAAGCCTCATCTGAGTCTGGTGGGCGAGCCCTCCGCACCAACACCCGAGAAGATTGAGCGCCCCTGTTTTGCCGTGTACGACCAGGATACGCACCGCGAAGGTAAGCACTACCGCGCCGGCACCTGGTACCACGGCGCGCGGCAGAACGGCCCGGACGACAAGACGATTCCGGTGGATCACTGGATCTGCGCCCCGCTGCACATCGAGGCCGAGACGGTGAACAGCGAGGACGGCAGCATTGGCCGCCTGCTGAGCTTTCACTACCGCGGCCGGCGCATCGAGTGGGTGATGCCCATGGAGGCGCTGGCCGGCAAGGCCGACGAGGTGCTCAAGGCGCTGATGCGCCAGGGCCTGACCATCGAATACCAGCAACGGCGCTACGTGGCGCCGTACCTGGCCAGTCAGCACTCGCCGGCACTGGTGATCGCCACCACCACCCGCCCGGGCTGGCATGAGTCCGGCGCCTTCGTGCTGCCGTCGCGGGTAATTGGCGGCGACACCGTGCGCTTCCAGGACTCCGGCCGCGGGGTGAACCTGTTCACCAGCCGCGGCACCCTCGAGGGCTGGCGCGCCGAGGTGGGCCGCTACTGCCTCGGCAACCCGGTGCTGATCCTCTCCGTCTGCTGTGCCCTAGCCGGGCCATTGCTCGCCAGGGTGGGCGTGAACGGCGGCGGCGTGCACCTGGTCGGCGACTCCTCCAGCGGCAAGTCGCTGGCGCAGTTGGTGGCGGCGTCGGTGTGGGGCAATCCGGGCACCTTCGCGGCATCTTGGGACGTATCCAAGGGTGGCGTGGAGATCGAGGCCGCTTCGCGCAACGACACCGTGCTGATCCTGGACGAGATCAAGCGCGCCGACCCCAAGCGCGTCCAGGAGATGGCCTACGCCATCGCCAACGGCATGGGCAAAGGCACCATGACCCGCGAGCGCGAGGGCCGCGCCAAGCTCACCTGGCGCGTGCTCGCCCTCTCCAGCGGCGAGCGCTCGCTCTCCGAACACGCCGCCATCAGCGGCAACAGCGCTCACGCCGGCGCCGAGCTGCGCCTGGTGGATGTGAACGCCGGCACCCGCCCCTTTCGCGCCTTCGATGAGGTGCACGGCATGACCGGCCAGGAGTTCCACCGCGTGCTCAGCGACACGGTGGTCCAGCACTATGGCCACCTCGGCCCGGCCTTCGTCGAGCAGTTGGTGGAGCAGCCGGAGCGAGGAGGCTTGTTGGCGGCCTTCGAACAGGTGCGAGAGCGCTTCCACACCGAGAGTTCGCAGGCCGGTCGCGTGGCCGACCGCTTCGCCATCATGGCCCTGGCCGGGGAGATAGCCATCTCCCAAGAACTCCTGGACTGGCCCGTCGGCACGGCTGAGCAAGCGTGCCGCCAGCTGTTCAACGAATGGCTCGCCAGGATGGGCGACGGCAACGCAGAGGATCGCCAGATCCTCCGTGGCATCGCCGACTTCATCGCCCTGCACGGCGACAGTCGCTTCTCCAACGTTCACGCCCAAGTCGCCGACACCACCGTGCGCGAGCGCGCCGGCTACTTCGAGCTGGAGTTCGACCGGCGCTTCTACCTGCTCAACTCGCCGGCACTCGCGCAGGCGGCGCCAGGATTCGGCGCGGATCGCATCGTGCGCGCCCTGGTGACGGCGAACGCGCTGGCCAAAACGGACGGAGAAACCAAGGGCGGCCGCCGCACGAAAAAGTACCGCCTGCCAGGAGGTGGCAGTGCCCGCTTTTACGTCGTCGATCCCGAGCGGTTGGAGTTGGAAGGAGAAAGTCAATGAAAAGGTGCAGGGTGCACTACCCGATTGCCCGCATTTCCACTGGGAACGCGGGAACGCGGGAACAAGCCAGCAACGGCGGGGCTTTCAGCTGTTCCCACCTATTAGAGAGGAGTGGGAACGCGGGAACACAACTCTGTTCAATTAATAGCCAATCCATCCTCTCTGTTCCCACCAAAAAAACACTGGGAACAGAACGCACCTCTGAAACCCGCATGGTTACTGGGTTGTTCCCGTCGGGCCACGTTCCCAGTGATTTCGAAATCAGACGTGTGAACAAGGGGGGTGTGAGTGATTTTTGTTGACACAGCTGTTGACGCTCGTTCCACACCACCTCTGACAAGCCATCTGCTTGAGGGGCACTTCCGCCTCCTCGAGCACTTTCCCCTGGCCGGCAACCTCGGCCATTCAACCTGGAGATCAGAAATGACCGACCACACCTCGGCACTGCCCGAACCCATCCACGAAGCCCTGGCGCTGCACCAGAAAGCGACGGTCCATTACCGCACTCTGCGCGAGCGCCTGGTGAGCCTCGGCGACCGTCTGGAGAAGCACCGCAAGACTGCAGCCGCAGCCACGGCCCAATCCGAGCTGGCCGGCAACGCCTGGCGCGCCAAGTTTCATGCCGCCGACGGCGAACTGACCAAGGAGATCCGCGACCTCAAGCGGGAGGAGCTGGACGCCCGCGAGCTGGCGGAGGAATACGGCAACCTGGTGGCGGAGCTCGAGCCGGAATTCGGTTTGATGCAGCTGGATACGGCGGCGGCATTCCTGGACGCCGAGCAGCACCGGGAGAGCACCCACGACCTGTACGCACGCCACTGCCTGGACAGCGCCGCTGCAGCCCTGCTCGCCCTGCCCGAAGGCCAAGCCATCCTCAGCGCCCTGGCCCGCTATCAGCCCACCATGCGCCGCGAGCTGGCCCAGCACCCGGCCTACGAGCCAGACGCCCGCGCGCCGACCCAGCAGCAGATCCGCGAAGCCCTCGAGCACCGCCAGGGCCAGGTACTCAATGACCTGGTGCAGAAAGCCACGGCCGATCCGCTGGAACTCCAGAACGACCCGATCTGGCAACAGCTCGAGCCGGAAGCACTGGGCGACCATGAGCTGCCGAAGGAGCAGATTGGCAGCCACCTCAACCGGTCACACCGACGCCAGGAACTGGAGGCCCAACTGAGCCAACGGAAACAGCCTGCAGACGTCGCGTAAGGCTGCCCTACTCCTTCCGCTTCAAGCCGCCCTCGGGCGGCTTTCTTGTGCGCCCTCGAGCGGCCTAACGCCCCTGGTGAGCATCGACCCCGGCCACCGCCGCCATCTCCTGGCGCGCGCTGTCGTCCCCCCGCCACGCCTGCGGGCTAGATAGGGTGGTTTTTCTGCAGTAATTGAACTTCGCAAAGGCCAGCTAGACACCACTGTTGGGAAGCGCCACGATGGCGATCCGGACCTTCAAATCCCTGCAATGACGCTCCGACAAAAGGAGAAAGCAGCTTGAAGCTGGGATGAGAAAATAGCGACCAAAAGGTCAAGGTCGTCTTGAGCGGTCCACAGAATTCTTGGCTAGGCTCAGCTGCTAAGAAAGCGCACTGAGCTGACGCCGCGAGCAGTTGTGCTATAGACACACTGCCTAATATGCAAATTTAAGAGAAAGAAAATGGCAAGCGGAAAAACACTACGGAAGCTAATTCAAGCGGGAGCGCTTGGCGACATGGATGCTTTCCGCCGCGCCTCAGAGAGCGTTATTAATGAAGAAAGACAAAAGCAGCATCATTTGCTTGCCAATGATCTTGAGCAGATTCTTTATGGCGAAAGTGCTGCATTCCTTAGAAAGCCTCGCTCTGTTTCTTTCGATCCGCCGACTGACAAAGAACGCGGACTGCCGCTTTTAAGCATTACCCAGCCTCAAAGATCAATAGAAGAATTAATTCTTGCCAACACCAGCCTCACAGCGCTAGAAGAACTTCTTGAAGAACACCGCAGAGAAGATGTACTCAGAACCTATGGAATGAGAGCATCTGGCAAAGTGCTTTTCTATGGGCCACCGGGCTGCGGAAAAACATTGGCAGCGGAAGTACTTGCTTTCGAGCTCGACCGCCCCTTTGTAATAATCAGGCTAGACGCGCTTATCTCTTCCTATCTTGGTGAAACGGCAGCAAACCTTCGAAAAATATTCGACTTCATTTCCGAAAATGAGACCGTAGCGCTTTTTGATGAATTTGATGCAATCGGCAAAGAAAGAAGCATTAGAGAAGAACATGGCGAACTGCACCGCGTAGTAAATGCCGTGCTTCAGATGATGGATGCATACCAAGGGAAAAGCCTTCTCCTTGCCGCCACAAATCATGAACAAATCCTCGACACTGCAATATGGCGCAGGTTCGACGAGAGCATTGAGTTTCCGCTTCCTGGACGCGAAGAGTTAATTAAGATACTCAAGCTCAAACTTCGAGGTATTCGCAGACAGTTCGAAGTCGACGACCAAGATCTCCTGGAATGCTTTAAGGGTTTAAGCGGCGCCGATTGCGAACGCGTTGTCCGCAGAGCAATTAAGCAAATGATCCTAAGAAACCAGGAGTTCCTGACCATTAAGGATCTACGCAAAGCACTAGGCAGGGAAACGCATAGAAGTACTATTAAGGAAGAGAAATGCAGGAAGAGTACAAGCACCTCTCGTTTGAACGTGAAGAGCTAAGTAACGACAGACGCCCCCGAGACATGACCTTGCCCCGAGCCGACAGGGGCGATATTAAGGCTCATGCTCAGCGCCTCATGTCGGGATTATCTACTGCAGCCAAAGCCGCGCTAAATCAACCCAACGCTAGTTCAGATGGATTTATTCTCAAGCTGAATTACATCGGAAGTTTGGATTTCGCCCATCTTCATGCCCACGGAGTTCAGTTCCTTAGTCAAGAAGGCAAGCAAATGTGCGTTGTCTTCTCTGACGAAAGGGGACTAGCAACTTTCATGAACCACTTGGAACTGCTTGGACTCTCAGATTCTGCACTGACTTACCGGCAAATCCTTGAAGCACTCGAAGGCATAGACAATTGGACGGCAGAAGATCGCTCTAGCTGGGCAATCAAAAACATCGGACTTCCCAACCAGGAAAAATTTCTTTTAGATGTAGAGCTATGGCCAGTTGAAACAAGCAAGCACCCAAAGCGGCTTGCCCTTTGTAACTCATTTGAATCTTGGCTCGCATCAGAGTCCGTAAAAAATATAGACAAGGTCAGTCTTGATAGCTTACTGCTCTATCGGCTTGAAGCCACAAAAGTACAAGCCGAGCTTCTACTCAACCATCGAGACGTTAGATTAGTCGACCTAACACCCAAGACAGGAATATCTTACCAACAGCTTAATGTAGACATTGAGGATATACCAAGAAATATAGCTCCCCCTCCAGATAAAGCTGCCCGAGTCTGCATACTCGACAGTGGGATCAACACAAACCACCCGCTACTAAAAAGCTCAATTGGAACCAGCGAAAGCTTCTTGAAAAATCCGTCGCCAAATGAAGATGACTCAGGGCATGGGACGGCAGTCGCTGGGATTGCTCTATACGGCGACATTGAAGCTTGCTTATCAAGCAACTATTGGTCTCCTCAATTATGGCTCCTCAGCGGAAAGATCCTCTACAAGGATCCACACGGGGAGACCGTATTCGACATAGACACCATTGAAACAACACTCATCCACGCAGTCGAATATTTCCACAAGGAGTACAATTGCAGAATTTTCAATCTATCAATAGGCAATCTCAACTCACCATATGATGGCAGGCATATCCGAGGAATTGCCTACATACTCGACAACCTAGCGAGAAAGCTCGACGTATTATTCATTGTTTCGGCTGGGAACTTTGGAGGGTCTGAGAGCCCTCAAATCCCCGCCAACAGCTGGAAAGCTGAGTACCCTGGCTACTTAATCGACGACGCCAGCGTGATAATTGACCCAGCACCAGCACTAAATGTTTTAACAGTCGGTAGCCTTGCAAGGCACAACTCGAACTTTGACGAGCAACGCTACCCGGAAATTAACGCCTTATCGCCTGCATCTGAAAATCAGCCGTCACCATTCACGAGACATGGCCCGTCAGTCAGGGGCGCAATCAAACCGGAAATAGTTGCTCCAGGTGGAAACTTAGCATCTCCAATGCGACATGCGGACTCTCAATGGAAACAGGACAAACGGGGTTTAGGCGTCCTTACTCTACACAACGAGTTTGTTGGCCGCACACTCCTCAAGGAGATTTCAGGGACGAGTTTCGCAGCCCCATATGTCACTCATTTAGCAGGCAGGCTCCTAAACGAATACCCGGATGCTTCTGCAAATCTGCTCCGAGCAATGCTGGTAAACCACTGCAATCTACCGCATGAGTGCGTTAGCACGTTTACAGAAACCGAGAGAAAGCAGTACAGCAAGTCAAATAACAACAGAGAGCTCCCAAGAGAAATTGCAGGATATGGGGCGATTGATGAAGATGCTCTTTACAGATCTTCAGACAACACAGTCTTAATATACTCAGAGGACGTGATAGAGGACGACACCCATCACTTTTTTGAGCTACCTCTGCCCGCGAGCTTCTTGCGAAGAGGAAATGCAACGCGCGAAATCAGAGTAACTCTTGCACACACCCCCGCAGTCAGAACAACTCGACTAGACTACACCGCCACCCGGATAAATTTTCGCTTGGTAAAAGGATCTTCTTTAGAAGAAGTCCAACTACACTTCAACAAGCTAACCAAAGATGACTATGAAACCCGCAACGATGATGCAGCCCCCAACAGAACTGTTAGCAGCCAGATTCGTGACAAAGGAACAGTGCAGTCATCATACTGGAAGTTCCAACGCAGAAATCCTGACGAGAAGTGGTTCGTAGTAGTAACGAGGCAAGATAGAGACTGGGGAAAAGCACTATCAATGGAAAAAGAAGCCTACGCCCTGGTTGTTACTGCAACCGACAGAGAGAACATGGAAGCCAACCTCTATGTTGAAATACGGGAGATTGTAAGGGTGCGTCAACAGGCTCGAGGCCGAGTGCGTCAGTGACCGGGCTCATGAGCGGGGTGTATCCCCGCATGTATCCCCAATATACGGCAAATCATAAAAACCCATATAAATCAATAACCTATCGTTTTGGTTTTAAGCACGCCGGATGCGCCATATATGACAAGGCCCCAGGAGCAATCCTGGGGCCTTTGTTTTTGGCTTGTGCCATCTCTGGTGCATTGGCCATGCCTTACGCACGAAGCCCATCATTCGGAAACCTCTAACCGACACAGCCGGAGCAGCTTGCCTCAATTCAAAGCGCCTCCGGAATTTTCAGGTCGGTCTATCGCCGGCATCCGTGGCGCCCTGGCGCTATTAGCCGCGCCCCTTCTCGACATACGCGGCGAACTCTTCGGCCGGCACCATGCTGCCTCCCGTTCCCCAGACGAGGTGCGTGGCATTGGCCAACCGCTCCGACGTGACGCCGATGCGCTCCAGATAGGCCTGGTCCCGCAGGACGCGCACCATCCCCGGTGCGCCGGCCAGCGCGGAGGGTTCCAGACGAACCCGCTCCTCCTGATAGGCGATTGCCAGGAGGCGATACAGTTCTTCGTCCGTCACGGTGTAGTAACCGTCGATCAACCGCTGCATCGCGCGGCCCACGAATCCGGATGGCCGGCCAACCGCCAGGCCGTCCGCCGCCGTGACATTGTCGATGCCGAACTCCTGGACACTGACGTCATCGTGCAACCCGGTGTACACACCCAGCAGCATGCAGGGAGAGTGAGTAGGCTCGGCGAAGATGCAGTGCACGGTATCGCCAAAGGCCAGCTTGAGGCCGAAGGCCACTCCACCGGGGCCGCCACCCACACCACAAGGCAGGTAGACGAACAGCGGGTGATCCACATCGACCACTACTCCAGCCTGCTCGAACTGACGCACCAGTCGTTCTGCAGCCACTGCGTAGCCGAGGAACAGATGGGGCGAGTTCTCATCGTCCACAAAGTAGCAGGTGGGGTCGCCTGCGGCTTGTCGGCGTCCCTGCTCCACCGCGACGCTGTAGTCCGACTCGTACTCAACGACCGTCACTCCATTGGCTCGCAGCCGGTCCTTCTTCCATTGGCGCGCGTCCGATGACATGTGCACGGTCGCCTGGAAGCCGAGCTTGGCACTCATGATGCCGATGGAGAGCCCCAGGTTGCCTGTGGAGCCGACCGCGATCTTGTACTGGCCGAAGAATTGGCGAGCCGCATCGGATGCCAGGGCTTCGTAGTTATCGCCGATGCTGATCAGCCCAGCCTGCAGGGCAAGATCCTCCGCATGCTTGAGCACTTCATGGATGCCCCCGCGCGCCTTGATCGACCCGGAAATGGGCAGATCGCTATCCGACTTGAGCCAGAGCGAGCCACTGCCGGGTAGCCCCGCTTCGCTCAGCAACAAGCTGTGCAGTTTGTTCAGGGGCACGATTCCCGATTCGATGATCCCGCCCGCCGCAGCGGTTTCCGGAAAGACTTTTGCGATATAGGGCGCGAAGCGCTGCAAACGTGCGCTGGCCTGCGCGACATCCTCCGCGCCCAGCCCCACATCCCCCAGGGCTGTGGCGACCGGGGCGATGGCCGGATTGAACCAACTGGTCTCCCGCAGGGCGACCAGATCCTCGATCAGTGGGTGGCTGGCGTACCAGGCATCGAGCGTTTTGCCGTGAATCATGGAGGTTCCTATCGACGGTCTGTGCGTGAGAAAGGTGGTAGCGACTCGCGTCCGTGCGATGTTGTTTTGATGGATTAGATTTCAACGCCCTGTTGCGGGCAAACGATGGTTCGTCAGCCTATGGATGAACTGGGATCAACTATGGCTGGAAGCCTGAACGCCAGGCTGATCAGCCATCCTCTCCCCATCGCCAGCCGAGCCCTTTTCATTCCCGCCCGCCCCGCCTATAGTCCGGCCCGTCACGGTCAATCCCGTGGCCGACCTTGGCCGGTCGATGAAGTTGGCGTACAGCGCCTCCCCCATCGCAGCGCTTTCTGTGCATGCGATGCCGTGTCATGGCAGCTGTACGTGGGACACCTTCGGGTGTGCCGGATGCCAACTTTCCGGTCGGCCAACCCGCGTACAGCTGCCGCCCAACTTCGCTTGGCCGCGAAGCGTGGTAGCTCTCACCTCAAGTTGGAGCTTCATATGCACACGGATTTCCCAACCCCCTCCGCAGAACTCGTCCCCCTCACCGGTAACGCAGGCACTACGCCCGTGCTGCTGCTCGACGGCAGCTGTTCCTATATCGACCTGCAGGAGTGCGCCGATATGCGCCTGAATGCGGCCAGGGGCCTGCTGCACAGCCTGGCGTCGATGGCACCGGGGCAAGCCGATGAGCGCGACCTGGTGCACTTCGCCGATGCGGCCCAGCTGTTGCTGACCGATGCCTGCGACCTGCTCGCCGCAGCGCGCAAGGCGGCGCGCCGGGAAGCGATGGGCTGAAGCCCCGCGCAAGCGCAGACCCTTCGGACTCAACCGGCGCGGTCGGATGTGCGTTGCAACCCTATTTGGCAGTCGTGCTCGAGAAAGGCCGCACATCGAAAGACCATCGCCGCCCGGTTGTTCACGCCCAGCTTGGAGTAGACGCGGCGCAGGTGGGTGTTGACGGTGTGTTCGCTGATGCGCAGTTGCGCCGCGATCTGCTTGTTGAGTCGGCCGAGGCAGACCAGCGTGGCGATCTGCAGTTCGCGTGCGGTGAGCAGCAACAGCAGTCGGTCCGACGGGTCGACGCCTCTGGCGAGAATCTCCGGTTCCATGCCCGACCGCATCGGTTGGTGGAGCAGGTTCAGCTTTTCGGCGAGCGCGGTCGGATCGGCCGCGCGCCATTCCCGTTTGTCTTCCATATCGACATTCCCTGGCCTCAGTTGCGCCGACACCACTACCCGCAGCCTTACCCGGCGAGCGCATGAACTCCATACCACGGGAATAGCAGGCGGGTTTCGAGCGCCCACACTCCCGCCTACGGCGGCTCGCCGTGCCATCCGAACAGCGCGGGTAGTTCCAAAACAGGGAGTGCAAGCATAGTTGAGCCCCTGTCGCCGTGCCGGACGCTGAAGAAATTTCATCTTGCGGTCATCTCGTCCGCCCTCGGGTCGTGCTGGCCTCGATCAGGGTCCGGTAGTCGCGCAAGGGAGCGGGCTCGCGAATATCCAGCACCGCGGCGAGGTTGGCCCTTGGGTTGAGGTGCGGCACGAGACGGGCGGTGGGCCCGGTCAGCAGGGGCGTCACGCCGGGGCCGTGGCCGCTGACGGTGCTGTCGCCATGCACGATCACGCCGATGGTGACCCGCCCCGGCCGGTACAAGGGACCGCGCCGGTTGTCGGCGTCGACTATGGCCACCAGGTCACCGAAGCGCAGGCTGCCGAGCCGGTAGCGCTCGCGCAGGCCACGATCGGCGAGCTGGATGTCGTAGTCGCCGCGCCAGGTGCTGTTCTTGCCCAGGCCCGAGCCCATCAGCACCGAGGGCACCCGGTGGCTGACCGGCACCAGCAGCCGGCCGTCGCGCTCCTGGATGCCCCAGCGCCAGAGCAGCCGTGGCGCGCAGTTGAGCAGCTCGATATCGGGGTAGTCGAGCAGCCGCGCGCCGAGGCCGTGGCTGACGATCTGGATGCGATCGCCGATCTGCAGGCGGCTGAGCACCTTGGTCGGGAAGTCCACCAGCACGTGGTTGATGCCGCCGTGCTTGCCGGTGACGACCCCCGCCTGCCCCGCGCAAGGCCCGCTGATCACCCGTGCGTGGTTGCCGATGCAGGCATAGGTCATCAGCGCGGTGTTCGGGCCGTCGCGCGGGCCGACCACTTCGCGGCCGTTGTTGTGCAGCGCCACGCCCGGCTCGATGTGATCGCCGGCCAGGCCGATGCAGGGGTCGCCGATGCGGTGATTGAGGACGATGCCGCCGGTGGCCGGCAGCACCCTCGGTACCCCGTCATAGCCGATGCGGTAGGGGTTGGCCCGTCCGACCGGATGGGCGATCTGGCCCGCCACGCTGACCATCACCAGGGCGCGTTCGTTCAGGCGCGGTCGGCGCCCCGAATCGGCGGCGCGGTCGAGGGTCCTGGGTTCCCGGTACTCCTGCAAGCTCTCTGACATGTCCATTGACTCCCTTCTCCCGCACGGGGGAGAGACTTAAAGCGGGTACCAGAAAATCCGCGCATCGCCCCAGGGGTCGAGCGCGGCCTCGTGTGCCGTCGACAGTTCATCCTCCAGCAGTGCGTCCAGTTCCGGGTCGGCTTCGGCCAGGGCCGGCAGCGGCTCCTCCGCCGGGTGGACTTCGAGAAGGCTGGCAGCCGGCGCCAGCACATGCACCACCGCCAGCGGCAGCCCGGCCAGCACCAGCGGCGCCACACCGGCCTGCGCCAGCAACTGGCACAACCACTCGCGCTCGGTGCCAGCCAGGGCGGCGCCGGAGGTGCCACGCGACAGCGCCTCGGCACTCTCGGCCAGCTTCAGCGCGGCGACATCGTCGCAGAGCTGCGGGCCGTGCTCCGCTCGGGTCGTCAGCACGAATGCCTGCCCGAGCGCTGCGGCCAGGGCCAGCGCGTCGAGCCGCGCCAGGCGCAATTCCGAGCGACCGCCGCCGTCGCGCTGCCATTCCCGCTCGACCAGGCTGATATGCAGCGTTTCATAGCGCTGGATAAGGGCGCTGCCGGCGCCGTTCTGCCAGGCACTGGGCAGGCTCGATTCGCTGGTGCAATCGCCGATCCAGTGGAACGGCAGGCTCGCGCAATCGGTCTGCGTGCGCCGCTGCTCCCACAGCCGCAACGACTGCGTGGCATTCACCTGCTGCGCCGGGTCGGCATGCAGGTCGGCGAACAGCTGTTCAGGGCGGCTCAGGAAGAACTCGCTGCTGTCGAGGATGTGCCAGAAGGCCCGCGCCATCCACAGCTCCAGCCAGGGCGCCAGCCGTTCGACCAGTTGCGGGCCGAACGGCGTGGCCAGTGCAAGGGCGGGGTCCAGGACGCAGCTGCGGCGGCGCTGGCTCAGGGTCACGGAAAGATCGGGCTGTAGCATGGTGCTTACCCCTTGCCGCTATCGGCCGTCCGAACAACCGGTGCCGCTACAACGTGCGAGACATCGCGGGTCGTCAGGCGACGACCCGCAAGGTCTGCGGCCGCTGGCCGACGGCTTCCTTGAGGGCGGGCGTGACGCCGGCGAAGCTGCGGCCATCCGGCGTCATCCGATACGCCGCGATCCAGGCTTCGGCATGCGGCCCCAGCGGCCGTATGGTCGACTGGAAGAGGATCGGATCGATCGCCGTCTTGAAGTCGTTGTCGGCGATGAACTGCAGCAGGCGCCGTCCCGACTCGGCCATCTTGGCGCGCTGCGAGGGTTCGGCGATGCCGCCCAGGTAGCGGTTGGAGACGATCTCGATGACATCCCACTTGGTATTGGCATCGAAGGACTTCTTGATGTCCGGCGAATCGAGCAGCTCCAGTACCGTGCGCAGGTAGTGCCCGACTTCCATGGACAGCGAGAAGATGTTGCCGTAGGTGGAGCGATCCAGGGCGTAGCGCAGGTCGATGCCCAGGCGCTGGATGGTCGCCACCGAGCCGAAGGGACGCTGGTCGATCAATTGCCCGCCGCGAATCACTTCGCCGATGAGCAGGTCGCGGAAGTAATGCGAGACCGCCACCATGAAGCCGACCATCTGGCGATGGAAGTTCTTGTTGACGATGGCCCCGGCCGGCGCCTGCGCATTGCCGTAGTTGAATGCGCGCCGGTAGGCCACCATGCGGTCCCGCGCCGTGTAGCGCAGCGGCTTCCATTTCTCCAGCAGGTACAACCCGCGGGCGCCCGGTCCGCGCTGGATGCGCATCTTGCCGAGGCGGAACAGCCGCTGCAGCACGTCCACCACCTGGAACACTTTCATGCGCTCATGCTGGTAGATGAAGTAAAGCTCGGCGGCGGCATGCAGCTGACTCGGCACCACCGAATCGTCGAAATCCGGCTGCACATAGGGGTAGCTGATGTCCTCGAAATCCACCGGGCCCTCGCTGCCGAACCCGATCAGATCGAGAAAGCCGTCGCGCCCGTTGCCGTTGGCGGCGCCCTTGAGCAAGTGTTCGAAACGCTGTTCGAACTGCACCTCGAACTGCTGTCGCTGTTCGGGTGGCAAATTGGCCAGTTGGTCGCGCAGAAAGGTTTCCCACAGGCGCTGAATGACTTCCGTCGTTTGAAAACTCATGGCCGCTCTCCCGGCAGGTTCACCTGGACTTGGTTGGTGCTGCTCTTACGTTCATCGCCGCCTAGGCATCAGCGGATTCCTGTTCGGTCAGCCTGGAGTCGCCGCCGGCCAGTTCGAACAGGCGGTAGACCTGGCCCTGCAGCTTGTTGCGGTTGCGCTTGATGTACGCGTCCGCGTCCTTGCCCTGCAGGCTCCTGGCATAGCCGGCGAGCTCGCCGATGATGCGCTGCGCTTCCGCCTCGTTGATGTTCGGCACGCTGGCGAGCAGGACCTCGCGCTCCTCTTCCAGCTTCTGCGCGCCGGCCAGGAACTGCTCGGACCGCGCGCCCTCCATCAGCGTCATGCCGAGTTGCTGGACAAGGGCGACGGCGGCTTCCGGCTCCGTGGCGGTGCTCGACAGGTAGGAGCCCGGATCGGGGGAGAGATCTTCCGTCTGTATGACGATGTTCGGGCCTTCGGCCACCTCGTCGCGCTTGAGCCCGCTGCGCTCGATACCCCTGACGAACATCTCCGCCGTGGTTTCCAGGGTTGGCGGCATGCCGATGTCCAGCACGTCGTAATCGGCAGCCCCTACGACCGCGGAGTCCAGCGCCTCGATGACCTTGTTCAATTCGGCAGACCGGGTGTTCAGGCTATTGCCGACGTGCAGCCGCACCGCCGACTTTCCATGTTTCTTCACGTGCATCATCCAGTCGTTGTTGCTGAGCACGATGCCGCGCTTGATCAGGCGCACCAGCACGCCATCGCCATTGAAGATGCGCAGATGGCTGATGCAGCCAGGCGCCATGGTGGCCACCATTTCGCTCCATCTCGATTCCAGGTGGCCGGCGACGGAGAGCTCCTGGAGTCGCGCGGCCTTTGGCCCCGTTTCGGCGAGCACACTGGCATCCGTGGACCAGCTGTCGTCGCTGTAGAAGGTCGGGCGCAGCAGGCCCCTCAGGCGCTCCAGCCCGGCCTCTATCGGTGTGACCGCGGTGTTGAGGTCCGAGCGCTTGCCGCACTGCACCTCGATGAAGGACTGCCCTTTCTCGTTGCTCGAAATGAACAGCTCCGCGCGCGGCTTGAGCGAGCCGCCGCCATACACGCCGCACTCCAGCAACGCCGCATCGATGATGTAGCTGTAGGCGGAAGCCCGTTGCTCATGCAGGCCGAAGTCGGCTTCCGGACGGCCGAGCGCGTACAGGTCGATGGCGCGGTCGACGTCGTACAGCACCTTGTCGAGGACAATCTGGCGGCTCACTCCGTCCCCCTCGCAGGCGCAATTGGCCAGGCAATCCAGACGATGGGCGAGCAGCGCGCGTTGATGGATAAGCTCCAGCAGGCGGCTTTCGGCGCGCTGGTTGTCGCCATGGGCGCCATACAGGCCATAGAGCAGGATCGGCGGCCGGGCGATGCGCAGCAGGCGGAAGCCGCCGGCCGAGTCGAAGGCTTCGGCGAACAGCAGCAGCGCCTCGAGGAAGGCCGTCAGCGAGGGCGACTCCGGCGACACCAGGCTGCGGCTGACCGCGACCAGGTGGCGGAAGCGCGCCAGATCGATCTGCGCGGTCGAGCCGAGGGCCCGCAGCCCTTCGCTTTCGCCTTGCGAGGCGCGCTGCAGCAACTCGTCCATCACCCGCGCCAGTTCGTTTTCCACCAGCAGCGCGCGCAGGTCGCCATGGCCACGATCCTCCAGGGCCTTGAACAGGCGCCGGTAGGCATCCACACCACGCGGCCACTCGCTTTGCCCGTACGCTTCCTGGGTCGAGCCGATCAGGTTGCGCAGTGCGTAGATCACCGCGTCGCGACGTCCCTGCAGCTCGGAGTAAGGCGCCTGGAGCAGGAAGCGGCCACCGCCGAAGCCGATCTGGGCGAGCACTTCGCCCATCATCACCAGCAGCACGGCCGCCGCTTCATCCAGGCTCTGGGCGAACTTGCGGTAGTTCTGCGCAATGGACGGCGTCAGCACGCCGATGAGCCGGGCCAGCCGCGCATAGTCGTTCAACTGCCGGCGGATGCCGAAGACCTTGTCGCGCTGGCGGGCATCGAGGGCGAAGCGGGCGGCCTGGTAACCCTCCTTCAGCGCCGAGCGGATGGCCTGCGCCCAGCCTCGCAGCTCCGGCACGATGTCCTTGACCAGGACGTTGCTGGTCAGCTCGCGCAGGTCGAGCTCGATGTCGTCGAGCGCCTGCTGCCATTCGGCATCGGTGGAGGTAGTGGCCGGCACCGCAACGGCGGGCGCGTAGCCGTTGGCCTGGGTGGGCAACCCCTTGGCCTCGGTAGCGATCGCATGGGCGCGCGGGTCGGCCTTGTAGCGGTCGAGCAACGCCGTGGCGATCTGCCGCGGGTCGCTCGGATCGCCCACCTTCAGCTCGCGGCGGATCAGGTTGTCCAGTGCCAGGGTGCGTTGCTGGTTTTCCAGTGTCCCGGCGTTGGTGCCGCTGCCGGCAGGGGAAGCGGTGGTGCTCGAATAAGTGACCATGGTCTACCTCATCTCCTTGATGCAGCGTTAGGCGACAGACACGGGCTCACGTCGCGCCGCCACGCGTGGACGTGACTTCTCGGTTCGCGGAACGGGTTCGCCATTCAGGTACGCGGTGACCTGGCCGGCGAGGACGCGTGGGGCAATGCGGCCCGACGCCAGCGCATAGGCCGCCGCGCTGACGACATGGCGCGGCGGCAGCGTCAGTTGCAATGCCCGTCCTTGCGTCAGCAGCCGCGCGCCTTCGGTGATGCGCTCCTGGTCGGCACGGCCGAATGGCAGGATGTCCACCAGGGCGCGTTGGGCCAGGTTGCGCCGAGTCTGGAAAGCGATTTCGTCGACCACCAGCGGAATGGTGCGCTCGGCGCTGCCGAGCAGGCGGGGCGGCAGCCGGTGGAAACGCTTCGGGTCATAGAAGGTGTTCCACAGCTGGGTCAGCTGGCTGGCGTCGCGCTGGAAGCCGAGCCGGCGCAACATCTCCGCCAGGATCAGGATGCGCAGGTAGCCGGTGGGGTGGGCCCCGGGCCTGTAGGTCAGGACCCGCGGCGCCGGATGGGCGAGAAACTCCGCCATGCCCCAGGCGGCAGCCGGCCCGCCGAGCAGGATCGCCGCCAGGTCGGCGAAGATCTCCTTGTGCCAGCGGGCGTAGACCGAGGCGATGGCGGGGTCGCGCAATTGGCCGAGCAGCCGGCGGACCACCGCCTGGCGATTCTCCTGCCAGATGCCGAGGTCCGCCTGCAGGTTGTGCGCGACCTCGTGCATGAACACGGCCTGCCAGGGCTGATCGCGATCCCACGGGATACGGATCAGCGGAAACGGATTGGCCTCGCCCAACAGGCGCGAGAGCTGCACGCCACGGCGCATGGTCGCCGGCGAATAGCCGTGCTCCATGTAGCACACGGGCTTGAGCAGCGGGCCGTCGAAGATGCGTGGCGCATGCTGGCGGATCGCGTCGTAGCAATCGGCAGCGATGGCATCGTGGGCCGCCAGCGCCGGACCGAAGCTGGTACCGCGCTGGGCGAACACTTCGAAGAACATGCCGAAGGCGCGCCGTGCCCGGTCCAGCTCACGCTCCACCAGTGCGATGTCGATCAGCACGCGATTGGCCGGCGCCTGTTCCCAGGTATTGGCCAGGTGCCGGTAGCGTCGCTTGATGTTCGCCTCGATAGCGGCCAGGCGATGGTTCGCGACCTGCACATGGGCAGGCGACGGTGCATAGGGCAGGTCCTGGGCACGCAGGCCGACGAAGGCATTGTCGATGCGCGCCAGCCGTGACAGCCGTGCCGACAAACCCAAGACCTTGGTGCGCAGGAATTTCCGCATGTCCATGACCGTCGCCTCCTTGCCGTGCTGGGTTCAGCGTCCGATATGGATGGTCACCGGGCCGCGAATCCGCAGGTGACGATGGGCGCAGTGCGGACAAACGCCGCCCGCCGCGCGCGTGGCCACCCGCGTGGCGCCGCGGGTCAGCGGCCGGGCCAGCTGGCGAACTTGTGCCGGGCGCCGGAGCACCTGTTGGGTCACGCGACGCACCACCTGCGGCATGGCCCGCGCCGGCACGCGGCGGGCGCGTACGGCACGCTGCGCGGTGGTGACGATGCGCGGTACCGCACGGGCGGCCGGGGCACCCTGGCGGCGTACCAGGGTGCGCGTGGCCTGGGTCGCACTGCGTACCAGTTGCCGGCGCTGCTGTTGCGGCAGGCGCGCGACATTGGGCACCGCGCGGCGTACCGCGAGGCCGGCGACTATCGGCGCGGCAGCATCGATGGCGTCGTCGTCATAGCTGTCCACCAGTTCGTCGATCGCCTCGAACTCATCGGCGCCATCGGCGAGAAGGCGTCCGGCCATGCCGGCGATGCGCCCGACCAGTTGCGCCTGGGGCAGCGGAATCGCACTGGCGATGGGCGCTACGACGCGCGCGACCCGGCCAATGCCGCGACCGACGGTACGCGCGATATTGCCCAGGCGCCTGAAGAACTCATCACCGTCTCCCGCCTCCAGGGCATCGGCCACGGCATCTTCCAGCGAGTCGAAGCCCGCCTCCGCGTAGCTGTCGGCGAACTCGTCGAAATCGTCGGCCGCCTGCCCCCGGCCGGCGATCCCGCCGAGAAAACCATCGCCTTCGTCATATTCGTCGAACTCATCGCCTTCATCGTATTCATCGAATGCGTCGTAGGCCTGCCGCGCGGGGCCTTCCACGGCATCCATCAGATCCTCCATCACATCGGTATCAAAGTCGCTCATGGCGTTCTCCTTCGCTTGCGCTGTTGTTTCAGCACGCGAACGTGCCGTGGATCCTGTTCACCGACGATGAATGACGAGCTCGACCGGCCCGTTCAGCCTTATCCGTTGCACGGGGCCGGCAGCGCCGCCCACCGCGGGCCCGCCGGTGATCCCTATCTGCGTGAGGCGGCGAACCAGTTGCGGCCGCGCCGCCACCTGGCTGGCAGTGCGGCGGATCGCCCGGGGCAGCGCCCGTGCCGGCGTCTGGCGGCGCTGCGCGGTGCGCGCTACGCCCTGCGCCAGGCGCGGCAATGCCCGCACTGCCTGTGGGCCACGGCGCTGGGCCAGGGTCCGTGCCGCCTGGGTTGCGCTACGCACCAATTGCCGACGCAGCGGCTGGGCGATACCGGCGCCGGCCGCGCGCTGCAGCACGGGGCGCACCAGCACACGCGCAGCAAGACCGCCGAGCACTGGCAAGGCGCCGTCGAAGTCCTCTTCGGCCAGCCAGTCGGCCATGTCCTCGAAGGCATCCAGTTCATCGACACCCTGCGCCTGGTACTGCTGCAGGATCGGCACCAGTTGCTGCAGCAGGCTGCCGAGAGGATCGGCCGACTGCGCGGCGCGGCCGGTGATCCGTCCGACGCTGCCGGCGATCCCGCCCACCTGGCTGGCGATGCCGCCGGCACGGCCGGCAATGTTGCCCACCCGCCCGGCGATGCCACCGACACGATTGGCGACCTGGCCGACCCGCCCGGCCACCCGGCCGACCTGCCCTGCCGCGCGGCCGACCGTGCGGGCAATGCCACCCACCTGCCGGGCCCCGCCACGGACAGTACGCGCCACCTGGCCAGCTCCCCGGGCACCACGCCCGACCAGCCCGGCCAGCCGGCTGACCCCACCGAGCAGGCGACCGAAGAATTCATCGGCGTCGCCGGCATCCAGGGCATCGGCCATCACATCCTCGAAGGCGTCGATCAACTCGGTTTCGTCATATTCGTCGGCGCCTTCGTCGAAACCGTCGGCGGCGTCGTACTCGTCCAGGGCAAAGGCTTCATCGATGGCTTCGTCGGCAAAATCGGCTTCGTCTTCCAACGCATCGCCCATTGCCTCGTCGTAGGCTTCGCCTTCGTCGAATCCCTCCATATCCAGGCCTTCGTCCAATTCGTCGGCGGCGGCCGGGATGTCCGCGGTGAGTTCGTCCATCACGTCCTCATCAAACTGTTGGCTCATGGAAAACCTCCTGTAGCTGCGGCGGATGCCGCCTGGCTGCGAGCGCCGGACCTTGCGCGGCCGCTGTGTCAGTTCTAGTCGCGGGGGTGGAGGGCAACAATCGCCGGTTCGCGGTAGTCCGGGCGCGCTAGCACGAACCGGGTAGCTCGTTCTGGGTAGCGGAATGAGTGACGGCGGGGAGACCTGGACGGTTGGCTGAAGGGGGCGGAGGGTCCAGAGGTGCCGTTGGGCGCGCGGTGTTCACCCGCACTGTTGGCGGGTTCGCGCGAGGCGTTGTGATTGTGCAGCGACAGCCCCGGCTTGTTGCCGGGGCCTAGTCATCGTGCTCGGATCAGCCGGCCATCTCGCCGCAGAGATCCAGCGTCAGCCAGCGTTCCACCTCCGCTTGGGGCAGGCCGGCACCCAGCAGGCTGAAGAGCTTGCCCAGCGCCGCTTCGCGGGTCATGCCAGCGCATGACGCCAAGCCTGCACGGGCAAGGTGGCTGGCGGCGGCGTAGACACCGAACTTCACCGCGCCTTCCGGGCACTGGCTGATGGCCGCCAGCACCACGCCACGGGCATGGGCCTCCGTGAGGGCGGCGAGGAAGTCGGCGTTGTCCGAGGGGCCGGTGCCGCTGCCATAGCACTCCAGCAGCAGGCCCTGGACACCGCTGTCGAGCACAGCACGCAGTTGCGTGGAGGTGAGACCGGGAAATAGCGGCTGCACGGCGAGGCCTACCGGCCGGCGTGGCCTGCGGTAGTCGAGTTCTACGGGCAAGGCTTGCACGCGCTGGCCATTGCGTGGGCGCCCAGCCTCGGCGAAGGCATCGAAGGTATCGCTCCTCCGCTTGGTGACGCACACGCCATTGAGCAACTTGCCGTTGAAGTAGAGGTGTACGCCAGGGGCGACGCCTGCTGCGAGCAGCGCCAGGGCGCCGAACAGGTTGGGCCAGGCATCGCCGCCTTCCACGCCTGCGGGCTGCATGGAGCCGGTGAGCACAACCGGAACCGGCAGACCAAGGAGCAGGAAGGACAGCGCCGCGGCGCTGTAGGCCAAGGTATCGGTGCCATGCAGCACGAGTACGGCATCGCAGGCATCCCGCTCCACGCTTTCGACTATGGCGTCGCGCATGGCCAGCCAGTTGGCCTGGGTCATGTTGGCGCTATCCAGGGGCGGCGACAGCTCACGGAATATCCAATCAGGCACTTGTCGCTCGGGGTGGGCGGCCTGTTCGGCGCGTAGCCGGGGCTCGAAGCCGGAAGCAGGTGCGAGACCGGCGTCGGTCATCTGCATGCCTATGGTGCCGCCGGTATAGAGCACCAGGAGCTTGCGGGAGGGGGACATGGTTTCTCCGTTATTGTTGTAGGCAGTCCCAGCCATCCTAATCCCGCTCGCTGCACCGGCCTACCGGCGTTACGGGGTTATTTCGTAAACCGAATTTTCTCGCGCGCAAAGACAAACCCCCGACACGCCTGGGCGTATCGGGGGTTTGGGATAGAAGCTTGACGATGACCTACTCTCACATGGAGAAGCTCCACACTACCATCGGCGATGCGTCGTTTCACTGCTGAGTTCGGG